>DASQDP010000216.1:0-3563 GCA_035634095.1 Nocardioidaceae bacterium | reverse complement strand
CGGGCGGTCCGGACCTGCGGCGGTCCCGCCGTACACCCGTGAGGAGCCGGGCGGCCGCGACCGGGCGGAACTCCCCCGCGACGTCCTCGATGCCGGCGCGTGCCGTGGCCTCGGCCTGCCCGGTGAGGTCGGCGAGGTCGGCGACCTCGGGCAGCCGGGGCTGCTCGGGAGTGGTGGTGCCCGACGGATGCGCGACCCCCGTGCGCTGCGTCGGGACGGTGTGCCGGGCCGTCTGGCGATCGGCGAGGAGACGGTCGTGGTGGAGCTCGGACATACACCTGGCTTCCGGAGGGGACGGGGGTCGTCGTGCGGCGTCCGGGCGAAGCGGACGAGAACCATGTAAACACATCGTGACCAAAACGTGACCTGGAAGTGGGGGGCACGGAGGCCGCTACGGTGACTGCCGTCACCGAACTGCACGGCTGTCGTTCGACGGTGCGTCGAGACCATCTGACGCAGGGTGCGGGACACGCCGCGTCCGGCCGAGCTGAGGGGCGATACACCTCACGGTGGGGCAGGAGGCCCTCGTCCCAGTCTCTCGACGCCCTCCCGAGGAGCCCACCCACCATGCGCGCAGTGACCTGGCACGGCCGAGCCGACGTCCGGGTGGACACCGTGCCCGACCCCACGATCCAGGACCCGACGGACGTCGTCGTCGAGGTCACCTCCAGCGGCATCTGCGGATCGGACCTGCACCTCATCGAGGTCATGGCGCCGTTCATGACGGTGGGCGACGTGATGGGTCACGAGCCGATGGGCGTCGTTCGCGAGGTCGGCCGGGAGGTCAGCGCGGTCAAGCCCGGTGACCGGGTCGTCGTCCCCTTCAACATCTCCTGCGGCACCTGCTGGATGTGCTCGCAGGGCCTGCAGTCGCAGTGCGAGACCACGCAGAACCGCGAGCAGGGCTACGGCGCCTCGCTGTTCGGCTACACCAAGCTCTACGGCCAGGTCCCCGGTGGACAGGCCGAGTACCTGCGGGTCCCGTTCGGCAACACGCTGCCGATCAGGGTGCCCGAGGGCCTGCCCGACGACCGGTTCGTCTACCTCTCCGACGTGCTGCCCACCGCATGGCAGGCCGTCCAGTACGCCGCGACACCGCCCGGCGGCACCCTGCTGGTCCTCGGTCTGGGCCCGATCGGTGACATGTGCACCCGCATCGCCCACCACCTGGGCATCGAGCACGTGTACGCCTCCGACGTCGTCCCGGAGCGGCTGGCCCGGGCGGCGGCCCGCGGCACGAACGTCATCCGCTCCACCGACCAGGACGACGTGGTCAGCGCGATCCGCGACGCCACCGCCGGCCGCGGTCCGGACGCCGTCATCGACGCCGTCGGCATGGAGGCGCACGGCTCGCCCGTCGCCTCGCTGGCGCAGAAGGCCTCGGCGATCGTCCCGGACGCGATCATGGAGAAGGTCATGCAGGTGGCCGGCGTCGACCGGCTGGCCGCGCTGAACACCGCCATCGAGGCCGTCCGCCGCGGCGGCACGATCTCGCTGTCGGGTGTCTACGGCGGCGCCAGCGACCCGATGCCGCTGAACAAGATGTTCGACAAGCAGATCCAGCTGCGCATGGGCCAGGCCAACGTGTGGCGCTGGGTGCCCGACATCCTGCCGATCCTCACCGAGGGCGACCCGCTGGGCGTCGACGACTTCGCCACCCACCACGTGCCGCTCGAGCAGGCGCCGCAGGCCTACGCGAACTTCCGGGAGAAGAAGGACGGCGCGGTGAAGGTGCTGCTCAAGCCCTGATCCACGCCGTGTGATCAGACCCACGCGGCGTCCCGGGCACGTCGGCCCGGGGCGCCGCCTCGGCTCCAGGGGCAGCTGGTGCTCGGCGCGGTCGCCGCGTACGGCTAAGTCAACCCGGTCCTCACCGAGCGGGCGGCAGCCTGGTGTCGGCGCCAGGGCGCGTTCGACGTGGCCGACGCCCCCGGGGGCGCGCTCGGTGTGGGGGTGCTGTCGGCGGGCCTGGGCCACACCGCGCCCATCTGGGTGGGCGCGGCGCTCGCGCTGCTCGGGACCGGGATCGCCGTCGTCGCCCGCACGGCCGACCGGCATGACCGGACCGCGGTCTGCACCTCCGCCTCTGCCGACGAGGCCGTCCCCGTGGAGAGCCGCACCGCCGCCTGACCGGCGGACCGCCGGGGTAGGGGCCGACCATGACGACCCCTACCGCGGAACGGTCCGGGCAGTTCCCCCTCGGCGACCGGCCGGTCAACCGGATCGGCTACGGCGCCATGCAGCTGGCCGGCCCGCACGTCATGGGCCCGCCGGCCGACCGCGCTGCCGCCGTCGCCGTCCTCCGGCGGGCGGTCGAGCTCGGCGTGGACCACATCGACACCAGCGACTACTACGGCCCGCACACGACCAACGAGGTCATCCGCGAGGCGCTGCACCCCTATCCCGAGGACCTCACCATCGTCACCAAGGTGGGGGCCGAGCGGACGCCGGCCGGCGAGTGGCCCGAGGCGCTGAGGCCGGAGCAGCTGCGTCGGGCGGTCGAGGACAACCTGCGCAACCTCGGCGTGGACGTCATGGAGGTCGTGAACCTGCGCATGCCGGGCTTCTCCGAGCCGGTCGAGCGGTCGCTGGCCGAGCCGTTCGAGGCGCTCGCCGCGATGCAGGCCGAGGGCCTGATCCGGCACCTCGGGGTCAGCAACGTGACCACCCAGCAGCTGGCCGAGGCCCAGTCGATCGCCCGCGTCGTGTGCGTGCAGAACCACTACAACCTGGTGCACCGGGACGACGACCCGATGGTCGACGCGCTCGCCCGCGAGGGCATCGCCTACGTGCCGTTCTTCCCGCTCGGCGGCTTCACCCCGCTGCAGTCGGCGGCGCTGGAGACGGTGGCGCGGCGGCTGGAGGCCTCCCCCATGCAGGTCGCGCTGGCGTGGCTGCTGGCCCGCAGCCCGAATCTGCTGCTCATCCCCGGCACCTCGTCGGTGGCCCACCTGGAGGAGAACCTGACCGCCGGGATGCTGGTGCTGGGCCCGCGCGAGCTCGAGGACCTCGACGACATCGGCGGCACCCCGGCCCCCTGAGCCGCCCGGTCACCGCCGCCGTCCGCCGTTGATCAGGGAGTTGTTGCAGGCGACACGGGCCGACACGCCGGCACAGGCTGCGGCAACCCCATGATCGACGGCAGGGTGGCTGGACGGTCCCCCGGTCAGTCGGCGCCATCGCCGGCCAGCGCGTGGGCGGCCGCGGCGTCGTCCTCGTCGAACCCGATGGCGCCGACGGTGCCGCGCTGGGCGACCTGCCCGTCGATCCAGCGGCGGTGCGCCTCCCACGCCGACTGGCGGGACGTGCCGAGGGACTGCCCGATCTCGGCCCAGGAGGCGCCGGCACCCCGCGCCGTCCGCACCGTCAGCTGCCTGCCCTGACCGGCCTTGCGGGCGATGACCTCACCCAGCGCCAGGAGCTCGAGGGCCTCGGCCCGCCGCAGCGGGGCGGGGCCGTCCGGGTCGTCGGGGTCGGCGAGCGAGTCGCGGCTGCGCAACTCGTCGTAGCGCCGGACGGCGGTGGCCAGCGTGTGCTCGCGTCCGAGGGTGTCGAGGTCCATG
>DASQDP010000215.1:0-4978 GCA_035634095.1 Nocardioidaceae bacterium | reverse complement strand
GGTAGGCCGCGGCCGCGACACCGAGCTCGTCCCGCAGCCGGAGCAGTGCGCTGCCCTTGTCGGCGTCGGTGACGGCGAGCTCGAGCACCTCCTTGCCCGGCTTCTTCGTCAGGAACGGATCCGCGACGGCATCGGCCTGCTCCAGCAGCGCGCCGGGCACCGCCGCGACGAGCGGGGCCAGCCGCTCGGCGAGCGTGTCGCGGCGCAAGGCGAGCTCGCTGGTGAGTGGGCCGTCGTACTCCGCGCCGTGGCTGCCGATCCAGCGGTAGGGACCCTCGAACCCGCTCACCGTGCGCAGGTCGGCGACGCCGCGGCCGCTCACCAGGGCCACCACGACGTCGTCGTGGGCGGCGAGCCGGCCCAGCGCCTCGGCGACCCCGGGCGCGGGGTGGGCGGCCGACGGGTCGCCCACCAGGGGCGCGAGGACGCCGTCGTAGTCGCTGGCCACCAGCAGCGGTCGCCGGCGGGCCAGCGCCCGCAGCGCCTCGGTCAGCTCGGCCGGCAGTCCCGCGGCGGAGGTGCCAGCTGGCGCCGCGGGTCCGGTCACGCCTGCGCCTGCAGCGCGTCGAAGAACGAGTTCGCCCAGTGCTCGAGGTCGTTCTTGGCCAGGTGACGGCGCATCGCGCGCATCCGCTTGGCGCCCTCGGCCGGCTCGATCCGCAGCGCCCGCACCAGCTGGCTCTTGACCCCGGCGATGTCGTGCGGGTTGACCAGGAAGGCCTGGCGCAGCTCCGCGGCGGCCCCGGCGAACTCCGAGAGCACCAGGGCCCCGCCGAGGTCGCTGCGGGCGGCGACGTACTCCTTGGCGACCAGGTTCATGCCGTCGCGGTAGGGGGTGACGAGCATGACGTCGGCGGCCCGGTAGAGGGCGGCCAGCTCCTCGCGGGGCACCGACTGGTTGATGTAGTGCACCGCCGGACCGCCGAGGGTGCCGTAGACGCCGTTGATGTGCCCGACCTGCTGCTCGATCGTCTCGCGCATGTGCACGTAGTGCTCGACCCGCTCACGGCTGGGCGTGGCGACCTGCACCATCACCGTGTCGGGGACCTCGACGACGCCGTCCTCCAGCAGCTCCTGGAAGGCGTCGAGCCGGACGGTGATGCCCTTGGTGTAGTCCAGCCGGTCCACACCCAGGATCATCTTCTCCGGGTTGCCCAGCTCGGCGCGGATCTCCTTCGCCCGCTGGACCACCTCCGGCGAGCTGGCCAGCTCCTCGAAGGCCTTGACGTCGATGGAGATCGGGAAGGCGCGGGCGGTGACCGTCCGGCCGTCGTACTCCACGGTGGAGGAGCGGGTGGGCAGGTCGTGCAGCCGCCGGGCGAGCTGGACGAAGTTGGTCGCCGCGGTGGGCCGCTGGAAGCCGACCAGGTCGGCGCCGAGCAGGCCCTCGACGATCGCCGAGCGCCACGGCAGCTGGGTGAACAGCTCGTAGGGCGGGAACGGGATGTGCAGGAAGAAGCCGATCGTCAGGTCGGGACGCCGCTGGCGGAGCATGGCAGGCACCAGCTGCAGCTGGTAGTCGTGTACCCAGACGATCGCGCCCTCGGCGGCCACCTCCGCGGCACGCTCGGCGAAGCGCTTGTTGACCTGGACGTAGGTGTCCCACCAGGTCCGGTGGTACTCGGGCTTCTCGACCACGTCGTGGTACAGCGGCCACAGGGAGGCGTTCGACATGCCCTCGTAGTAGCGGTCGACCTCCTCCTCGGAGAGCGGCACCGGCACCAGCGACATCCCGCCGGACTCGAAGGGCTCCGGCGCGTCCCCGGCCGACCCCGACCAGCCCACCCACGCGCCGCCCCGCCCGGCCACGAACGGCTCCAACGCCGTCACCAGGCCGCCCGGGCTGCGCTGCCAGCGGGTGCTGCCGTCGGGGTCGGTGACCTGGTCGACCGGCAGCCGGTTGGCCACCACGACGACGGGGCTGTCCGCCCGCTCGTCTCCTGCTGTTGTCCCAGACATACCGGTCCTGACCCTACTGAGCCCCGGCGGTCACCGCTCCCGGGAGCCGCGTCCGATCGTCGGCCCGGGCACGGACGGGCCCCGGCCGGAGATCGCTCCGGCCGGGCCCCACCGGCGTGGTCCCCGGTCTCCCGGGGACGTCGTCACATCCGGAACTGAGCGGTCAACTGCTGCATGCGCGCAGACACCTCGGCCAGCTGTGCCGCCGCCTGCTGGGACTCGGTCACCGACTCCGTCGTCGACCGTGCGGCCGTGGCCACGCCGGCGATGTTCGCGGCGATCTGTCCCGACCCGGTGGCCGCCTCGGTGACGTTGCGGTCCATCTCCGCCGTCGTCGCCGTCTGCTGCTCCACCGCAGCGGCGATGGAGGTCTGGTAGTCGTTGATGCGGCCGATGATCGAGGAGACCTCCTCGATGGCGCCGACCGCGCTGGCCGTGTCGGCCTGGATGGCCTCCACCCGGCGGGAGATGTCCTCCGTGGCCCGGGCCGTCTCCTGGGCCAGCTCCTTGACCTCGTTGGCGACCACGGCGAAGCCCTTGCCGACCTCCCCGGCGCGCGCGGCCTCGATGGTGGCGTTGAGGGCCAGCAGGTTGGTCTGCTCGGCGATGCTGGAGATGACCTTGACGACGTCGCCGATCTCCCGGGAGGAGTCGCCGAGCTTGGTCACCGTCGCATTCGTCGTCTCCGCCGCCGCCACCGCCCGGCCGACCACCTGCGCCGCCTCGTTGGCGTTGTGGGAGATCTCCCGGATGGAGACGCCCATCTCCTCGCTCGCTGCCGCGACCGTCTGCACGTTGCGGGAGACCTCCTCGGCCGCGCCGGCGACCACGCTGGCCTGCGCCGACGACTCCTCGGCGTCCGCCGCGATCCGCCGCGACACCCCGCCGACCCGGTCGCTGGTGGCCACCAGTTCGCCGGCGCTGTCCGCGACCGCGCTCATCGCCTCGCCGAGCCGGGCCAGCGCCTCGTTCGCGTGGAGACCCAGCTCACCGAGGCCGTCCTTGGCCGCGACGTCGAGCCGCTGGGTCAGGTCGCCGTCCGCCACCGCCGCGAAGACGTCCACGGCCTCGGCCATCGGGCGGGTGATGCTGCGGGCGATCCGCCAGGCCACGACGACGGCGAGCCCCGTGGCGGAGGCGCACAGCAGCACCATGACGAGCAGGAACCCGTCGGCGACGCCCCGGGCCTCCGCGCCCTCGGCCTGGTTCTTGGCCTCCTCGAGGTCGATGAGGACGTTGATGGTCCGCAGCCACTCGATGAACTGCGGCTTGGCCTGGGTCATGAGCAGACTCAGGGCCTGTTGCGTGTCGCCGGCCGTGCGCAGCTCGATGACCCGCTGGACGACCGGGAGCGTCTCCTCCTCGATCGTCTGGATGTCGGCGTAGGCGGCCCGCTCCGCGTCGTCCACCCGTGTGTCGTCGGCGAAGATCTCGGCCAGCGGAGCGGCCGAGTCGCTGTACTTCTCCGCCAGCTCGTCGATGAGGTCGATCTCGGCCTGCACCTCGGCCGGGGTGCCGGCGAGGACGACGTCGCGCAGGGCGATCGCGCGGTCGTGGACGCTGCCACGGAAGTTGATCGCGTAGCGCTGTTTCACGCTGTTGAGGTCGTTGATGACGGTGAGCCGGTCGCTGACCTGTTCCACGCGGCTGACACCCAGCGCGGTCACGGCGATCATGCTGACGACCACGACGAGGAAGCCGGCGACGAGACGCTGGCCGATGTTGAGACGGTGCAGACCCACGAGTGCTCCCGGTAGAGGACTGGGCCTCGGCGCGGCGCGTCGAGGATCAGCCCTGCCTTCGGAAGCGGCGGTGCCGTACTCAAGCGCGCACGACGGAAAGCGTCGTGACCACCTCCGCACGGACCGCATGTCGACTGCGTAGGTCAGGACCCCCTGAGCGCCCGAGCACAGGCGTACGCGGCAGCCGCTGCACCCACCCCCAGGACGACGGAGGCGACCAGGTGGGCCAGGCCCCGGGCGAGCTGCCGCTGTTCGACCATCCGCAGCACGTCGGCGCCGAACGTGGAGAAGGTGGTCAGCGTGCCGCAGAAGCCGGTGCCCACCAGGGCGACGACGGCCGGGGGAGCGGTGGCGGCCCCGAGCACCAGGCCGAGCAGCGCGCTGCCGACGACGTTGACGGCCAGCGTCCCCCACGCCGGGTCCCGCCCGCCGCGCGCGGCCAGCCGGATGACCAGCAGCCGCAGCGGGGCACCGGCCAGCGCGCCGGCCACCACCAGCAGCGGCGTCACCCGGCGCGACCCCGCACCGCCAGCGCCCCGGCAGCCACGGCGAGCACCCCGCCGAGGACCGAGACCAGCACGTAGCCCGCGGCGAGCACCGGGGCACCGGCCTCGACCAGCCCCACGACCTCGACCGCGAACGCCGAGTACGTCGTGTAGCCGCCCAGCACGCCGACCGCGAGGAACGGCCGCGCCCAGGCCGGCTCGGGGGAGCGGGCGGTCAGGGCTGCGGCCAGCGCGCCCAGCATCAGGCAGCCGGTGAGGTTCACCAGCAGCGTGGCCCAGGGCCAGCCGCCGGGGGAGTGCGGCAGCGCCGTCGCCACCCCCCAGCGGGCCAGCGCCCCGAGGGCACCGCCCAGTGCTGCGAACACGTACGCCACGCCCACCCCCGAGGCACAGGAAGCTCTGCCCACGTCCGGGCGCCCCGGACGTGGGTCCATCTTCCTGTGCCTGGGTCGAGCCGCACGGACACCCCCGTTGCGGGCCGGGGACGCCGGACCGGCCTCCTAGGCTGCGGCGCATGGCAGGTCGACGGGCGGGTCTGCGGGCGTGGATGAGCACCATCCGCATCCGCGTCCTGGCCGTGGTGATCGGGCTGCTGCTGCTGTCCTCGTCGGCGGCGGTACTCCTGCTGCGCACCTCCCTGCTCGACGACCTCGACAGCGAGGTCGAGCAGAGCCTGCTGCGCGAGGCCGAGGAGTTCCTGCGCCTGAGCCGCGGCGACGACCCGCGCACCGGCCGGCCGCTCGAGGGCGACGTGCAGGCGCTGTTCGACGC
>DASQDP010000214.1:0-7270 GCA_035634095.1 Nocardioidaceae bacterium | reverse complement strand
AGGTTGCTGCTCCGCCCGCGCCGCAGGGCCCGTGCCGTCTCCTCCTCCAGGCGGTCCAGCAGGTCGGCGCGGTCCTCGACCGTGAGCTCGCCCCCACGGTCGCCGGCGGCCACCGGGTCGGGGCTGTCCACGACCTCGTCGGCGATGCGCACCAGCGCGTAGATGTTGCGCACGTGCGACCGCACGGGCTGGGCGAGCAGGCGGGACGCCGTGCCGAACGACGTCGAGTAGCCGCGGATCACCAGCGCCGCGCTCCTGTCGGCCACGGCGTCGTACGTCGAGACGGGCGCGGGGCGCTGCCCGAGAATGGTCATGACACCGCCTTCCCGAGCTCCGCCGTCATGCGGGCGATCCAGGCCACCAGGGACGGCGGCATCCCGGTCTCCCGGCTGCGGAACAGTGCCCTCTCAGCGTAGTCCGCGGCCAGGCCCACCACGAACGATCGCGAGCCGCTCGTGGTCAGCAGGGCGCGCGCCCGCGCGGCCTCTGCTTCGGACAGGTCGGCGCGTCCGACGTAGGGCTTGATGTCGGGCCACAGCGAGGTGGTCCGGGCGTGCGCGACGAGCGGCGTCTGCTTACCTGTGCGCAGGTCGCTGAGCACGCTCTTGCCGGTGCGGGACGGGTCGCCGAACACGCCGAGGTGGTCGTCCACCAGCTGGAACGCGATGCCGAGGAAGCGACCCACGTCGCCGGCGCACTCGACGGCGTGCTCGGAGGCGCCGGCCAGGGCAGCGCCCGCCTGCAGCGGCAGCGTGAAGGAGTAGGCGCCGGTCTTGCGCTCCTCGGCCGACAGGATCTCCGGCAGCGCTGGGTGGTCGGCTCCCAGGCTCATCCAGACGTCGGCGAGCTCCCCGGCCGCTGACGTGTGCAGCGCCTGGTCGAAGAGGTCGAGCAGCCGCAGCACCGTGGCGCGGGGCACCGGGCAGCACGCCACCGTGCGCAGCGCGGCAGCCAGGGCCAGGTCGCCGGCCAGGATGCCTGCCGCGGCGCCGTACTCGCGGGCCCGGTGCTCGGCCACCCCGGACGCCCGGGCCTGCGCGGCGTGCGCACCCGAGACGTTCAACCGCCCGCGCCGGGTGTCGTCCCCGTCGATGACGTCGTCGTGGACCACGAACGCGGTGTGCAGCAGCTCGATGGCGGCACCCACCGACGCGGAGGCCGTCATGTCGGTGCCGCCCCAGGCGCGGTAGGAGGTGGTCAGCAGGCTGGAGCGGAACCGCTTGCCGCCGTCGGTGGCGTCGGCCAGGGTGCGCCACAGCTGCCGGTAGCCGAACCCGAAGGCGGCCGACGCCGCGGACGCGTCGTCCAGGATGTCTCGCAGCGCAGCGTCCGGGGTGACCAGGTGGGTGACCCGGTCCGCCGGCCGGTCGCGGCCGTGCTCAGGGGACGGCGAGTCGTCCGGGATAGTGGAGAGGTCTCGGAGCGACTCGAGCGAGTCGGGTGTCACCGAAGGGTGCATGGGGTTCGTCTCCTGCCGCGTTCGACAACCTCTGCATTTCGATGAATAATACCTACTCATGGTGAGGAGACAACTCTGATGGACGACCAGCCCACCCTGTCCATCGGCGACCTTGCCGAGCGCACCGGCGTCCCGGCGGGCACCCTGCGGACCTGGGAGCTCCGCTACGGGCTGCCCGTCCCCCGTCGCGAGGCCGGGGGGCACCGCCGCTACGGGCTCGACGCGGTGGAGCTGGTGCGCGAGGCGGCCCGGCAGCGAGCCGGCGGCCTCAGCATGCCGATGGCGGTGGAGCGCGCGAAGAACCTGCTCGACCAGCCCGAGCAGTCGGTGTTCGCCGGGGTGCGACGCCGGCACGCCGAGCTGCGGATCCAGCTGCTGCGCAAGCCGGCGGTGCTGGCGCTGTGCCGCGCCATCGAGGACGAGTGCTGCGCACAGGCCGAGCGTCCGCTGCTGTTCGCGAGCTTCCAGCAGGAGCGGTTCTACCGGGCGTCGGAGCGTCGCTGGGCAGAGCTGGGCCGGACTGCGAGCAGCACCGTCGTCTTCGCCGACTTCGACCGGGCCCGGGTCGTCCGGCCGGGGAAGCTGGAGGTGGCCGTGCCGTTCGACGCCCCCCTCAACCGGGAGTGGGCGCTGGTGTGCGACTCCCCCGACTACCCGGGGTGCGTGGTCGGCTGGGAGCGGCCGGAGTCGTCCGGCGTGCCGGACCGGGCTCGCCGGTTCGAGGTGTTCTGGTCCGTCGACGCGCGCGTCGTCCGGCACGCGGCTCGCATCTTCGCCTCGCTCGCCGACCGGTACGGCGAGGGGCTCACCCCGGCCTGGCCGCAGCTCGAGGACACGCCCCCCGAAGCCTCCTCTGCCACGCGACGCGCCAGCGGCGTCCTGGACCGGATGCTGGCCTACCTGTCCGACTCCTCGGACCTCGACTGAGAGGGCAGCGCCTCCGGCTCACGGGCGAGCTCGGCCCACACCAGCTTGCCTTGTCGTCCCACCGACTCCATGCCCCAGGCGGTGGACAGGACGCCGATCAGGAACAGCCCCCGCCCGTGCTCCTCGCTCTCGCTGAGCGGCTGAGGCTCGGGGGTGCCGGTGCCCTCGTCGGCGACCTCTATCCGCAGCGCCGACGGCTTCAGCTGCAGCCTGAGCCGGGAGGCGGACCGAGCATGGGTCACCGCGTTCGCGGCCAGCTCGCTGACGATCACCAGGGCGTCGTCGACCAGGTGGACGAGCTCCCACTGGGACATGGTGGTGGAGGCGAAGCGACGGGCCAGTGCCGCGCTGGTCAGGTCCTCGGGCAGGTGCAGCTCGGCCTCGGCGAGGACCGCCTTGCCGACGGTCTCCAGCAGGTCGACGAGGTAGTCGACGGTGGCGTCCTTGACCACGTATCCGGCGACCTGCTGCTGGACCCACTCCTCGTCGGCCGGGTCGGTCCCGGAGAACACCACGACGTCCGAGCCGGGCGAGGCCTCCCGGATCCCGGTGAGCACCTCCCGGCCGGCCAGGTCCGGGAGGCCGAGGTCGAGCACCACGATGTCGGGCTGCAGCGACGCCGCCAAGCGCACCGCCTCGGCGCCGTCGCTCGCCTCCCCCGCCACGTCGAAGCCGCCGCGCAGGCGCAGTGCGGTCCGGAGCAGACGGCGCACCTCGACGACGTCGTCGACGAGGAGCACCGTGGTGGGCACCCGTCGAGGGTAAAGGTCGTTGCCGCTCACGGCGAGCACGGGCCCTGTTCAGCGCGCGGCAGCGTCACCACGAACCCACCCGGGCCCTCGTCGCTCACCGGCTCGTAGGTGACGTCCCCGCCCTGGGCACGAGCCAGCTCCCGGGCGATGAACAGGCCGAGTCCGGTGCCGCTGCGCCGTTCGCCGGAGGCGAACCGCTGGAACAGCCGGGGTACGACGTCGGGCGGCAC
Source organism: Nocardioidaceae bacterium (assembly GCA_035634095.1). GTDB lineage: Bacteria > Actinomycetota > Actinomycetes > Propionibacteriales > Nocardioidaceae > Nocardioides_B. Next base: position 3,902 of record DASQDP010000214.1, on the reverse strand, counting down.
GCCGGCACCGTGGTCGATGAGCCGGGTCACCACGTCCTCGCCCCGGACCCGGCTGTGGACGCCGATCGGCGGCTTCCCGTGACGCAGGGAGTTGCCCAGGAGGTTGTCGAACACCTGCCCGAGCCGGTCCGGATCGGCCAGCACCCGCAGGTCCTGCGGCACGTCGAGCCGGACCTCGACGTCGGGCCAGGCGGGCCTGGCGGTGGCGGCGGCGGCCGCCAGCACATCGGCGAGGACCAGCACTCGAGGCTTCAGGTCGACGGCGCTCGCCTGGAGCCGTGAGGCGGTGAGGAGGTCGGCCAGCAGCCGCCGCAGCCGGACGGCGCTGGCGGTCATTCCGGCTAGAAGCTCGGCCAGCTCCTCGGGCGTCAGGTCGTCGAGATGCGCGACGAGGGTGTCGGCGGAGCCACCCAGCACCCCCACGGGGGTGCGCAGCTCGTGGGCGGTCACCGCGAGGAACTGGGTCTGCTCCTCCGCGGCCGCGCGCAGCTGTGCGTTGAGGGACTCCAGCTCACGGTTGGCCTCGGCCAACGCCGCGGCCGCGGCCTCCCGCTCGGCCATCATCAGGCGGCGCTCGGTGGTGTCCCGGGTGACCTTGGCGAAGCCGACGTGCCTCCCCACCTCGTCGTACACCGGCGTCAGCACCACGTTGGCCCAGAACCGGCCCCCGTCCTGGCGCACCCGCCAGCCCTCCTCCTCGTAGCGGCCGGAATGCAGGGCCTCGTCGAGCTCCGCCTCCGGGTGCCCGGAGTGCTGCTTGTCGGGGGGGTAGAAAACCCGGAAGTGCTGGCCGACGACCTCGTCGGCGCTGTAGCCCGTGCTGCGCTGGGCCCCCGCGTTCCAGCTCACCACGTGACCCGAGGGGTCGAGCAGGAAGATCGCGTAGTCCTCGACGGCCTCGACGAGGAGACGGAAGCGCTGCTCGCTGGCCCGCAGCGCCTCGTCGGCCTGCCGCCGTTCGCTGATGTCCCGGGTGACCTTGGCGAAGCCGACGAGGCGGCCCGCGTCGTCGTGAACCGCGGTGATGAGGACGTTCGCCCAGAAGTAGGTGCCGTCTTTGCGGACCCGCCAGCCCTCCTCCTCGTAGTGCCCCACCGCGCGGGCCACCGCCAGCTCGTGCTCAGGATGACCGCTGGCCGCGACGTCGGCGGGGTAGAAGGTGCTGAAGTGCCGGCCGATGATTTCCTCGGCGGTGTAGCCCTTGCTGCGCTGCGCACCGGCGTTCCAGCTGCTGACGATGCCCTCGGGCGACAGCATGAAGATCGCGTAGTCCTGGACGGTGGCGACCAGCAGCCGGAAGCGCTCCTCGCTGGTGCGCAGCGCCTCCTCCGCGAGTCGCTGTGCTGTGACGTCCTGCACCTGCAGGAACAGGTAGAGCGGCCGGCCTGAGGAGTCACGGACCGGCGCGAAGGTGGCCAGCAGCCGCCGTGGGGCGGCGGTGGGCTCGGCGGTGGGCTCGGCGTCCACCCGATGCTCCACCGCGGCCAGGTCGAGGTTGCGGGCCTCGAGGTCCTTCAGGGTGGCGTCCACGCGCTCGCCGTCCGCATGCGCGAGGTCGCGGTACAGCTCGCCGACCAGGGTCGCCGCCGGCCGCCGGACCAGGGCGCCGAGCGCCCGGTTCGCCCGCACGACCCGACCGCTGAGGGTGAGGGTCGCCATGCCGATGGCCGCCTCCTCGAAGACCTCGCGGAACCGCTCGGCGTGCTCGGACAGGACCGGGGTGCCGCCTCGCTGGTCGGGGAGGGCCGGCGAGTCCACGGGCACGGCTCCGGCTCCGGAAGAGGCTTCGTCGACGGGGCGGGAGTCGCCGACCCCGAGCACGGCCTCCAGCCGGTCGAGAAGCACCGAGACCGCGGCCGACTTCTCCACGAACGCGCTCGCCCCGAGCCGGACCGCCTCCTGCGCGAGCCCCTCCTCCTCGAACCCTGAGTAGAGCACGACCTTGGTGTCGGGAGACCGCTGCCGGACCAGCGGCAGCGCCTCCAGGCCGTCCATGCCGGGCATGGAGACGTCCATGAGCAGCAGAGCAGGCTGGTGCTGCGCGACCAGGGCGACCGCCTCGGAGCCGTTCTCGCCCTCACCGACGACGACGAAGCGGCCGGACAGCCGAAGGCGGGTGCGGACGAGGGACCGGACCTCCGCAGCGTCGTCCACGACCACGATCGTGGGTCCGCCCTCCTTCATGCCCTGCAACCTAGTGGAGCAATCGCTCCCTGAGGGGAGAACCGGCGCAACCGCCCGCGACCACTCCCCGCTACGCGAGGTAGGGGATCGTCAACGGGCCCTCGGGGAGCACGCACACCCGCGAGGAGGGTCCCGCCTCGGCCAGCGCAGCGCTCACGGCCTCGGCGACGTCGTCGGTCTGACCCAGGTGCGCGGCGGCCAGGTCGTCCGCCGACAGGTAGGAGGTGTGCATGACCACGCGAGCCTGCGCCTGGACGCGGGCCTGCACCTGCACCTGCCACTGGTCGGGCACCGTGCGCTCCCGCGCCGCGATCGCGGCGAGCAGCGCCTCGGGCGACGGCTCGGAGGACAGCACCTCGCGGTAGGAGCCGTGGTCGGGGAAGCCGTCGCGGCACTCCGCCGCGCAGACGATGGTGCCCCCGGGCTTGACGACGGTGGCGGCTGCGGTCATCCCCTTGACGGCCTGGTAGAGGTTCTGGTCCAGCGGGTAGCCGGCGTTCGAGGTCACCACGACGTCGAACCGTTCGGGAACCGGACACATCGCGAGCCGCTGCGCCGCCTCCCGCGCTGCCGCGTGCATCGGCGAAAGACTGCCTCCGAAGGCCTCCACGACCCGCTGGTCACGGTTGAGCACCACGTCGAACGCGAAATCCACGCGACCGACCGCCGCCACCACCGCTCGGATGTCGTCGTGCACCGGGTTGCCCTCGCACACGGCCCAGGTCGCGCGCGGGTCCCCGATCCGCTTCGCGTCGTGCAGGGTGAGCACGGTCTCCAGCCCCGCCAGCCCCGGCGCCACGAGCTTGGGCCCGCCACTGAACCCGGCGAAGAAGTGCGGCTCGACGAACCCGGTCGTGATCCGGACGTCGGCGTCCACCCACTGCCGGTTGAGGAACACGGGAACGTCGGCGCCATGCAGGCCCAGGAACACCAGCGACCCGTCGTCGCGCGCGTCGTGGTTCACCACCCGGACGCTGTCGGCGACCTCGTCGCCGAGCATCGCGCGGATCTCGGTGTCGCTGTTGCCGCGGTGGGTCCCGGTCGCCACCAGCACCACGACATCGTCGAGCCGCACGATCCCCTCGAGCTCCTCGAGGACGGCCGGCACCATCAGGTGCCGTGGCTGCGGCCGGGTGCCGTCACACATGGCGATGGCCACGGTCTGCCCGGGCGTGACCAGCTCGCGCAGCGGCGGGCCGGCGACTGGTTCCCGGAGCGCCCGGCGCAGGAGCGCCCGTTGGTCCGCGGCCGCCTCGGCGTACGCCGGCTGCACGATCGTCGTGCGCTCTCGGGGGAGCTCCACCTCGAGGCCGTGCTCGCCGTAGGCGAGACGCACCTGCACGGTGCTTCCTCCCGAGGTCGTGTCAGGGGCAGGACCCGTCATCAGAACCTCCGAGAGTGGTGTGACGTCGGTCTCCGGGAGCAGCCATTGACATACCTGGGTGCCGTTGGTCACGGTATACCTCAGGCCTGCACCGCGGGCCATCGAGTCGTGACGCCGAATCCTGTTCCCGCGACCGATCCCCACCCCGAAACGGAACAGGAGCGGGGGACCCACCTTCGGGCGACGCCGACAACGCGTCGTCCTCGGGGTGAAGCCGCACCAGCGGCCGGGCCACCTCCACGGCCCGAACCCGACAGCTCACTTCGCAGGCGTCGTCGAGGACACCCATGCACTCTGTCACGTCCGTGCTGCCCCCTGCGCCCAAGCGGTCCAG
>DASQDP010000213.1:0-3935 GCA_035634095.1 Nocardioidaceae bacterium | reverse complement strand
TCGATGTCGTCGCGGACGGTCAGCAGGCACACCCCGGCGGCGTACTGGCGGAGGGCCGCGGTGAACGTGGCGGGATCGACCGGCATGGCGGCCAGTCGACCACAGAAGGACCTCCTGCCCCCGTGAAGGCCCCCCTGCCCCCCACCACTCGTGGGCTCGCGGCGGGACCCTGCAGGGGGGCCGATCGAGGCTCGCGGCGGGACCCTGCAGGAGGCCGGGCCTCGGGACGGGGCAGGAGGTCCTTCTCCGGGGGACTCAGAACACGCGGACGGCGACCTCCGCCGGAGCCGCGAGCAGGCGGTCGATCTCGTCGTCGAGCCGGACCAGGGTCAGCGAGGCGCCGGCCATGTCCAGCGACGTGCAGTACTCGTTGACGTAGCTGCGCCCCACCGTGATCCCGCGCTGCTCGAGCTGCTCGTGGGCGCGCCGGAAGAGGATGTAGAGCTCGCTGATCGGGGTGCCGCCCAGCCCGTTGAGCATGAGGGCGACGCGGTCACCGGACTGGTAGGGCAGGTCGCTGACGACGGCCTCGAGCAGCTCGTCGGCGATCTGGTCGGCGCCGGTCAGCTTCCGCCGCTCCCGGCCGGGCTCCCCGTGGATGCCGACGCCGAACTCGATCTCGTCGGGGCCGAGGTCGAACAGCGGCGAGCCCTTCGCCGGCGGCGTGCAGGCGGTGAGCGCCACGCCCATGGTGCGGGTCACGGAGTTGACCTTCTGCCCGATGCGCACCAGCTCGTCGAGGTCGGCGCCCTCCTCCGACGCCGCGCCGACGGCCTTCATGACGAAGAAGTTCCCGGCCACGCCGCGCCGGCCCACGGTGTACAGCGAGTCCTTGACCGCCACGTCGTCGTCGATGGTGAGGACCCGCACGTCGATGCCCTCGGACTCGGCCATCTCCCGGCCCATGTCGAAGGCCATCCGGTCGCCGGTGTAGTTGTTGACCAGCAACAGGACCCCCTTGGGGGAGTTCAGCAGCTTCGCGGTCTCGTAGACGTAGTCCATGGGCGGCGCGGCGAACACGTCACCGGGGCAGGCGCCGTCGAGCATCCCCTTGCCGACCACCATGACGTGCGCCGGCTCGTGCCCGGACCCGGAGCCCTGGACGATCGAGACCTTGTCCTCACGCGGCGCGTCCGCGCGCATGATCAGGTTGTACTCGGGGACGTACCTGAGCGTGTCCGGGTTGGCCCGGGCGATCCCCTCGAGCATCTCGGGCACGAAGTTCTTGGGGTCGTTGACGAACTTCTTCATGACGATGCTCCCTGTGTCTCCCAGGCCTTGCTGACCCGATCGGTGATCACGGCCACCGCCATCGCTCCGGCGTCGACCGAGCCCCTGCTGCGCTCGCCCGTGTAGGACGCGCGTCCCCGCCTGGCCACCATCTCGGTGGTGGCCTCGGCCGCCTTCCGCGCGGTCTCCGCGGCCGCGGCGAGCGCCGTGGCGGCGTCGGCACCGGAGGCGAGCTCCTGCTCCAGGCGGTCGGTCAACGGGACGAGCGCGTCCAGGAGCGTCTTGTCCCCGACGTCGGACTGCCCACGGGCCTTGATGCCCTCGGCGGCGGCCCGGAGCATCGCCACGACCTGCTCGCCGCCCAGCTCGTCGGTGCCGCCGGTGTTCATCCCGGCGCGCATGAACGCCGTCCCCCAGATCGGGCCGGACGTGCCGCCGATCCGCGAGCTGATGACCATGCCGGCCTTCTTGAGGAACGTGCCGGGGTCGCTGCGGTCGAGGTCGTCCCAGCCCTCGAGCAGCTTCTCGAAGCCGCGGGCCAGGGAGTAGCCGAAGTCGCCGTCCCCCACGACGGCGTCCAGGTCACCGAAGTACTTCTCGTTCTCGACCGCCGTCTCGGCGATCGTCCGGACGACGAGCTCCACCTGCTGCTGCGCTGTGGTCACGCGGACTCTCCCTCTGCCGGGTCCTGCACGTCTCCGCGGGCCGGGCCGGGCCCGGTCGCCACCGGCTCCGGGGTGAGGCACGCGCGGAGGTCCTCGAGGGTGACCATGCGGTCCGGGTGCGCCGGCCCGCGGGCGGCGAGCACCTCGATGGGCGGCCGGTCGGGGTCACCGAGCTCGGAGACGACCAGCACGGCCTCCGAGGAGTCCTCGTCGCGGGTGTAGCCGTTGACGGTCACCACGCAGCGCAGGCCGGCGCCGGTCGCGGCGAGCAGGCCGTTGCGGGAGTCCTCGACGACGAGGGTGTCGGCCGGGTCCAGGCCGAGCTGCTCGAGGGTGAGCAGGTAGATCGCCGGGTCGGGCTTCTTGGCCGGGACGACGTCCCCGGCGAAGACCGGCACCCGCGCGGCGGTCCCGGTCCCGACGGCGTGCTGGAGGACGGCGCGGACGGACTCCTCGGCGGAGGTGGAGGCGACCGCCACGGTCCACCCGGCGGCGAGCGCCTCGGGGATGACCCGGGCGATGCCGGGGCGGGCGGGGATCTCCCCGTCGGCCACCATCTGCTTGAAGCGGGCCGTCTTGTAGCGGTGCCAGGTGGCCAGGAGCTCGGCGCGCTCGCCCTCGTCGTCCGGGACGCCCGCCGCCCGGGCGAACTCCGGGTCGCGGAAGAGGCTGGCCATCCGCTCCTTGCCGCCGCCGATGCGCAGCTTCCCGGCGTAGTCCTCCTCGCTCCAGCGCACCGGCAGCCCGAAGTGCTCGAACGTCGCGTTGAAGGCGGGCAGGTGCCCGTACCGCTCGGTGTCGGCGAGGACGCCGTCGCAGTCGAAGACCAGCGCGGTCACCAGGCACGCCCCGAGCCGCCGAAGAGCCGGATGTGCGAGCGCGCCATCTCCACCACCGCGGCCCGCTGGTGCCGGAACAGCGAGGGCGGGTCCCACTTGTCCTTGGCCTCGGCCTCGCGCAGGTGCTCGAGGCCGGCCTTCAGGAAGGCCTCCTTGAGCGCGGTGGAGATGTTGACCTTGGCGCAGCCGCGGGCGATGAGGTCGGTGAACTGCTCGTCGGCCAGGCCGGTGCCGCCGTGCAGCGCCATGGGCACCCCGGTGGCCTCGACGAGGTCGGTGACCCGCTGGTGGTCCAGCTTCGGCGCCGACGTGTACTGCCCGTGGGCGTTGCCGATGGCGGGGGCGAAGCAGTCGACCCCGGTCCGCTCGATGAAGTCCACGGCGACCTCGAGGCTCTGCAGCACCGAGGCCTCGTCGGAGCCGATGTCGTCCTCGACGCCCTGGATGCCCTCGATCTCGCCCTCGACGTGGGCGCCGGTGCGGCGTGCCTCGGCGACGACCTCCTGCGTCTGGCGCAGGTTCTCCGCGACGTCGAGCTCGTGGGCGTCGAAGAGCACCGAGTTCCACCCGCCGGCCAGGCAGTCGCTGATCACCGACCGGTCGGGGCAGTGGTCGAGGTGCAGGGTGACCGGCACCGGCACGTCCCGGGCCAGCGCCGTGAAGATGCCGAAGAGCTGGTCACGGCCGTACTGGCGGACCGTCTTGACCGAGGTCTGCAGGATGACCGGGGCCCGCTCCTCGACCGCCGCGGCCAGCACGGCCTCGATCGTGAGGTCGTTGAGGACGTTGAAGGCGGCGACCCCGTACCGGTCGGCCAGCGCCCGGTCGAGGAGCTCCTTCATCGGGACGACGGGCACTCCGGCCTCCTGTCTGTTCCTGCTGCAGGTGGCCGGGGTGTCTGCGGACCCGGCCTCGACTCAGCCTCGCGAGACCGGACGTTAGGACGGGCGTCACACATCGGCCACACGGGGGTGGTAGCGCACCAGGAGTTCGGCGCTGCAGTCACGTCCAGTGTGATGACGACTACCACCCGCGAGGCCGTTCCGGCGGGCGCGGGCGGTGGCTGCCCGGGACGGACCGGGGATGACGACACCGCGCATCGGCCTGGTGGTGCACCCGCGTCGCGACGTCTCGGCCGTCATCGCCCGCGTCGCCGCCTGGACCGCGGGCCACGGGGTCGAGCTGGCCGCCGCGACCGAGG
>DASQDP010000212.1:0-2881 GCA_035634095.1 Nocardioidaceae bacterium | reverse complement strand
TCGCCTGCCCGGTGTGCCGCAAGGAGCGGCTCACGCTGGTGAGCTACGTCTACGGGGAGCACCTCGGCCCCACGGCCGGTCAGGCGAAGACGCCGGCCGAGCTCGCCCGGATGGACGGGATGCAGGAGGAGTTCTCCGTCTACGCCGTCCAGGTGTGCCGCGGCTGCGGGTGGAACCACCTGGACTGCTCCTACGTCCTGGGGGCCGAGCCGGACCCGGAGCGCCAGCCGCGGCGGTCGCGGCGGCGCGTGGCCACCGAGTAGCACGGAGTCGTACGCGTCACACGGGGAACACGGAGTGCCCCGCGTGGTCGTTGGGACTGCTGGGCGCCGCTGTGCAGCGGGTCCTCCCCGCTCGTACAGCTGAAGACGCCACCCTGGGTGCCGGACGCGTCTGTCCTGCGCGCCCACCGAGACCCGAACCAGAGAGGGGCCTGCGTGCCTCCCCACGACGAGACCTCACCGGTCGGGCCGCGCAGCGGCTCGGTCCGCCGTCCGCCGTCCGGTCGCACCGCCGGTGCCACGGGCGGCGGTGGCCGTCCCCCGGCAGGCCGGGGCCGGCCACCGGCCGACCGCGGGGGCCGGACGACGGCGTCACGCACCGGCCCCACGTCCCGGGGCACCCGTCCCGCCGACAAGGCCGCGCGGACGAAGAAGCAGCGCCGCAAGCGCCGGCTGAAGGCCCTCCTCGGGGTGATGGCCGGGGCGTTCGTACTGCTCGGCGTCTTCGTGGGTGTCGTCTACGCGACCACCGAGGTGCCCGACCCGAACTCCGTGCAGAGCGCGCAGACCACCGTCGTCCACTACGCCGACGGCACCACCGAGATGGCCCGGCTGGGCGCGGAGAACCGCACCAACGTGCCGCTCGCCGAGGTCTCGGAGCCGGCACGCCAAGCGATGCTGGCCGCCGAGAACCGCAGCTTCTACTCCGACCCCGGCATCTCGGCCACCGGCATCGTGCGGGCCGCGTGGAACAACGTGACCGGCGGCTCGACGCAGGGTGGCTCGACGATCACCCAGCAGTACGTGAAGAACGCGTTCCTGACCTCGGAGCAGACGTTCAGCCGCAAGTTCCAGGAGCTCTTCCTCGCCGTCAAGCTCGACAACGAGTACGAGAAGGACGAGATCCTCGAGAACTACCTCAACACCATCTACTTCGGCCGCGGCGCCTACGGCATCGAGGCGGCGGCCAACACCTACTTCGGTGTGCCGGCCAGCCAGCTGAGCGCCCAGCAGGGCGCCGTGCTCGCCGTCCTCGTCCGCAGCCCGTCGAACTACGACCCGGAGTCCAACCCCGAGGGCGCGCAGGACCGCTGGGGCCTGGTGCTCGACGCGATGGTCGAGGAGGGCTGGCTGACCCAGCAGGAGCGGGACGCCTCGGTCTTCCCGCCGATCATGCCGCGGACCGGCTCCAACCTCGGCATCCCCGCCGGCCCCGAGGGCCTGGTCGTCCAGCGTGCGATCTCCGAGCTGGAGGCCAAGGGCTACGACGAGCAGCAGCTGCGCGCCGGCGGTCTGCGGATCACCACCACGGTGGACAAGCGCTACCAGGACGCCGCCCTGTCCTCCGTCGCCGAGGTGATGGACGGCCAGCCGGAGGGCCTGCGCGAGGCCCTGGTGGCGATCGACCCGCGGACCGGCGCGGTGCGCGCCTACTACGGCGGGCCGATCGGTGCCGGTGACGGTGCCGTCGACTACGCACAGGCCCAGCGCCAGCCGGGCTCCTCGGTCAAGCCCTACGTGCTGGCCACCGCGCTGGAGGACGGCATCGGCGTCAACGCCCGCCGGGACGGCTCCTCGCCCCAGACCTTCCCCGACCGCCCGGGCCTGCCGGTCAGCAACTCCGGCGGCGCCTCCTGCGGGTCCTGCACCCTGATGGAGGCGATGACCCGGTCGCTGAACACCACCTACTACGGGCTGGCCTACGAGGTCGGCGCCGATCGGGTGCGGCAGAACATCCTCGAGGCCACCGGCCTGCCGGAGGCCTGGCCGGAGACGGGCAGCGCCCTCGACGAGAAGGCCACGCTGGCCGACCCCAACACCGGTGCCGCCGGCGCCTCGATCGGCATCGGCCAGTACGAGATGCGCCCGATCGACCAGGCGCACGGCTTCGCCACCCTCGCCAACGGCGGCGTCGAGCACGATCCCTACTTCGTCACGCGGGTGACCGACAGCGAGGGAGCCGTGCTGCTCGACTACAACGGCGACGCCGGCGACCAGGTCTTCGAGGAGGACGTCGTCAACGACACGACCTACGCGATGACCGACGTCGCCGCCCACTCGCGTCGCTCGCTCGACGGCGGCCGCGAGGTGGCCAGCAAGACCGGTACGCAGGGGCAGGGCGCGGACAACTCCGACGCCTGGATGGTCGGCTTCACCCCGTCGATCTCCACGGCGGTGTGGATGGGCAACGACTCGCCCGCCAACCCGATCGAGGACGTCAACGGGCGGATCATCTACGGCTCGGGCCTGCCCGGTGCCATCTGGCAGGAGTTCATGGACACCGTGCTGGAGGGGACGCCGGAGGAGGACCTGCCCGACCGGGCCGCCATCCGCGGCGACACTGGTGAGGGCGTGCCCGCGCCGGCGCCGCAGACGCAGACTCGGACGCAGGCGCCGAGTCCGGTCACCGCCCAGCCCTCCCAGCCGTCCGACCGCGGTGGTCGGGACGACGACGCCGAGCCGACGCCGACGCCGACTCCCACGCCGACGCCGTCCACGCCGGTCACTCCTCCTGGGAATGGGAACGGGAACTCCCAGGACGAGCGCAACGATGGGGACACCGACGGTCGAGACGACACCGAGACCACCACGGACGCCAACGCATCCGGCACCCCCGCAAGCCCCAGCACCGCCGAGGGACAGCAGCCGACCGGCTGACC
>DASQDP010000211.1:0-35669 GCA_035634095.1 Nocardioidaceae bacterium | reverse complement strand
GAGCGCGACGCCCAGCAAGAGCCCGAGCGCGACGCCCAGCAAGAGCCCGAGCGCGACGCCCAGCAAGAGCCCGAGCGCGACGCCCAGCAAGTCGCCGAGCGCGACGCCGACCCCCACCCCGCCGGCACCGACCTGCCCGTCAGCGACTCCCGGCGCCGGGCCGACCGCCGCCATCACCGGCACCTCCGGGACGGACGGGACCGTGGTGACGTGTCCTCCCTGCCCGACCCCGCTCGTGGGAACGGCGCCGACGCCCAAGGCGTCCGACCCTGCTGGCGAGATCTGCATCGGGAAACCGACCGCGACGGTGGAGTAGCCCGGTCGGCTACAGCGGCTTGGTCAGCGTCTGGGCGACCAGCACGAAGCCCTGCTCGGCGACCAGGGCTCGGGGGCCCGTCGCCGAGCCGGGCAGGGACAACGTCAGCGTGCGGGTGCCCATCTCGTGGGTGACGCGGTGCACGGCCCGCAGGAGGGCAGGCCCATGGCCCGACCGGCTCAGCCCGCCGTCCGCGTGCAGGTGGCGGACCAGCGCGTGCAGCCCGTCGGACCGGAGCTGCAGCTGCAGCCACACGGCGCCCGCGGTGACCGGACCTGCGTGGGCGGTCCACAGCCGGTGCCCGCTGGTGGCGGCTCCCGAGGGGAGCAGCCGGTCGAGGTCCGCACCGTGCTCCGCCGCGAGCGACGGACGGATCGCGGCGAGATCCGACTCGGTCATGTCGCGCAGCGCGACCTCGCCGCCCCTCGAGGCCGTCTCCCGAGCCGGCGGCTGGAACACAGCCAGGGTCAGGGTCGCCTCCACCACCGTGTAGCCGAGCCCGGAGTACAGCGCACGAGCCGGCCCGTTGTGGCCGAAGACGTTCAGGTCCAGGGCTACCGCATGCCGCCGGCGGGCCTCCTGCTCGACGGCCAGCATCGTGGCGCGCCCCAGGCCCTGTCCTCGGCGCGGGGCGGCGACCTCGATGTCCAGGAGGTACCCCGTGACGTCGCCGCCGGGCCGCCGCCGTAGCTGAAGCCAGGCGTGGCCGATCGGAGCGCCGGCACCGTCGTGGACGGTCCACAGGCAGTGACCGGGGCTGGCCGGACCTCGGGGCAGCAGCTCGGCCAGCTGTCGACGTGCGTAGGCGGTGGCCTCGGGGTCCCGGTTCACGCCGGCGGCCACCTGTTGGGCCGCGAAGCCGCGGACGGACCGTGTCGACCAGTCGCTGAATCCCTCGTCCCCCATCGGCGCGAGGCGCACGGCGGTGGACTCGCCGCTCACGAGGGGGGCCCGTCAGATGGCGAGCAGGTCGACGGTCAGACGGGCTGCATGCTCTCGTCGAGGGTCAGCAGCGGCGAGGTGTGCACGGCCGCCGCCAAGGCGTCGTTCTCGGCCTGCAGGCGCAGGATCTGCGCCTCGAGGTCGGCGACCCGCTGCTGGAGCCGGCGGCTCTCCGCGGTCAGCTGCGCGACCACGCGGGGGTCGGTGCTGCTCATGTAGCCGAGGAGGGCCTTGGCCATAGTGTCTGTCCTCCGGGGGGTGAGATGCCAGATCGATCCTGCGGTGGTGCGACGTGGTGCCGGGCGCGCCATGGGAGGCGGCTGGTGCGCAGCCGCGAACCTTGGGGGTGTTGTCCACAAGGTTCCCACGCACTCCTACACCGGTCAATCCCAGGTGCGGCCACCGGGTGCGGCGTCGAGGGGTGCCGTCCCAGCCGTGGACGCCGGTCGACTACGCCGGTGGAGCCCCGGCTCCGGTCGACGAGGGGCGCCGCGCGCGCGGGCGTGGCTGACACCTCGGGCAGACGTACGACGAGCGGTTCATGAACGCGGTGCGGGTGATCGGTGTGCCGCAGCGGGCGCACGGCCGGCCCGTCCGGCCGTAGACGTTCAGCGACCGGTCGAAGTAGCCGCTCTCGCCGTTGACGTTGACGTAGAGGGCGTCGAAGGAGGTGCCGCCCTCGAGCAGGGCGGCGGCCATCACCTCTCGCGCGCTGGCGAGCAGCCGCCGTACGTCGACCGCGCGGAGCCTCTCACCGGGGCGCTCACCGTGGATCCGGGACCGCCACAACGCCTCGTCGGCGTAGATGTTGCCCACCCCGGACACCACCGTCTGGTTCAGCAGGATCCGCTTGACCCCCGAGCTGCGGCGGCGGACCGCGAGCACGAACGCGGCATCGTCGAACATCGGGTCGAGCGGGTCGCGCGCGATGTGTGCGATCTCCGGCGGCAGCTCAGCGCCGTTCGGTGACACGGAGACGCCGCCGAACATGCGCTGGTCCACGAAGCGGAGCTCAGGCCCGGCAGTGTCCGCACCGGACGCCGTCCCGCTGCCCGAGGAGGGGTCGACGAGCGGGAAGCGCACGCGCAGGTGCCGCTCGTCGGGCGCGGATGCGGGCTGCACCAGGAGCTGGCCGCTCATCCCGAGGTGCGCCAGCACCGCGTCGCCGCTGTCGAGCGGCAGCCAGAGGTACTTGCCTCGCCGCCGGGCGCCCAGGACGAGTCGCCCGGTGACCGCGGCGGTGAAGTCCTCGGCCCCGGCGAGGTGGCGACGGACGGGCCGGGGGTGCAGCACCTCGACGCTGTGGATACGACGACCGACGACGTGACGCTCGAGACCGCGGCGCACCACCTCGACCTCAGGCAGCTCAGGCATCGCGCCCACCGCCGCCCGGCCTCACCGTCCCGGAAGGTCGCCGCGGGACGCGACGATCGCGAGGTAGGCGGTCTCAGCGGCCTGCTGCTCCGCTTCCTTCTTCGACCTCCCGGTGCCGTGCCCGTACAGGGTGGCGCCGACCCGCACCTTCGCGGTGAACATCTTCTCGTGGTCGGGGCCCTCCTCCTCGATGACGTACTCGGGGACACCGAGGGCATGCTCGGCAGAGAGCTCCTGCAGGCTGGTCTTCCAGTCCAGTCCGGCGCCGAGCTGGGCGGCGTTCTCCATCAGGGGGTCGAACAGCAGGTGCACCACCGCACCGGAGGCCTCGAAGCCGCCGCTGAGGTAGACGGCGCCGATCACCGCCTCGACGGTGTCGGAGAGGATCGAGGACTTGGCACGCCCGCCGGTCGCCTCCTCGCCGCGACCGAGCTTGATGTGCGACCCGAGGCCGATGGTCACCGCGACGGAGGCGAGCGCACGGGCGTTGACCACCGCCGCACGCAGCTTCGCCAGTCGACCCTCGGACAGGTCGGGGTGCGCGCGGAACAGCGTGTCGGTGACGATCACGCCCAGCACGGCGTCACCGAGGAACTCCAGCCGCTCGTTGGTCGGCAGCCCGCCGTTCTCGTAGGCGAAGGAGCGGTGCGTGAGGGCGCGGTCGAGCAGCTCGGCATCCAGGCGCGGGTTGCCGAGCGCTTCGCGCAGGTCGTCGTACGCCGGCTCGCCGGGCGCCGCAGGTGACCCCGCGGTCGTGCTCGTCAGAGGACCTGGCGACGAGCGGTGCGGGAGCCGTACTGGCCGCACTCGGGGCAGGCCCGGTGCGGCAGGTGCTTGCCGTCGCAGGCCGGGTTGGCGCAGGTCACCAGCGAGGGCGCGACGGCCTTCCACTGCGAGCGACGGTGACGCGTGTTGCTGCGCGACATCTTCCGCTTCGGGACAGCCACGGTGTTCTCCTCTTCGCCGCGAACGGCTCGTCGTACGTCTGGATGCTGGTCTACGCGGGTCGTTCAGTTCTCGGTGCGGTCGTGCGTCGGTCCGGACAGCTGCTGCAGGGCCGCCCACCTCGGGTCGACCGGCAGGTCGTGCTGGTGGCCGGGGTCGTCCGCGAGCCGTGCACCGCAGTGCGTGCACAGACCCGGACAGTCCTCCCGGCACAGCGGCTGGAACGGCAGCTGCAGCACCACGGAGTCCCGCAGCAACGGCTCGAGGTCGAGCAGGTCGCCCTCCAGCCGGCCGGCGTCCTGGTCCTCCCCGGACAGGGCGGTGTCGCTCTCCTCGTAGGCGAAGAGCTCCTGGAAGTCGGCCACGACCTCGTCGTGGATCTCCTCCAGGCACCGCACGCACTCCCCGACCAGCGCGGCGGAGGCCGCTCCGGTGACGAGCACCCCTTCCATGACCGCTTCGAGCCGGAGCTCGAAGTCGACCTGCGACCCCTGGGGGACGCGGAGAACCTCGATGCCGAGGTCCGCCGGCGCCGGAGCCGGGAAGCTCACCCGGCGTTGCGACCCCGGGCGGCGGCCGAGCTCGCGGGTGTCGAGCACGAGCGGCGCTCTCGGGTCGAGACGCACGGTTTCACTCCCAGACTACGGCAGGACGGACCAGGTCGCCGGAACGGCCGTCCGGGACGTCGACGCGTCGTCGTCCCGGGTGGTTCGTGCAGGCAACCGTCCTTCAGGGTACCGAACGTCGTCGGCCCCGGCCAAAACGCGGTCGCAAGGGCTCACCGGCGCTCGGCGATCCGGGCGGTCAGCCGGTCGAGGACGAACGCCGGCACCAGCCCTGAGACGTCGCCACCGAGGGCCGCGACCTCCTTGACCAGGCTCGAGGCGAGGAAGGAGTACGAGGGGCTCGTGGGCAGGAACACCGTCTCCACGCCCGACAGCCGGGCGTTCATCTGGGCCATCTGCAGCTCGTAGTCGAAGTCTCCGCCCGCCCGCACGCCCTTGACGATGGTCTGCACCTCGCGCTCGCGGCAGAAGTCGGTGAGCAGACCGTCGAAGCCGGTCACGGTGACGTTGTCGCGCCCGGCGCTGGCCTCGGCGAGCATGTCGATGCGCTCCTGCGGGCTGAACAACCGCCTCTTCGAGGAGTTGACCCCCACCGCGACGACGACCTCGTCGAAGAGCCTCGAGGCGCGGTCGATGATGTCGACATGGCCGTTGGTCACGGGGTCGAAGGATCCCGGGCAGGCGGCTCTGCGCACGGCGGCTCCTGGGGAGTCAGCGGGTCAGCGGACGGTCAGCCGGACGGGGCAGGTCGGGCAGTGGCGCGACCGTAGCAAAGCACCGTCTCGCCGTAGCGCCGGGTGCGCTCCTCGACGAAGCCGTCCGGCCACCGCAGGCCCGGGCTCCGGCGCGAGCGCTCCACGACCACCAGAGCCTGAGGCGAGAGCCAGCCACCGTCGTGCAGCCCACGGAGCACCGCCACCACCTCGGGGACCGGTGAGGCGTAGGGCGGGTCCAGGAAGGCGACCTCGTACGGCGCCGCAGGGGGGCCGGCGAGGGCTCGGACGGCGTCGACGACCAGCACCTCCACGTCGCCGAGCCTCGCGGCGCGCGCGTTGTCCCGGATCAGCGCGGCGGCGCGACGGTCGTGCTCGACGAGGGTGACGGCGAGGGCGCCACGGGAGAGCGCCTCCAGGCCGACCGCGCCGCTGCCCGCGTAGACGTCGAGGAAGCGCAGACCCTCCAGCGAGCCCAGGGCCGACTCCAGCGACGAGAACAGCGCCTCGCGGACCCGGTCGGACGTCGGCCGCGTGCGCTCGCCCGAGGGCACCTTGATGCGGCGTCCGCCGGCGGTCCCGCCGATGATCCGGGTCACCGGGCGGGAGCTTCGCTGGCCGCAACAGAACCGGAGACACGCACCCGGGCATTGTCCCCGCGCGCCGGGACGTCGCTGTCGCAGCTGCGTGACCGGCTGTCCCTTGTGCTCAAGTTGGATGGTATCCGCACCGATATTGCCGATATGCCGCCATGGACCCGAGTGACGTACGTCGCGGTGATGGCCTTGCTGGGCACGCTGTACTTCACGCTGCCGAACCCGCCGCGGTACCTGTGGACCCTCATCGGCGTGTGCAGCGTGGCTGCTCTTGTCGCCGGAGTGCTCGTGAACCGGCCTCGGCACCGGCTCCCGTGGTGGCTGGTGACCGCCGGCACGGCCACCTTCATCCTCGGGGACACCGTGTACGACGTGCTCACCGGTCCACTGGGCATGGTCAACCCCTTCCCGTCGGTGGCGGATGTCCTCTACCTGTCGACGTACCCACTCTTCGCCGGTGGTCTGCTGCTGATCGTGCGGGTGCGGTGGCACAACCGGGATCGGCAGGCGGTGCTGGACGCTCTGATCATCACGACTGGTCTCGGCTTCCTGGTGTGGATCTTCCTGGCCGCACCGAACGCCCGCGACAGCACGATGAGCCTGTGGGAGAAGGCCTTCTCGATCGCGTACCCGCTCGGGGACGTGCTCCTGCTGGCCGTGATGGTTCGTCTGCTCATGGGCCGAGGCGCCTCCTCCTGGGCCCTGAGGCTGATGACCGCGGGCACCCTCGGCCTGCTGCTGTCGGACGTCCTGTACGGGCTCCTCCAGCTGAACGGGACCTGGGAGACCGGGGGGCCGGTGGACCTCGGCTGGCTCCTCTTCTACGCCGCCTGGGGAGCCGCGGCGCTCGAGCCGGACATGGCGCGGCTTGCTGAGCCGGTGCGGCACCGGGCGCCCGTGATGACCAGGACCCGGCTCCTGCTGCTCGGCTCGGTCTCACTGGTCCCGCCAGGGGTGCTCCTGGTCGAGGTCGCCACGCAGGACCTGCACGACGTCGCGGTGAACGCCGTCGCCTCCGGTCTCATCTTCGTGCTCGTGACGGCGCGTCTCAGCGGCCTGGTGCACGTGGCTCGCCAGTCGACCCAGCGCGAGAGCGTCCTGCGACGCACCGGGGAGGCGCTGGTGGGCGCCGCGAGCCGCGAGGAGATCTACACGGCCTGCGCCCGGGCCATCTCGACGCTGACCAGGGCCCCCGACGGTCACCGGGTCCTGGTGGCGGTCGGGTTGGACGGCGCCCTTCGGATCGTCCACGACTCGGTTCCCGGGGCGCCGCTCGACGACGCCGTCACGTCCGGAGCCTGGGACGACCTGCTCACGTCGTACGGCTCGGACCTGCGCACCCGGCACTTCGTGCTGACCACCTCCGACCGGGCGGGGAGCGCGCTCCGGGATCGACTCGGATCCGGCGTCCCGGTGCTCCTCGCGCCGTTGCTGCGGTCGAGGGAGATCGCGGGGATCGTGGTGGTGTCGGGTGTCGAGGTGGAACGCAGCGACGTGATCGACGCCGTCTGCGCGATGGCAGCGCAGATGATGCTGGCGCTGGACAGCGCCGACCTGACCGAGCAGGTGCTGCAGCGGAAGAACGAGGCCCAGTTCCGCTCCCTCATCCAGAACACCTCGGACCTGATCCTGGTGATCGACGACCGGTGGAGGGTGACCTACCAGACCCCGTCGGTGTGCGCGGTGCTCGGCCACGAGCCCGAGCAGGTCCTGGGCGCTCCTGTCCTCGGGCTGGTGAGCCCTCCGGACGTGCACCACGCCTCGGTGCTCCTGCGGCGGATCGGCTCGACCCCCCGACGCGAGCACGCCACGCCGGCCGACCCGGACGGCGAGTGGCGCCTCCTCGACGCGGCGGGGAAGGAACGCGCGTTCGAGGTGACCAGCAGCAACCTGCTCGATGACCCGTCTGTCCGGGGTGTGGTGCTCACGCTGCACGAGACCACGGAGCGCCGAGCTCTCGAGCAGAAGCTCAAGCACCTCGCCTTCCACGACTCACTCACCCAGCTGCCGAACCGCACCCTGTTCCTCGACCGGGTGGAGCACGCCCTGGCCCGTCAGGGGCGGCACCGTGAGCGCCTGGCGGTCATGCTCATCGACCTCGACGACTTCAAGGAGGTCAACGACACCCGCGGTCACGCCGCCGGCGACGCGCTCCTCGTCGCAGTCAGCCAGCGGCTGCAACGAGCAGTGCGTCCCGAGGACACGTGCGCCCGGCTCGGCGGGGACGAGTTCGCGGTCCTGGTCGAGGGGCTGATGGCCGACGCCGAGGCGGGGCAGCTCGCGGAACGCATCCTCAGCAGCCTCCGGGAGCCCTACGGCACCAACGACGACCGGCTCGAGGTGCGCGCCAGCATCGGCGTGTCCACCAGCGACTACGGGAGCGACGCGGCGGAGCTGCTGATGCAGGCCGACCTGGCCATGTACGCCGCCAAGGACGCAGGCAAGGGCACCCACGAGTTCTACCGGCCCTCGCTGCACCATGTCATGCAGACCCGGCTGAGCAAGGCTCGCGACCTCCAACGTGGGCTCGACGAGGGTCAGTTCGTCCTGCACTACCAGCCGATCGTCGACCTCCTCACCGGCCGCACCACGGGAACGGAGGCGCTGGTGCGCTGGCAGCACCCCGAGAAGGGGCTCGTCCTGCCTGGAGACTTCATCGACGTGGTGGAGGAGGGCGACCTGGCCGTCCCCCTGGGCCGATGGGTGATCGAGACGGCGGTCGAGCAGGCCAGCGCCTGGCAGCGCGTGGTCGACGGCCCCGGTCTGCGGATGGCCGTCAACATCGTGCCCCGCCAGCTGGCCGACCCCGACTTCGTCCCGATGGTGGCGAACGCACTCCGCACGAACGGAGTGGCGCCCGGGGCGCTGGTGCTCGAGATCACCGAGCGGACGCTGACGACCCAGGAGCCACAGGTGATGCTGTCCATGGAACAGCTCAAGAACCTCGGGGTGGGGCTCGCGGTCGACGACTTCGGCACCGGCTATGCAGCCCTCGGCTACCTCCGGCAGTTCCCCGTCACCACCCTCAAGATCGACAGGTCCTTCGTCGCGGGCGTCGACAAGAGCCAGGGCGCTCACGCGCTGGTCGAGGCGATCATCCGGCTGGGTGAGACCTTCCAGCTCGATCTGGTGGCGGAGGGCATCGAGACGACCGGCCAACGCGACGCACTCATCGCCCTCGGCTGCCTGCGAGGGCAAGGGTTTCTGTTCACGCGCCCCCTGCCTGTCGACCAAGCCACCGCGTTCCTCGTCCTCGGGGCCGGGGCCGCCGAAGCGCCCTCGGAGATTTCCGCCAGTTCCCTCCACACCCAAGGAGTACGCGTCTCGTGACATCCCGCTCGCTGACCTCACTGCCACTCTCCGGGCCGTCCGGCAGCCACTTCGACGACCTGGACCGTCTGCGACGCACCAGCCCCATGTACGACGCCGTGATCGACGAGATCGACGGGCGGCGAATCCGCATCGGGGACACCTGGCTGATCGACTTCGCGTCCTGCAACTACCTCGGCCTCGATCTCGACCCCGACGTGATGGATGCGGTCGAGCCCATGGTCCGGCGATGGGGGACCCACCCGAGCTGGTCCCGGCTGCTGGGCAACCCACGCCCGTACCTGGAGATCGAGGAGCGACTGACCGACCTCCTGGGCGCCCCCGACACCCTCCTGCTGCCGACCATCTCGCACATCCACTCCACGGTCATCCCGGTGCTCGCCGGACAAGGCACCGTGCTCATGGACGCGCAGGCCCACAAGACGATCTACGACGGCTGCTCGATCGCTCGCGGCCGGGGGGCGACCCTGTCCCGCTTCGCGGCGAACGATCCCGAGGACCTCGAGGTCAAGCTCCGGTCGGCCGACCCCGCCCTGCCGCGGGTGGTCTGCATGGACGGCGTGAACAGCATGACCGGGAACATGCCCGACCTGACGACGTTCGCGAGGGTCTGCCGGGACCACGACGCGCTGCTGTACGTCGACGACGCCCACGGGTTCGGGGTCGTCGGCGAGGCACCCGACGGCACCGCACCCTACGGGCGACGCGGCAACAGCATCGTCCGTCACTTCGGCGAGACCTACGACAACATCGTCCTCGTCGGCGGGTTCTCGAAGGCCTACTCCTCGCTGCTGGCGTTCCTCGCCCTGCCGACCGAGGCGAAGAACCTGCTCAAGGTCGCCGCGCCGACCTACCTGTACTCGGGCCCGTCCCCCACGGCCTCCCTGGCCACGGTCCTGGCCGGACTGACCGTGAACGAGCGACGGGGGGACGACCTGCGCGCCGACCTGCACCGCAAGACGGCTCGGGTCCTCGACACCGTGCGGGCGCTCGGGCTCTCCACCCCCAACCGCTCCGGTCTGCCGATCATCGAGCTCCCCCTCGCCCAGCCCGAGGACATCGCGGCGGTCGGCGACTTCCTGTTCTCGCGCGGGATCTACGTCACCCTGGCCGCCTACCCGCTCGTCCCTCGCAGCCAGGTGGGCTTCCGGGTGCAGCTCACCGCCGCCAACACCGACGAGGAGGTCGAGCGACTCTGCGATGTCCTCGGCGAGCTGGTCCGGCGCGTCGACATGCGCGCCGCTGCGTGAGCTGGTGCGGACGCCGGCCCGGTGGTCGCCCGGTGGTCTCGCCCGGTGGTCTCGGCGCGGGGTGGTGCGCCTCTCTCCGTGCCGGTGAGGTTGAGCAACGGGGAGAGGCGCACCCTCTCGCCGGCTGGGAGGGTCCGACGAGGCTGGCCACACTGTGTCGCGCGAACCTTGGAGAACCCTGGGGCTCACGCCTTCTCCAGGTAGTCGGCCTGCTGGGCCTCGTGCAGCCGGCCCACCTCACGGGCGAGCACCGGCGACGCGGAGAGCTCGGGGTCCTCGGCGACTAGGGACGCCGCGACCTCCCGAGCGGCCAGCACGACGTCCTCGTGCTCGAGCACGTGCAGCAGCCGGAGGCTGGACCGGCGGCCCGACTGGGAGACCCCGAGGACGTCGCCCTCCCTGCGTTGGGCGAGGTCCACCCGAGCCAGCTCGAAACCGTCCGTGGTGGCAGCAACGGCGTCCAGACGCTCGCGCGCCGGTGCTCCCGCCGGCGCGTTGGTCACCAGCAGGCACAACCCCGGAGACGAGCCGCGTCCGACCCGTCCCCGGAGCTGGTGCAGCTGTGAGACCCCGAACCGCTCGGCGTCGAGGATCACCATCATGGTGGCGTTGGCCACGTCGACGCCCACCTCGATGACGGTCGTGGACACCAGGACGTCGACGTCGCCGCCCGCGAAGGCCCGCATCACCGCGTCCTTCTCGTCGGGAGGGAGCCGGCCGTGCAGCGCCCGCACGCGCAGACCGGCCAGCGGTCCCTCGGCGAGCAGCGGGGCCACCTCCTCGACCGCGGCCATGGGGACGCTCTCGTCGACGTCCCGTGATGGGGTGGTCCCGTCGACCTCGCTCCCACCGATGCGCGGGCACACCACGTAGACCTGGTGACCCTGCCCGACCTCCTCCCGGATCCGCTCGTAGGCGCGCACCAGCCACGCGGGCTGCTCGGGAAGCGGGACGACGGAGGTCCGGATCGGCGCTCGCCCGGCGGGCAGCTCCCGCAACGTGGACGTCTCCAGGTCGCCGAACACCGTCATCGCGACCGTGCGCGGGATCGGTGTCGCGGTCATCACCAGCACGTGCGGCGGCAGCCCGCCGCTCTTCGCCGCCAGGGCGGCGCGCTGCTCCACGCCGAACCGGTGCTGCTCGTCGATCACGGCCAGCCCCAGGTCGGCGAACTGCACCCGGTCCTCGAGGAGCGCGTGCGTGCCGACCACGATGCCGGCAGCGCCGGACGCGGCGTCGAGCAGCGCCTGACGACGGGCGCCGGCCCCCAGCGAGCCGGTCAGCAGTGCGACCTGCGTGCCGTCGACGGGCCCGCCGAGCATGCCGCCGGCGGCCAGGTCGCCCAGCATCGCGGTGATCGAGCGGTGGTGCTGAAGAGCCAGCACCTCGGTGGGAGCGAGCAGGACCGCCTGGCCCCCCGAGTCCACGACCCGCAGCATCGCGCGCAACGCGACCACGGTCTTGCCGGAGCCCACCTCTCCCTGCAGCAGCCGGTGCATGGGGTGCCCGGCCGCCAGGTCGTCGAGGACCTCGCCGCTCACCTCCCGCTGCCCGGCGGTCAGCTGGAAGGGCAGCCGCTCGTCGAACCGGTCCAGGAGGCCCCCTGGACGCCCGGCCCGCGGGCGCGCCTGCAGGGCGAGCAGCGCGGCGCGCCGCTGGGCCAGCGCGGCCTGGGTCACGAACGCCTCGTCGAACCGGAGCCGGCGGACCGCCTCCGACTGCTGCTCCCAGCTGTCCGGGCGGTGCAGCCACTCGAGCGCCTGCCGGGCGGAGAGGAAGCCGTGCTCGCCGCGCACCGTCTCGGGCAAGAGCTCGGGGACCTCGTGCACCAGGTCGAGGGCCAGCGAGATGGCCGAGGCGATCTGCCAGCTCTGCACCGTGGCCGTGGCGGGGTAGATGGTGATCAGCTGGGGGACCTGGTCCCACTCCGCGGCCGCTGCCTCGGCGTCCTCGGCGGCAGCGAACACCTGGCTCTGCGGGTTGGTCAGCTGGAGCTGCCCCCGGAAGGTCCCCACCTTGCCGGAGAAGAGGCCGGTCCGACCGACGGCCAGCTGGTGGCGCCGCCACTTCGCCAGGTGCGCCTGCTTGTCGAAGAAGGTCAGCATCAGCCGGGCGTCCTCGGTGGCGACCCAGACCTCGGTGCGATAGGCCGTTCCGCCGCGGCGACGGTCGGTGTAGGTGTGCTGCTGGACGGAGTCCACCGTGGCGAGCACGGTGACGTGCTCGTCCGGCTCGAGCGCGCCCAGGCCGCTCAGCGACCCCTTGTCCACCCATCGCCGCGGGTAGTGCTGCAGCAGGTCGCCGACGGTCCGGTAGCCGAAGGCCTTCTCGATCTTGCCCGCCTGCTTGCCGGCGACCGCGGCGACCCGGGCGTCCCAGGCGATGGTCGAGGCGAGGCCTCGGCCGCCGGCACGCGTGCTGGGGTGGTGACCGCTGGTCCGCATGGCTCCATGCTCCTACTCGACACCGACGAGCAGCGGGTAGCGCTGCTGCCCTCCCTCGTAGACCACCACGTCCACGGTGGGGTGCGCGGTGTGCAGGTACGCGGCGGCGCGGTCGGCGAGGTCGGAGCCGCCCACGCCCGCGACGAGCGTGACCAGCTCCCCACCGCCCCCACCGAGCAGCCGCTCCAGGACCCCGGTGGCGACCGCGAACAGGTCCTGCCCGACGAGCACGAAGTCACCCTCGACGACGCCGAGCACGTCGCCGGGCCGGCACGGCCCCCCGGTCGTCATCGCCCGCTCCGCCGCCACCGTCACCGCTCCCGAGCGCGCGTGCCGGGCGGCCGCGGTCATCCCGACGATGTCCTCCTCGAAGGTCCGCGCGGGCTCGTGCACCGCGAGAGCGGCGAGGCCCTGCACCTGCGCGTTGGTCGGGATCACCGCGACCCGGATGTCCCCGATCTCCCGGACGGCGCGCGCGGCCGCCTCCGCGACCGCGATGGAGGCGGTGTCGTTCGGCAGCACGATCACCTCCGCGGTGCCGGCGCCCACGACGGCCTCGAGCACCTGGCCGGTCGAGGGCCGCCGACCGACGCCCCCGGGCACGACCGTGGCGCCGGCCTGCCGGAACAGGTCACCGAGCTCGGCCCCGGCGGCGACCACCACCACGGTGCGACCGGGGCGGAGCGACGTCGGAGCGGGACGCCGGGCGACCTGCTCGGCGAAGTGCGTCACGCGGACCCGGTGCGGGCGGCCGGCCTCGATGCCCGCCTCGACCGCGGCGCCCACGTCGTCGACGTGCACGTGCACGTTCCACAGGCCGCCGCCGCCGACCACCACCAGCGAGTCCCCGAGCGGCGCGAGGGCGCGGCGCAATCCGGGGACGGCTGCGTCGTCGGCGTCCAGCAGGTACATCACCTCGTACGCCGGACCGTCCGGCCGGAGGTCGTCCGCGGGCACCGGCGTCGGGATGGCGTGCACCCCCCACGGCAGCTGGCTCGAGACCCGGCGTCGACCGGTGACGGCCGTCTCCGCCGCGTCGAGCACCACGCAGAGCCCCCGGCCGCCGGCGTCCACGACACCAGCCCGCCGCAGCAGCGGCAGCTGGTCCGGCGTACGGCTCAGCGCTTCTCGTGCGCCCGCCGCGGCGGCCCGCAGCACGTGGCCGACGCCGTAGGCCTCGACCGCCGCTGCACCGGCCGCGGCGTCCGCCGCTGCCCCGGCGACCGAGAGGATGGTGCCCTCCACCGGCTCCCCGACCGCGGCGTAGCTGGCCTCCGTGGCGCTGGCCAGCCCCGCGGCGACCACGGCCGCCGGACGCTCCCCCGGCGCGGCCGACGCGACGCGTGCGCACATCGCCCCCACGAGCTGGGAGAAGATGACGCCGGAGCTGCCGCGGGCTCCCATCAGCGCCCCTCGCGCGAAGGCGGTGATCGCCGTGTGCAGGTCCTCCGCGGGGCGGTCCTGGAGGCCGCGCGGGACCTCGTCGCCCACGGGGGCCCCGCCGGCCTTCCCGAGCGCGTCCAGCATCGCGTTGCGTGCCGACTCGAAGGTCAGGAACAGGTTGGTTCCGGTGTCCCCGTCCGGGACCGGGTAGACGTTGAGGGCGTCGATCTCCTCGCGGGCGGCACCCAGGCCCGCCAGGGCCAGGTCGGCGAAGCGGAGCACGGTCGGCAGGTCGAAGGTGACGACCGCATCCGTCGGCTCGGCTGTGGGCACGGCACACCCCCCTGGACTGGTCCCGGCTGACGAACCGGGCTGACGAAAGGGTCAGGCTAGTGCACCGTGCGGCCCGTCCACGGCGCTCGCCCGCCGAGTCGTCCTCGGCCTGCCGTCCCGTGGATTCGTCTCCTCGTCGGGCTTTCCGCTACCCTGGTGCGGTTGTCCCGACGCGCTCGAGCGCGCCACCGGACCGGTGCGGACCGCCGCACCCCGCATCACCCTCGACCTGCTCGACACTGCACCTTCACTAGCACATCCAGGAGTTTCGGTGGCTGCCGTCTGCGACATCTGCGCCAAGGGCCCGGGGTTCGGCCACAACCGTCCCTGGTCCCGCAAGATCACCAACCGTCGTTTCAACCCGAACATCCAGCGGGTGCGCGCGACCGTGAACGGCTCCCCGAAGCGACTCAACGTCTGCACCGGCTGCCTCAAGGCCGGCAAGGTCTCGCGCTAGCCCGTTCTCCGGCGCCACGACGACGTCACCACAGGTGCCGGGCGAGGTCACGGGCCGCGGAAGTGCGCATGACCCGCCGGGCCGTCGTAGGCTGCGTCGTCGACGGTGACGCCGTCCCCCTGCACGACCTCCCCGATGCGCACCCACTGCTCCGGCAGGTCGGTCCCGGACGGGAACGTGGCCACCAGTGGGTGGTCGTCCCCCCCGGTCAGCACGAACTGCAGCGGGTCCGCGCCGAGTGCGGCACCCACCGCCCGCAGCGGCTCGGCGACCGCGAGGCGCTCCGAGTGGATCCGTACCCCGACCCGGCTCGCCGCCGCGATGTGGCCGACGTCGGCGAGGAGCCCGTCGGACACGTCGATCAGCGCTGTCGCGCCCAGCTCCGCCGCCTCGCGTCCGGCCCCGTAGGGCGGCTCGGGTCGGCGGTAGGCGTCCACCAGCACCCGGGGTGAGCGGAACCCCCGGGCCAGCACGGACAGCCCGGCCGCGGCCCAACCCTGACGTCCCGCGATGGCGACCTGGTCGCCGGGACGAGCCCCGGACCGTCGTACCGGCCGGGGAGCGGCACCCAGCGCCGTGACGGCGATGACCACCTGGTCGGCGGCCGTCACGTCGCCGCCGACCACGGATGCGCCCACCAGCGCGCACTCCGCAGCGACGCCCCGGGCCAGGTCCAGTGCCCAGGCCACGGGGAGGTCAGCCGGGGCGGCCAGCCCCACCGTGACCGCGGTGGCGCGGCCGCCCATGGCGTTGAGGTCGGAGAGATTCGCAGCGGCCACCCGGTGCCCGATCTCCACCGCGGAGGCCCAGTCGCGACGGAAGTGCCGGCCGTCCACGTGCAGGTCCGTCGAGACCAGCACCCGCCCGTCCGGGACCGCCACCACCGCCGCGTCGTCCCCGGGTCCGAGCACTACGTGCTCGCCCTGCTCGAACAGCTCGGCCAGCGCCTCGACGAGGCCGAACTCTCCGAGGTCGCCGAGGCTCGCGTCGGAAGAATTGGTCATGCGCGCCATCCAACAGCCATGCCTCGAGCTCTGTTCTCGCGGGGGCGGCCTGCACGGTACGTTGTGCCCCGACCGGTCGGACGACAGACAACAGGAGCCCAGCATGGTGGTGCAGGCCTACATCTTGATCCAGACCGACGTCGGCAAGGCCGCCGAGGTGGCTGCCGAGATCGCGGACGTGAAGGGCGTGACGCTGGCCGAGGACGTCACCGGTCCCTACGACGTGATCGTCCGTGCGGAGGCCCGCAACGTCGACGAGCTCGGCAAGCTCGTCGTGGCCCGGGTGCAGAACATCGCCGGCATCACCCGCACGCTCACCTGCCCGGTCGTGCACATCTGATCAGGACCTCACCCGGCGCACGACGACACACCTCCCGGGCGTGGACGGGGGCCGTCGCCTGGACGGCCCTGCTGCTGTCGGCGACCGGGTGTGCCGGTCCCCTCGAGCTCGACGCCCCACGGGTCTCCGGCGCGGACGCCCGGGCCTGCAAGGCCCTGGTCGAGGCACTGCCCGCCTCCGTCGCCGACCAGGAGCAGCGCTCGGTGGACGCCGGGCCCGGGTACGCCGCGGCGTGGGGCGACCCGGCGATCGAGCTGCGGTGCGGGGTGGCCCGACCCGCGGGGCTGGACCGGTTCGCGGCCTGTCAAGTGGTGAACGGGGTCGGCTGGTGGATACCCGAGGCGCAGCAGACCGGCCGGCCCGAGCCGATCACCATGACGACCGTGGGACGCGCCCTCGACGTCGAGGTGCGGCTCCCCGAGTCGTACTGGCCGCCGGCGACCGCGATGGTGGATCTGGCACCGGCGCTCACGCGCACCATCCGGACGGTCCGGCCCTGCGTGTGACCCGCCGGCTCGGCCGGCCCGTCAGCGCAGCCCGGTGCCCCGCTGGAGCGCCAGCCTGATCAGGCGGTCCACCAGGGCGGGATAGGGGAGCCCGGTGGCGTCCCACATCCGCGGGAACATCGACGACGGCGTGAACCCGGGCATGGTGTTGATCTCGTTGACGACCGCCCGGCCGTCCGGCAGCACGAAGAAGTCCACGCGGGCCAGCCCCTCGACGGAGAGGACCTCGAACGCCCGCACGGACAGCTCCTGCACCCGTGTCGCCACCTCCGGAGGCAGGTCGGCCGGGACGGTGAGCCGGGTCTGCTGCTCGGGGAGGTACTTCGCGGCGAAGTCGTAGAACTCGGAGGCGCCCTCCACGCTGATCTCCGCGACGACCGACACGTCGGGAGCGTCCGAGCCGAACCCCTGCAGCACACCGCACTCCACCTCGCGCGCCCCCTCTGCCGCCGCCGCCTCGACGATCACCTTGGGGTCGTGGCGCTGCGCCTCCCGGACCGCGCTGTCGAGGTGGCGCGGGCCCGACACCTTGCTGATGCCGAGGCTGGAGCCGCCCCGGGCCGGCTTGACGAACACCGGGTAGCCCAACGCGTTGATGGTCTCGGCGACCGCCGCCGCGTCGGCCTCCCACTCCCGCGCGGTCACCACGGCGTAGGGCAGCACGGGGAGCCCCGACGCCTGGAGCACGACCTTCATGTAGTGCTTGTCCATGCCGACGGCGGAGGCCAGGACGCCGGCGCCGACGTAGCGCACGCCCGCCATCTCGAGCAGCCCCTGGATCGTGCCGTCCTCACCCCAGGGGCCGTGCAGCAGCGGGAAGACGGCGTCCACGTCACCGAGCACGCGCGGCACCGCACCCGGCTCCTCCACGACCAGCCCGGTGCCGGCGGTCTCCTGACGCAGCGCCACCGTCGCGCGTGAGGCGTCCACCTCGGGCAGCTTGTCCGCCGAGGTGATGGTCAGCCGCTGCGGGTCGCCGGACTCCAGGACCCACCGGCCGTCGTAGGTGATCCCGATGGGCACCACGTCGTAGCGCTGCGGGTCGATCGCGCTCAGCACGCTGCCGGCGGTCACGCAGGAGATCGAGTGCTCGCTGGAACGGCCACCGAAGACCACCGCCACCCGCGGCCTGCGGTCCTCCGACGGCCTCTGCTCGCTCATGGTGCCCCGACCCTACCGGTCCCGGTGCCCGTGTCCGGGGACCTGCTCCTAGGGTGGGGCCATGTCCTCCGACACCCCCGCCGAGCCCACGGCCGCCAGCCCGCCGCCGTACCGCCCGGCCACCGTCGCGGTGACCTCCGGGCGTCCGCCGCATCGGCCGGACAACCCGCTGAACCAGCCGCTGACCATGGCGTCCACGTACGTCGCCGGGGGCGAGCTGGAGTACGGCCGCTACGGCAACCCGACCTGGTCGGCCTTCGAGCAGGCGCTCGGGGACCTCGAGGGCGGCCGGTGTCTGGCGTTCTCCACCGGACTGGCCGCCGTCGCGACGATCTTGGACCTGGTGGGCGCCGGTGGCACCGTGGTCGCCCCCCGGCACGCCTACAACGGCAGCGTGATGCAGCTGGCGGATCTCGAGGCCCGCGGTCGGCTCACCGCGGTGCTCGTGGACGTCACCGACACCGAGGCCGTGGTGAAGGCGAGCCAGGACGCCGCCCTGGTGTGGCTGGAGTCGCCGACCAACCCGGCTCTGGAGGTCGCCGAGCTGGAGGTCATCACCCGGGCGGCGCACGACGCCGGCGCCACCGTGGTCGTGGACAACACGTTCGCCACTCCGCTGCTTCAGCAGCCGCTGTCCCTCGGTGCCGACATCGTGGTGCACTCGGCCACCAAGTTCATCGCCGGGCACAGCGACGTGCTTCTGGGTGCGTTGGTGAGCCGCGACGAGGACCTGCTCGACGTGCTGAAGAAGCGTCGGGACCTGCTCGGCGCGACGCCGGGGACGTTCGAGACCTGGCTGGCGCTGCGCGGTCTGCGGACCCTGCACGTGCGGCTGGAGCGGGCGCAGGCCAACGCGCAGGAGCTGGCCCGGAGGCTGGCCGGCCACCCGGCGGTGGAGGAGGTGCGCTATCCCGGCTTCGGCGCGATCCTCGCGCTGGTGACGGCCTCGGGAGCCGACGCGGCGGACCTGCTCACCCGTCGTACGACGCTGTGGGTGCACGCGACCAGCCTGGGCGGTGTGGAGTCGACGTTCGAGCGACGGCGACGGTGGCGGACCGAGGCGGCCACGATCCCCGAGGGGCTGGTGCGGCTCTCGGTGGGCATCGAGGACGTCGACGACCTGTGGAGCGACCTTGCGGCCGCGCTCGACGGCCTCACCGGCGAGCCGGCGTGACCGCGTCAGTCCCGCTCGTGCTTGGTCTCCCGCGAGATCAGCTCGGTGAGCATGTCCGCGGCCGTCATCTCCCCTTCGACCACCGCGTGCACCGCGTGCACGATCGGGGCGTAGACGTCGGCCTGCTGCGCGAGCGCGAGCAGCGACGAGGCGGACTTGACGCCTTCGGCGACCTGACGGGTCGAGGCGGTGATCTCCTCGGTGGTCAATCCCTGACCGAGCTTCTCACCGAAGGATCGGTTCCGCGACAGCGGCGAGGAGCAGGACGCGACCAGGTCGCCGAGGCCCGCCAGGCCCATCAGCGTCATCGGGTCGGCACCCAGAGCGACCGCGAGGCGGGCGATCTCGGCGAGACCGCGGGTGATCACCGACGCTGTGGTGTTGTCGCCGAAGCCGAGACCGACGGCCATCCCGACACTGAGGGCGATCACGTTCTTGTAGGCGCCACCGAGCTCGCAGCCGACCACGTCCGTGCTGGAGTAGGGCCGGAACGCCGGTGAGTGGCACATCGCCCGCAACCGCGTGACGTTGTCCTCGTCGGTGCACGCCACCACGCTCGCTGCCGGCTCACGGGAGGCGATCTCCTTGGCCAGGTTCGGCCCGCTGACCACCGCGATCCGGGTCGGGTCCGCTCCGGTGACCTCCGCGATCACCTCGCTCATCCGTCTCAGCGTGCCGAGCTCCACCCCCTTCATCAGCGAGACCAGCAGCGCGTCCCGCGGCACCAGGTCGGCCCACTGGCTCAGGTTGGCGCGCAGCGTCTGGGAGGGGACCGCCAGCACCACGACGTCCGCCCCGGCCAGGGTCCGCTCCGGGTCGTGCGAGGCACGCACCGTCGCCGGCAGCTCGATCCCTGGCAGGTAGTCGGTGTTCTCGCGCTCGTCGTTGATCGTGCTGCACAGCTCCTCGCGGCGCGCCCACAAGGTGACCTGGTTGCCGGCGTCGGCGAGGACGACCGAGAACGCCGTACCCCACGATCCGGCACCGAAGACCGCGACCCTGCTCATAGACGCCTCCGAATGCGTGCGACCCGGGATCGGATCCGCTTGCTGGCGGTGCCTCCAGGGGCCGGAGGCGATGCCGGGTTGCCGGTCAGCCGGACCCCGGTCACTCGAGGGTCGTAGCGCTCCGCTGGAGCCCGCTCCCCACGGATGCCTTCGAGCAGCGCGGTGACGTCGTCCATGATCCGGTCCGTGGCCTCACGCAGCAGCAGCGGGGTGACCTCCTCGGACCGCAGGTCGTCGAGTGCCACCGGCGGGCCGGCCGCCATGGTGATCGTCTTGCGGGGAAGCAGGTGCGGACGTGTGGTGTACGGCGGGAGGATGTGCTGCGCGCCCCATTGGGCGACGGGGATCACCGGGGCACCTGAGGCCAGCGCGATCCGGGCGGCGCCGGTCTTGCCCGTCATCGGCCAGAGCTCGGGCTGTCGGGTGATCGTGCCCTCGGGGTAGACCACGACGCACTCGCCCCGCTGCACTGCGTCCACAGCGGCCGTGAACGACGCGGATGCTTCGGTGCTGAGCCGGTGCACCGGGATCTGCCCCGCGCTGCGGAGGATCGTCCCCAGCAACGGCACGTCGAAGACCTCGGCCTTGGCGAGGAAGCGCACCATGCGGCCCTGTGCGTACACGAAGTGCGCGCACGTCAACGGGTCGAGGTGGGAGATGTGGTTGACGGCGAGGACGCAGCCGCCGCTCGCAGGGAGGTTGTCCCCACCGCTCCACCGCCGACGGGTGGTCACCACCAACAGCGGCTCGAGGACCGTCGCACAGAAGGCGAAGGCCCACCCCCGGGGCTGCTGCACCCTCCGTGACTCAGGCATTGTCCCTCCCCTCGTTGCCCCGGTCGCTGCGGCGGACGCCGAGGCGAGGGTACGCGCTAGCATGCCGTACCGCGGCAGGGCGCCAGATACCTGCGGCCCGTCGGCGGGCGACCCTGGCAGGATCGGTGCCGATGACCTCCGCCACCGACCCCCGGTTCGCCGTCCTGGTGCCGGTCAAACGCACCGCGCTCGCCAAGTCCCGGCTCGCCGGGCTCGGCGAGGAGCTTCGTCGTCAGCTGGCCACCGCCTTCGCGCTGGACACCGTCACGGCCGTGCTCTCTTGCGACCTGGTGGAGCGAACGCTCGTGGTCACCGACGACAGCGCGCTGGCGAGCACCCTGGCCCGCATGGGCGCCGAAGTCGTCCCGGACGGCCGCTCCGGGCTGAACGGCGCCCTCGTGCAGGCGGCAGCCGAGATGCACCGCCGCGACCGGAGCCTCGCCCTGGCTGCGGTGTGCGCCGACGTGCCGGCGCTGCGGCCCGAGGAGCTGGCGCTAGCCCTGCGGGCAGCGGCCCCGGACGGCATGTCGTTCGTCGCCGACGCTGAGCGGGTCGGGACGACGGCCGTCGTCGCCCCGACCCGGGACGCGTTCCGTCCTGCCTTCGGAGCCGGCTCGCGGCGCGCGCACCTGGACGCGGGGGCTTTCGAGGTGGATGCGGTCGACGTCCCGGGGCTGCGGCGGGACGTGGACGACCCGGTGGGTCTGCTCGCCGCCCGGCGCCTGGGCCTGGGAGCGCACACGTCGCTGGTGGCCGCCCGCCTGAGGTTGTGAGAGCAGGAAGGCCGCGCAGGACAGCGCGAAGGGCCCACCGGTGGCGGGCCCTTCGCGTCGTCGTGGGGGTCAGGACTTCTTGGCGGCCCTCTTGGTGGTGGTCTTCCTCGCCGGGGTCTTGCTCGCGGTGCTCTTCGACGCCGAGCCGTTGGAAGCGGTCGTCTTGGAGGCGGTCGTGCGGGCCGCAGTCTTCTTCGCCGTCGGCGACGACGTCGTACCGGCAGAGGCCTTCTTCGCCGCAGTCTGCTTCGCGGGCGCCTTCTTGGCCGCGGCCTTGGAGGCGGTCGTCTTGCTCGGCGTCGACTTCGAAGCCGTTGACTTCGACGGCGTCGCCTTGGAGGCGCTCGACTTCGAGGCGGTGGACCGTGCGGCAGACGACGAGGTGCTGGTCTTCTTCGCCGGTGAGGTGCGGCTCGTCGTCGACTTGGTCGTGCTCGCCTTCTTCGTGGTCGAGGCAGGCGCCTTCTTCGCGGAGGTCGTCGAGCTCGTCGCCGACGCCTTCGTGGCCGTGCCCGTCGCCGCACGCGTGGTGGAGGCGGCGGCGGCCAGCGTGAGCTTCGGCAGCTTCTTCGCTCCGGACACCACGGCCTTGAGGTCGGCGCCGGCGTTGAACTTCGGGATGGCGGTCTTCTTGGCCTTGATGCGCTCACCCGTGCGCGGGTTGCGCACCCAGCGGGCGTCGCGAACACGCTTCTCGAAGGAGCCGAAGCCGGTGATGGCTACCTTCTCGCCCTTGGCCACCTCGCGCGTGATCGTGTCGATCACCGACTCGAGTGCGTGGGCTGCCTGCTTCTTGTTGCCTTCGTAACGTGCGGCGAGCGTCTCGATCAACTGACTCTTGTTCACCAGCGTACCTTTCCGTGAACCTGCCCAGGGTCGAGCCGTTGCCCGACTACTGTTCGCACGCTAGGGAAAAGTGGCCTCGCTCACAACGACTACACACCTTTTTCCGGCAGGCAATATGCCGGAACCCGTGCAGACACAGCGAATCGCCGACGTCGCATCGATCCGCTCTCAGAGCGTGGCGGGCTTCCAGGCGGGCCTCTTCGCTTCGTACGCCGTCACGTCGTCCTCATGGGACAAGGTGATCCCGATGTCGTCGAGGCCCTCCAGGAGGCGCCAGCGCGTGTAGTCGTCGATCTCGAACGGAGCGACCAGGGCATCGGCCTGGATCGTGCGGGCCTGCAGGTCGACGAGGATCTGGGTGGCGGGGTACGTCTCGATCAGCTTCCAGAGCTGCTCGACGACGTCCTGGGTGACCTGGGCCGCCAGCAGTCCGGCCTTGCCGGAGTTCCCGCGGAAGATGTCGGCGAACCTGCTGGAGACGACCACCTTGAAGCCGTAGTCCATCAGCGCCCACACGGCGTGCTCGCGCGAGGATCCGGTGCCGAAGTCCGGGCCGGCCACCAGGACGCTCGCGCCGTCGTACTGCGGCTGGTTGAGGACGAACTCCTGCTCCTTGCGCCAGGCCGCGAAAAGCCCGTCCTCGAAGCCGGTGCGGGTGACCCGCTTCAGGTAGACCGCCGGGATGATCTGGTCGGTGTCCACGTTGCTGCGTCGCAGCGGAAGGCCGGTGCCGGTGTGGGTCGTGAACTTGTCCATGTGCGTCTCCTCAGCCCGATGTCGGGAGATCGGCGGGCGAAGCGAGCGTGCCGGTCACGGCGGTGGCGGCCGCGACCAGCGGCGAGACCAGGTGGGTGCGACCGCCCTTGCCCTGCCTGCCCTCGAAGTTGCGGTTGGACGTCGACGCGCTGCGCTCACCGGGCTCGAGCTGGTCGGGGTTCATGCCCAGGCACATGGAGCAGCCGGCGCCCCGCCACTCCCCGCCGGCCTCCTTGAAGACGACGTCGAGGCCCTCGGACTCCGCCTGCAGCCGGACCCGCACCGACCCCGGCACGACCAGGAGCCGGGTGTTGTCGGCCACCTGTCGCCCCTTGATCACCTCGGCCGCAGCGCGCAGGTCCTCGATGCGGCCGTTGGTGCAGGACCCCACGAAGACGGTGTCCACCTTGACCTCACGCATCGGGGTCCCGGCCTCCAGACCCATGTACTCCAAGGCCTTCTGCGCCGCGACTTGGTCACCCTCGTCCTCGAAGTCGGTGGGCGCAGGCACTGCGGCGGACAGCTGCACGCCCTGACCGGGGTTCGTGCCCCAGGTGACGAACGGCGCCATGTCGGCAGCATCGAGCGTGATCTCCTCGTCGAAGACGGCGTCCTCGTCGGTGACCAGCGTCGTCCAGTGCGCGACCGCCGCGTCCCAATCCGCTCCGGTCGGCGCCTCCGGGCGGCCCTTGATGTAGTCGAACGTCGTCGCGTCCGGCGCGATGAGCCCCGCCTTGGCGCCCCATTCGATGGACATGTTGCAGATCGTCATACGCGCCTCCATCGAGAGCTCCTCGATGGCCGAGCCGCGGTACTCGACGATGTAGCCCTGGCCGCCACCGGTGCCCGTGTGCGCGATCAGGGTGAGCACCAGGTCCTTGGCCGTGACGCCCGCGGGCAGGGAGCCGTTGACGGTGACCGCCATCGTCTTCGGCCTTGCCTGCATGAGGGTCTGGGTGGCGAGCACGTGCTCTACCTCGCTGGTGCCGATCCCGAAGGCGATGGCACCGAAGGCTCCGTGGGTGGAGGTGTGCGAGTCGCCGCACACGATGGTCATGCCGGGCTGGGTGAGCCCGAGCTGCGGGCCCACGACGTGCACGATGCCTTGCTCGACGTCCCCGAGCGGGTGCAGGCGAATCCCGAACTCCGCGGCGTTCTTGCGCAGTGTCTCGACCTGGGTGCGCGACACGGGGTCGGCGATCGGCCGATCGATGTCCAGGGTGGGAACGTTGTGGTCCTCGGTGGCGAGGGTCAGGTCCGGTCGACGTACCTGCCGGCCGGCGAGCCGGAGGCCGTCGAACGCCTGCGGTGAGGTCACCTCGTGGATGAGGTGGAGGTCGATGTAGAGGAGGTCCGGCTCGCTGGCCGAAGGGTCCCCGGCCCTGACCACGTGCTCGTCCCAGACCTTCTGGCTCAGCGTCCTACCCATCGGCGTTCCTCACTGTTCCGGCTGCTCGGACCTCGGTCACCGTGACTTGCACTCCACAATGTGAGACGGCATTATCACAGTATGGACAACTCTAGCGGAGTCGGCGTGCTCGACAAAGCCGCTCTCGTGCTCTCTGCGCTGGAGGCGGGTCCGGCCACCCTGGCAGGACTGGTGGCGGGCACCGGGCTGGCCCGGCCCACTGCCCACCGGCTGGCGGTGGCGCTCGAGCACCACCGCCTGGTGGCCCGCGACATGCAGGGCCGCTTCATCCTGGGGCCGCGACTGGCCGAGCTCTCCGCTGCCGCCGGCGAGGACCGGCTGCTCGCTGCCGCGGGACCGGTGCTGGCGCGGCTGCGCGACATCACCGGCGAGTCCGCGCAGATGTGGCGGCGACAGGGCGACTACCGGGTCTGCGTCGCCGCGGCGGAGCGCCCCTCGGGTCTGCGCGACACGATCCCCGTCGGCTCGCAGCTGACCATGCGGGCCGGCTCCGCGGCTCAGATCCTGCTTGCCTGGGAGGACCCGGAGCGGATGCACCGTGGCCTGCAGAACGCCGCCTTCTCCGCCACCGCCCTCGCCGGCATCCGCCGCCGCGGCTGGGCCCAGTCCGTCGGCGAGCGCGAGCAGGGCGTGGCCTCGGTCTCCGCCCCGATCCGGTCCCCCTCCGGCAAGATCATCGCCGCGGTCTCCGTCTCCGGACCCCTCGAGCGCCTCTCCCGGCAGCCGGGCCGCATGCACGCGCCCGCCGTGCTCGCCGCCGCCGAGCGTCTCTCGGAGTCGTTGCGCCGCTCCGTCGAGTAGCGAGGACGGCCGGTTGCCCGGGCGAACCCGGTGATCAGGCAGTCAGCAGGCCGACGCCGAGGCTCGCCAGGCCCAGCGCCAGCACGGCTGCACCGGCGAACACCATCGCCACCAGACCGTTGGGGCGGTCCCTCCCGGCACCCAGGGACGACAAAAAGAACCCGCCCGGCATCAGCAGCGCGGCGACCGCGACCCCGGAGCGGGCGACCCAGTCCCACAGCCCAGTGAGGGCGGCGGTGTCCGCGAGCAGCTGGCACACCAGCGCCAGCACCAGCAGCACTCCTGCGTGGGCGTGGCCGGCGCGGGCGAAGGCCAGCTGGAACGGCGTTGCAGCGGCGCTCCCCCGCACCACCCTGAGCAGGTACAGCCCGCCGGTCTCCACGGTGACCAGCGCCAGCAGCAGGATGCCGGCCAGCACCCGGGACTCGTCAGACACGTCGACCTCCATTGGATAGTAAGAGTAGCCAATATTGGCGACTGGAACTATCCAATGTCAAGATGATCCCATGCTGATGGCCGAGCTGGCCGACCGGAGCGGTCTCCCGGTGGCCACGATCAAGTTCTACCTGCGCAGCGGCCTGCTCCCTGCGGGGCGCAGCACGTCGGCGACCCGGGCCGACTACGACGACGCGCACGTGCGCCGGCTCCGGCTGGTGCGCGCGCTGACCGAGGTGGCGGGCCTGCCGCTCGAGGCGGTGCGCGCCGTCCTGGAGTCCGTGGACGACGACAGCCTGACCTGGCACGCGGCCGTGGGCAGCGCGCACACCCGGCTGTCCTCGGCGGCCGCGCCGACGTCCGCGGGCGCGCGAGAGCAGGTGCGGGCCCTGTTGTCCCGTCACGGGTGGGCCCGCAGTGACTCCAGCCCGCACGCCGACGTTCTGGCCCGCGCACTCGACGCCCTCACCGGGCTGGAGCACCCCGTCAGTGATGACCTGCTCGACGTGTACGCCGCGGCGGCGGCGTCGATCGCCGAGCACGAAGTGCCCTCCGTGGACACCGACGACCGCGTCGCGGCCGCCGAGCAGGTGGTCGTCGGCACGCTGCTGCTCGAGCCGGCGCTGCTGGCGATGCGCCGCATCGCCCAGGAGAACGTCTCGGCGCGCCTGCGCGACTAGACGAGGCTGCTCTGCTCCAGCCGGAGCAGCAGCTGCTTGCGCTCCACCCCGCCGGCGTAGCCGCTCAGCAGCCCTTTCGCGCCCACCACACGGTGGCACGGAATCACGATCCCGATCGGGTTGCGCCCGTTGGCGGCGCCCACTGCCCGCGACGCCCCCGGGTTCATCCCGAGCCGCGCCGCGATCTCGCCGTACGACGCGGTCTGCCCGTAGCCGATCTCCTGCAGCTCACGCCACACCTTGTGCTGGAACGGCGTGCCGTCGGGAGCCAGCGGCAGGTCGAACTCCGTGAGCTCCCCGTCGAAGTACGCCCGCAGCTGTCGGGCCGCCTCGGCGAGCAGCGGGTCGTCGTCGACGCGCTCCCCCACCGGCCGGCCGGCGGACCGCTCGGCAGCCGTGCGCATCGAGGACCGCGGAGAGGCGTCCGCCGGCGGGTCCGCCAGGAACTCGATGGCCGTCACGGCGCCGTCGTGGGCGATGATCCTGACCGTTCCGGCAGGTGAGTCGATCGTGGTCCACATGCAGCTGCTCCTCCTCGCTGTTGTCGGTGTCATGGTGCCGCAGGTCCGTTCCGACCGCCCAGGTCGAGGGTCGACCACAGGTGCAGCAGGCCGTAGGAGCGCCAGGGACGCCACCGGCGGCTCATCGCCTCGGCGGCGGACGGGTCGGCGCCTCTCCCCAGCAGGGCACGGCGCACGCCCACGTCCGTGGGC
Organism: Nocardioidaceae bacterium; assembly: GCA_035634095.1. Lineage (GTDB taxonomy): Bacteria > Actinomycetota > Actinomycetes > Propionibacteriales > Nocardioidaceae > Nocardioides_B. The sequence goes on along the minus strand of DASQDP010000211.1, from coordinate 8,580 downwards.
AGGAAGACGTCGGGGTCCCCGAGCGCTCTCATCGCGATGTAGTCGGCCGTCCACGGCCCGATGCCCGGCACCGCCAGAAGGGACTGGCGCACGTCGCCACGGTCGGCGCTCCGGTCCAGGCGGATGCAGCCGGTTGCCAGCGCCTCGCACAGCGCGACGAGCGCTCTGGCGCGGGCACGCGGCATGGGCAGCTCCGCGGGGTCGACGGCAGCCAGGGTGTCCGTGCCGGGAAACAGCAGCCCGGGTCGATCGTCGTCGCGAGCGCCCGGAAGCACATGGCCGTAGCGCGTCACGAGCTTGCCCGCGAGCGAGATCGCACCGGCCAGGGAGATCTGCTGGCCGAGGACGGCGCGTACGGCGAGCTCGTCTCCGTCCACGCTGCCGGGGACCCGCAGACCGGGCCGAGAGCGCACCAGCACCGCGAGGAAGGGGTCCGCTGCCAGCTCGTCCTCGACCGCCAGGGGGTCGCAGTCGGCATCCAGGAGCCGGCGGCAGCGCTCCACCGCCGGACCGACGTCGCGCAGGTCCTCGACGGTGAGCCGGCACCGCAGGGACGCGATGGCTTCGGGCGCTTCGTGCACGGGCAGGTTCAGCCGCACCTGACCTGCGCCGTGCGGCAGCCGGAGCGTGCGCTCGTACCAGTCCGGGCCGCTGCTCTCCACGCCGGGGACGAGGTGGGCCGCGAGGAAGCGCAGCCACTCGGCGGCGGCGTACGGCGCCCGCACCGGCAGTCGCAGCTCGAGGTGACCCGCCGTGGCACGAGGCGAGGCGCCACCCCGGGGAGCGGCCGCCCGCAGCGCGCTCGGGGTGGCCGCGTACACCGCGCGCACGGTGTCGTTGAACTGGCGGACGCTGGAGAATCCGGCCGCGAACGCCACGTCGGCGAAGGGCATCGAGGTCGTCTCGACGAGGATGCGCGCGTTCTGCGCCCGGCGGGCCCGCGCCAGCGCCAGGGGGCCGGCGCCCAGCTCGGCGGTGAGCAGCCGGTGCAGGTGCCGGGTGGTGTAGCCGACCCGGGAAGCCAGGCCCTCCACGCCCTCCCGCTCGACCAGCCCGTCACCGATCAGCCGCATGGCGCGCCCCGCGACGTCGGCGGACACGTCCCAGTCCGGCGAACCGGGCGTGGCGTCGGGTCGGCACCGCTTGCAGGCACGGAAGCCTGCCGCCTGCGCGGCCGCCGCAGTGCGATGGAAGGTGACATTCCGCTTGGCCGGCATGGTCGCCGGGCAGGAGGGACGGCAGTAGATGCCGGTCGAGGCGACCCCGACGTAGAGGACCCCGTCGAACCGGCGGTCCCGGCTCTTCACCGCCCGGTAGCAGGCCTCGGTGTCCTCGATGTGCATGCGTCGATCGTGCCTCAGCGGCGAGCGCGTGGCTGGCGGGAATCGGACGTGCATTGGTACCCCCGACCGGATTCGAACCGGCGCTACCGCCGTGAGAGGGCGGCGTGCTAGGCCACTACACAACGGGGGCCAGGCGGACGCAACTGTAGCGAAGCGCGCAGATCAGCGTCCAATCGGGCCTCTGCGAGCCCTGCGCTGGGGTACTAGGACTCGAACCTAGACTAACTGGACCAGAACCAGTCGGGCTGCCAATTACCCCATACCCCATGGGTGCGCTCCTTGCGGAGCCCGGACGAGGATACACGGGCCCGAGACGACCGGCGACAACGCCCCCGGACGCCGCTCAGGCGGCCGCGACAGCCGGTCCCGGTGACTCGGCAGGACCGTCCGACGGCGGCCGGGTCGCGGTCTGCAGCGACATCCGGCGGGCCACCCACACCACCAGGAGCGTGTAGACACCGGACTGGGTGACGGTGAGCAGGATGTTCCACCAGCTCACCTCCGAGATGGCCAGCGCTGAGCCGATGTCGCCGAACGCGAGCGCGAAGCCGAAAGCCAGGAAGTTGTTGAGGATGTGCAGCGCGATGCCCGCCTCGAGTCCACCGGTGCGCGTCACCAGCCATCCGGCGATCAGCCCGAACGCGAAGCGGTCGAAGAACAGGGGGAAGTTCTGTGAGCCGTGCGCGATCGCGAACAGCAGCGCGGTGCCCACGACGGCCACCCACCGGCTGCGGAAGAGCGAGCCGAAGGCCTGCAGCAGGTAGCCGCGGAAGAGGTACTCCTCGCCGGCGGCCTGCAGCGGCGTGCTGGCCAGCACCACCAGCGCGGTCAGAGCCGTGCGCACCGTGAAGTCGTTCACGGCCCCGGACAGGTCGTCCTCGGAGCCGGCCGGCAGCAGCAGTCCCACCAGCACCTGGGCGAGCAGCGCGACCACGGCCACGCCGAGACACACCGCGAAGAACCGCCACCTGAAGCGGGGTACGACGGACGCCAGCCACCGCGGCCGCATCCGGTGCAGCCACCGCATGAGAAGCCAGGTGATCGGGATCATCGACGCCAGGCCGAGGTTGAGGGCAAGCAGCGACTCGGGGCCGACGTCTCCGGAGCTGATCGCCCCCACCTGGCGCTCGAAGTCGTCGAGGTAGGCACCGCTGCCGAACAGCGCGGCGACGGCGGCCACGGCGAGGTAGACGACAGAGGCGGCGACGAAGAACGAGACCACCGCCAGGAGGACGCCGACCACCGGCCGCCACCACGCGTAGGTCCAGGTGCGCAGCATCAGGTGGTAGGGCGTCGGCTCGGCGTGCGGGAACCGCCAGGCCGCCGCGGGCAGCTGCGTCGTCGGTGGGACGGGCAGGTGCCCCGCCGAAGGGCCGGGTGGCGGCCAGGCGCCGCTGCTCACCGGCTCAACCCTCGGCTCCGACGCCCAGTCGGGCCAGCGACCGCTCCCGTCCCAGCAGCTCCATCGACTCGAACAGCGGCGGCGAGACTCGGCGTCCGGTGACGGCGACCCGCACCGGGCCGAACGCGTTGCGGGGCTTGAGGCCGAGGCCCTCGACGAGCGCGCCTCGCAACGCCTCCTCGATGGAGGCGGTGTCCCAGGTGCCCAGGCCGGCGAGGGCGTCGTGGGCCGTCCTCGCCACCTCGCGGCCGGCGTCGTCCAGGACCTTGGCGACATCCGCCGGGTCGCGCTCGAAGCGAGGCTCCTCGACGAGGAGGAAGCCCAGCATCTCCACGCACTCGGCCAGCGTCGTCATCCGCTCCTGGACCAGCGGCGCCGCCTGCTCCAGGAGCGCCTGCTGCTCCGCGGTCGGCTCGCCGGCCAGCAGCCCCGCCGACTGCAGGAAGGGGACCATCCGGTCGGGGAGCTCCTCGACCGGCAGGGAGCGGAGGTGGGCGGCGTTGATGGCCTCGGCCTTCTTCAGGTCGAAGCGAGCCGGGTTGGGATTGACCCGCTCGAGGCGGAAGGCCTCCACCATCTCCGCCATCGAGAAGATGTCGCGGTCGTCCGCGATGGCCCAGCCGAGCAGGGCGAGGTAGTTGAGCAGTCCCTCCGGCAGGAACCCGCGCTCGCGGTAGCCGAGCAGGTTGGACTCCGGGTCGCGCTTGGACAGCTTCTTGTTGCCCTGGCCCATGACGTAGGGCAGGTGCCCGAACTCCGGTGCGCGTCCGGTGCCGACGCCGACCTCCGCGAGGGCGTCGTAGAGAGCGATCTGCCGGGGGGTCGAGGAGAGCAGGTCCTCGCCCCGCAGCACGTGGGTGATCTCCATCAGCGCGTCGTCGACGGGGTTGACCAGGGTGTAGAGCGGGTGCCCGTTGCCCCGCACCAGCACGTAGTCCGGCACGGAGCCCGACTGGAACGTGATCTCGCCGCGGACCAGGTCGTCGAACGTGATCGCCCGGTCCGGCATCCGCAGCCGCAACACCGGCCTGCGGCCCTCGTCCTGGAAGCCCGCGACCTGCTGAGCGGTGAGCTGCCGGCAGTGCCCGTCGTACCCCGGCGCCCGACCCTCGCTGCGCGCCGTCGCGTTGCGGGCCTCGAGCTCCTCGGTGGAGCAGTAGCAGTCGTAGGCGTGCCCCGACGCCCGCAGCCGGGCGGCGACGTCGGCGTACACGTCGAGCCGCTCGGACTGGAGGTACGGCGCGTGCGGGCCGCCGACCTCGGGCCCCTCGTCCCACTCGAAGCCCAGCCAGCGCATCACCTCCAGCAGCGTGTCGTAGGACTCCTGGCTGTTGCGGGCGGTGTCGGTGTCCTCGACGCGGAACACGAAGGTGCCGCCGTGGTGGCGCGCGAAAGCCCAGTTGAACAAGGCGGTCCGGGCGAGTCCGACGTGCGGGCTGCCCGTCGGCGAGGGACAGAAGCGGACCCGCACCGGCAGCGACGGACTGTCGTCAGCGGTCACGCGACACCACCCGGTTGGTGAGCGAGCCGATGCCGGCGACGGTGACCTCGACCTCGTCGCCGACCTGCATCGGGCCCACTCCCTCGGGCGTGCCGGTCAGGATCACGTCGCCGGGAAGCAGCGTCATCACGCTGGAGACGTGCGCGACCAGGGCAGGGACGTCGAAGACCATGTCCGCGGTGCGGCCGTCCTGTACCAGGTCCCCGTTGAGGTGCGTCGTCACGGCGAGGTCGGAGACATCGAGCTCGGTCTCGATCCACGGGCCGAGCGGGCAGAAGGAGTCGAAGCCCTTGGCGCGGGTGAACTGCACGTCGCTGCGCTGCAGGTCTCGAGCGGTCACGTCGTTCGCGACGGTGTAGCCGTAGACGACGTCGGACACCCGCTCGACCGGGACGTCGCGACAGATCCGGCCGATCACCACGGCGAGCTCGCCCTCGTAGTGCACCTCCGAGGACTGCCGTGGGTAGAACACCGGGTCTCCGGGGCCGACCACGGAGGTGTTGGGCTTCAGGAACATCGTCGGCACGTCGGGCACGCTCCCGCCCATCTCCGCGGCGTGGGCGGCGTAGTTCTTGCCGATGCCGACCACCTTGCTGCGCGGCAGCACGGGCGCCAGCAGACGCACGTCGGCGAACGGGACCTCGACGTCGGTCAGCTGCACGCCGACGTAGAGCGGGTCTCCCGCGAGCGCCACCAGCCTGGTGTCCTCCGCCGGGATGCCGAGCTCGTCGACATCGCCGGTGACGACGCCGTACTGGGGGTCGTCTCCCGTGGTGAACCTCGCGATGCGCACCCGTGGAGCCTACCGGCGCGCCGGACAACGACCCGTCCCTACCCTGGACCCTGTGGACACCCTGCCTTCGCCGGCCGCACCCCTGGGCCTGTCCGCGTGGTCGGCGCGACGCGAGGCTCACGAGGAGCGTGTGGACGCCTGGCTGTTGCCACACCTCGAACGTCGCGCCAGGCGGGTCGCCCACCCCGTCGAGGACTTCCTGTTCACCTACTACTCCCAGCGCCCTGCCGCCCTGCGCCGCTGGCACCCCGGCTTCGGAGTGCGGCTGGCCGACGGCACCGACTACGTCGGGCTGAAGGGGTACGACGTCCGCGACGAGACCGCAACCGTGACACGGGATCACGTCGTGTCCCAGCGGCCGCTGCTCGCCGCGACGCGGGCCCTGCTGGCAGCGACGGCCGGACGACCGCCGCAGCTGGCGTGCTTCGGGCTGCACGAGTGGGCGATGGTCTACCGGCAGTCGGCCCCCGACGTGCGGCACGGCGCAGGACGGCTGCGGCTGGGCAGCGCGGGCACCGACGAGGTCGTCGAGTCGCACCGCATCTCCTGCTCGCACTTCGACGCGTTCCGGTTCTTCACCGCCGAGGCCGCCCCTCGCAACGCCCTGAAGCCCGGCAGCGCGGACCGGTCCGACTTCGAGCAGCCGGGCTGTCTGCACGCCGGGATGGACCTGTACAAGCTCGCGTTCCGGCTCACCCCGATGGTCTGCTCGGAGCTCGTCGCGGACTGCTTCGAGCTGGCCCGTGAGATCCGGGTGCTCGACATGCGCGCCTCGCCGTACGACCTCAGCGACCTGGGCCACGAGCCGGTGCGGGTGGAGACCGCGGCGGGCAAGGCGGAGTACGTCGAGGCCCAGCGTGCCTTCGCCATCCGCGCCGCACCCCTGCGAGCCGCGCTCCTGGCCGAGTGCGACCGGCTGCTCGCGGTCCGCTGACCACGCCTCACCAGCAGGGCGGGCGCCGGTCAGCCCACGGCGCCGCGGCCTCGACCTGCGCGCACAGGCCGAGCAGCACGTGCTCCTCGGCGGGGCGCCCGGCGATCATGACGCCCACCGGCAGCCCGTCCGGTGTGGAGTGCAGCGGCAGCGTGGCCGCGGGCATCCCGGTGAGGTTCCAGGCCGAGGTCCACGGCGTGAACGCCTTCTGCTTCTCGAAGTCGCGGGCCGGGTCCGCGTCGTCGCGGATCTCGCCGATGCGCAGCGGCGGCTGAGCGAGCGTCGGGGTCAGCACCGCGTCGTAAGGCGCCAGCGACCGCAGCGCGGCGGCGGCGATCCGGCGCAGCTCGCCCAGCGCCAGCCCGAACTGCGGGCCGGAGACGGCGCGCCCCTGGTCGGTGAGCCATCGCGTGAGCGGGCGCAGCAGGTGCTCGGTGCCCGGCGGAGCCGGGGACAACGCGGTCAGCACCGACCAGCAGGTCACGAACGGGGGAACCGCCTCGTGCGGAACCGGCACGTCGATCTCCTCGACGTCGTGGCCCAGCTCGACGAGCAGCCGGGTGGCGTCCTCGTAGGCGGTCACCACCTCGGGGTGCACCGGAGCGTCCGCGATCACCGGGGCCACGAACCGCGCCACCCGCAGCCGGCCGGGCTCCACGTCGCACGAGGCGAGGAACGAGCGCGGCGGGGGCGGCGCCCAGGACGGGTCCCCCACGGCGGGCCCGGCCATCACATCGAGCAGGGCGGCGGCGTCACGCACCGTGCGGGCCAGCGGGCCTGGCGTGCTGAGGCCGACCGGGTCGCCGTACATCGGGCCGCCGCTGACCCGGCCCCGGCTGGGCTTGAGTCCGAACAGCCCGCAGCAGCTGGCCGGGATCCGGATCGACCCCCCGCCGTCGGACCCCTGCGCCACCGGGACCAGGCCGGCAGCCACCGCCGCCCCGGCGCCGCCGCTCGACCCGCCCGCCATCCGGTCGAGGTCCCACGGCGTGCGGGCCGGCGGAGCGTTCTCCGGCTCGGTGTAGCAGGGCGAGCCGAACTCCGGCGCCGTGGTCTTGCCGAGGCTGACCATCCCGGCGGCCTCCATCCGCAGCACCACCTCGTCGGAGACGTCGGGCACGTGGCCGGCCATCGTCGCGGAGCCGAACTCCGTCGTGACCCCGGCCGTCTGGTTCAGGTCCTTGACGGCGGTCGGCACGCCGTACAGCGGCGACGACGCGTCCCCCACCCCCGCCTGCGCCAGCACCGCCTGACGACGGGCCAGCTCGCCGGTCACGGTGACGAACGCGCCGACGGTGTCCGAGAGCCGCTGGATGCGGGCCAGGTAGTGCTCGACCAGCTCGACCGGGGAGACGTCCCCGGCGCGCACCGTTGCGCCCTGCTCGAGGGCGGTCAGGTCGTGCAGCTCGGCCATGGCCCGCAACCTACTCCGACGGCTCGACGCCGCGGCGTCAGGCGAGCTGCGGCAGCCGGGTCAGCGCCTCCTTGACCGACGCCTGCAGCTCCGCGTCCTCCCAGGAGGTGTCCTCGACCGACCCGGCCAGGTACGCCGAGTACGCCGGCAGGTCGAGGTGGCCGTGCCCGCACAGCGCGGTGAGGATCACCTTCTCCTCGCCGGTCTCCTTGCAGGCAACGGCCTCCTCGACGGCGGCGGCCAGCGCGTGCGTCGGCTCGGGCGCCGGCACGATGCCCTCGGTGCGCGCGAACAGGACGCCCGCGGCGAAGCACTCCGACTGCGCCTTGGCGACCGCCTCGATCTCGCCGGTCTCGTAGAGGTGGCTGATCAGCGGGCTCATCCCGTGGTAGCGCAAGCCTCCGGCGTGGATCGGGTCGGGCACGAAGTCGTGGCCCAGCGTGTGCATCTTCATCAGCGGCGTCATGCCGGCGGTGTCGCCGAAGTCATAGGCGTAGGTGCCCTGGGTGAGCGACGGGCACGCCGAGGGCTCGACCGCCCGCACCGTCGGCGACATCGAGCCGGCCCACCTCTCCCGCAGGAACGGGAACATCAGCCCGCCGAAGTTGGACCCGCCGCCGGTGCAGCCCACCAGCAGGTCCGGCGTCTCGCCGACCTTGGCCAGCTGCAGCAGGGCCTCCTCGCCGATCACGGTCTGGTGCATCAGCACGTGGTTGAGCACGCTGCCGAGCGCGTAGTTCGTGGTCGGGTCCTGGGCCGCCACCTCCACCGCCTCGCTGATCGCGATGCCCAGCGAGCCGGTCGAGTCCGGGTGCTCGGCGAGGATCGACCGGCCCGCCTCGGTGAGGTCCGACGGGCTCGGGTGCACCGTGCCGCCGAAGGTCTCGATCATCATCTTGCGGTAGGGCTTCTGGTCGTACGACGCCCGCACCTGCCACACCTCGCAGGCAAGGTCGAACTGCGCGCACGCGAAGGCCAGCGCGGTGCCCCACTGCCCGGCACCGGTCTCGGTGGTGAGCCGCCTGGCCCCCGCCCGGGCGTTGTAGAACGCCTGCGGCACCGAGGTGTTCGGCTTGTGCGAGCCGGCCGGCGAGACGCCTTCGTACTTGTAGTAGATGCGCGCCGGCGTCCCCAGCGCCTTCTCCAGCCGGTGCGCCCGGAACAGCGGGCTGGGCCGCCACAGCCGGTAGACG
>DASQDP010000210.1:0-8514 GCA_035634095.1 Nocardioidaceae bacterium | reverse complement strand
TGACGCCCGGACCGATGACGATCGCCGCCCGACAGGCGAGACTGCCCGGGGAACGCTTCTCCAGTGAGGAGTAGACGTGCGTGGAACGATCGCCATCGTCACAGGCGGGGGCAGCGGCATCGGAGCGGCCACGGCGCTGGGACTCGCCGCAGCGGGCTGGCACGTCGTCCTGGCCGGCCGCCGGCGAGAAGCGCTGCAGGCGGTCGTCGAGCAGGATGACGACGGGAGGCTGCACCCAGTGCCGACCGACGTGACCGACGAGACGTCGGTGCGGGCGCTGTTCGCCACCGCCGTCGACACCTACGGGCGGGTCGACCTGCTGTTCAACAACGCCGGGTCGTTCGGCACCGCGCGGGAGGTCGGCGACATCCCGCTGGAGGAGTGGCAGACGGTCGTCGCGGTCAACCTCACCGGCGTGTTCCTCTGCACGCGTGAGGCGTTCCGCGTCATGCGCGCCCAGCAGCCGCAGGGCGGTCGCATCATCAACAACGGCTCCATCTCCGCCCAGGTCCCGCGCCCGCTGTCCGCGGCCTACACCGCGACGAAGCACGCCGTCAGCGGCCTGACGAAGTCCACGTCCCTGGACGGCCGCCCGTACGGCATCGCCTGCGGCCAGGTCGACGTCGGCAACGCGGCGACCGACATGACCGAGGCCATGGCAGAGGGAGTTCGACAGGCCGACGGAAGCATCCGACCGGAGCCGAGGATGGCGGCCGAGGACGTGGCCCGCGCAGTCGTCTACATGTCCAGCCTGCCGCTCGAGGCGAACGTCGCGAACATGACCGTGCTGGCCACCGCGATGCCCTACATCGGCCGCGGCTGATCGCCTGTCACGCGCCACCGCACGTCTGGACCCGGACGGCCACGGGTTCCGAGCGGGTCTGGACGAACCGCTCCGTCGTCCCGCCGGTCAGTGGGAGGCGTCCGAGCCGCGACGCCCGTGCCGGGTCGGGGTCGGGTGGTCCGTGTCGGTGTGCTCGACCATGATCCCCTCGGCGTCGCCCTCGAAGGTGGCGATCGCCGGGGCCTCGGAGAAGATCGGCCCCTCCTGGAGCTGGCCCCGCCGCACGTTGAACAGCAGGTTGAGCAGGATGGCGGTGATCGCGGCGGCGCTGATGCCGGAGTCGAAGATGACCTCGAACCAGCTCGGGAAGGGTTCGTAGAACTCCGGGATGGCGATCGGGATGACGCCCAGCGCGAGCGCGGCTGCGACGATGACCAGGTTGGCGTTGCCGTCGTACTCCACCTTGCTCAGCGTGCGGATGCCGCTGGCGGCGACCGTGCCGAACAGCACCAGGCCGGCGCCGCCGAGGACGGGCAGGGGCACGAGCGCGACGAGTCCCCCGAGGATCGGGAAGAGGCCGAGCAGGAACAGGATGACACCGCTCACCGCGACGACGAACCGGCTCTTGATGCCGGTCACTGCGACCAGCCCGACGTTCTGGGCGAACGCGCTGACCGAGAAGCCGTTGAAGACGCCGGCGACGGTGGTGGACAGCATGTCGGCCTGCAGACCGCCGGTCACGTCGCGGCGGGTGAGCGGCTTGTCGACGACCTCCCCGATGGCCAGGATGTCGGCCGTCGTCTCGGTCATGATCACCAGCATCACGATGAGCATCGAGACGATCGCGCCGATGGCGAAGGTCGGGGTGCCGAAGTGGAACGGCTCGGTCAGCTGGAAGGGAGCGGCGTCCCCGATGCGGCTGAAGTCGGTGGCGCCGAACGGGATGGCCACCAGCGTGCCGAGCACCAGCCCGAGCAGGATCGCCACCCGGTTGAAGAAGCCGCCGAGGAAGCGGTAGATCAGCACGATGATCAGCAGGGTGGCCGCGGCCAGCCCGATGTTGCGCATCGACCCGTACTCGGGGGTGTTCGCCGTCCCGAGCGCCCATCTCATGGCCACCGGCAGCAGCGACACCCCGATGACCGTGATGACCGTGCCGGTCACGACCGGGGGGAAGAACCGGAGCATCTTGGTGAAGAAGGGCGCGATCAGCAGCGCGATGGCGCCGGCGACGATGAGGGCCCCGAAGATGGCGCGCAGCCCCGCCTCGCCGCCCAGCGGTGCGCCGATGGCGAGCATGGTGGAGACGGCTGCGAAGGACGTCCCCTGCACGATCGGCAGGCGAGCGCCGATCCGCCAGACGCCGACGGTCTGCAGCAGGGTGGCCAGGCCCGAGATGAACAGCCCGGCGCTGATCAGGTAGGTGGTCTGCTGCGGCGTGAGCTCGAGCGCGGTGCCGACGATGATCGGCACGGCCACCACACCGGCGTACATGCTCAGCACGTGCTGCAGGCCGTAGGCCACCATCGGCCCGGGCGGGAGCACCTCGTCAACGGGGTGCACGCCGGTCTCCACCGCACCGGCGCGGCGCTTCCTGGTCCACGGAGCCATCGGTCCTCCTCCTCGGTCAGCGGGTCGGTGCGGTCACCAGCCCTGACCGGGGTCGAAGGCCAGACCCGGGTCGGGGGCGTCGTCGCGGCGGACGGTGAGCTCCTGGAGCCCGTAGGGACGGTCGTCGGCGTGGAAGACCTCGTTGTGGTTCTCGATGCCGAAGCGCGCCAGGTCGTAGACGAAGTGGTGCTTGTTGGGGGCGGTCATGCGCATCTCGGCGATCTCCGGCTGCTCCTCCAGCACCGCCGCGCCGGCGTCGTAGAGGGTCTGCTGGTGCGCCAGGCTGTGGTGGTTGCCGTAGGTCTCCAGCAGCGTCTGCACGACCCGGTCGTGGGACTTGCCCCAGTCGACGTCCTCGCCGGTGTGCAGCCACTGGGCGCGCAGCGACGTCGCCATGAGCCGGTCGTGCGTGGGCGCCAGCGTCGTGAACCGGTCCTCGAGGAAGTCCGCGAACTCGGAGTCGGTGGTCTTGAGGATCCACAGGTCCTCGACCCCGGAGACCACCCAGGTGGTGGAGCCGTCGTAGGTGACGGTCGCGGTGCGGACGTAGCGGCCGTCGCGGGTGAAGGCGTGCGGGTTGCCCAGGCGGGTCCAGGGGTACATCTCCAGGTGCACCCGCGCGTGGGTGATCGGATCCGTGTCGTCGACGAAGTGGCGGGCCAGCCGGATGCCGAACGACTCCGGCTGCGCGACGACGTCGTCCTCCTTCGCGAACGCGTAGACGGTGTTCTTCTGCGTGTCCGTCGGCAGCACCGGCGCGTTGTCGCCGGTCAGGTGCGGGGCGTCCTGTCCGCCCCAGAGCGCGACGCTGACGTTGTAGTCGACGATCTCGTGGGGGTCGCTGTCGCGGAAGACCCGGACGACCCGGTTCTCCGCCTTGCCGTACTGGTTGTGGCCGAGCACGACTGCCATGGGGATCACACTCCTGTCTAGGAACCTCGGTAGGTGGAGAAGGCGTACGGGCTGAGCAGCAGGGGGACGTGGTAGTGCCGGTCCTCGGTGACGGTGAAGGCCACCGTCACCTCGGGGTAGAAGCCGATCTGGCCGGTCGCCGCGAAGTACTCGCCCGTGCCGAAGACCAGGCGATGCGCTCCGGCGCCCAGTCCGTCGGGGACGAGGTCGCGCAGCCGGCCGTCGGTGTCGGTGACACCGTCGCCGAGGAGCTGCCATCCGTCTCCCGCGTGGCGTTCCAGCGCGACCCGCACCCCCACGGCGGGTTGCCCGGAGACGGCGTCGAGGACGTGCGTCGACAGGGAGCTCACGACTGCAGCGACCTCTCCAGCCGCAGGCGGGTGATCTGCCGCAACTGCTCGGCGACCTCGCGCTGTTCGGTCTCGGGGTCGTTGCCCAACCGCCAGTGGAGCGCGGCGAGCATCTCCGCGGGGGATCGGCCGGCTGCGCGGATCAGGAAGACCTGGTCGAAGCGCTCCTCGTAGGCGAGGTTGCCTTCGAGCAACGCGGCGCGCACCTCCGCGTCGGCGTCGTCCATCCCGGCTTGCTCCCGCCGGGACCAGGCGGCCTCGGTGGACGAGCCCCCGACCCGCTGTCCGATGCGCGGGTGCGCCGCCAGTGCCTCGGCCAGGTCGTCGGGTCCGAGCTCGTGGATCGCTCGATCGCTGGCGGTCAGGAGCTCCGCCACGTCGGCGTAGGGCCGGCCGGCGGCCATGCGGTCGATCCAGGCACGGGCCGCGCAGCAGGCGGCCAGCTGCTCCTCGGCCCGGTCCGCGGGCAGCGCGTTCAGCGTCTGGAGGCCGGCCTGCAGCACGTCCACGGAGCCGCTCACCGCGCAGCTCCCGTCAGCAGGGAGCGGACGGCGCCGGGAAGCGCATCCAGGTCCTGCACCGGCCGGCCGGCGAGGACGTCGTCGGCCGCACCGCCGTCCAGTCCGCTCTCCTGGTCCAGCACCTGACGGGCCTGGGCGGCCGGCAGGCTGTTGAACCAGCGCAACCCCAGCTCGGCCCGTCCCTGGTCGCTGAGCCCGCCGTGCAGCCGTACCCGGGCCATCCCACCGTCGGGGAAGACGTCGAGCCGAACGGTGTCGACCTCGCCGACGTCGGGCAGGCGGAACAGGTGGCGGGTGTCCGGCTGCAGCCGGGTCCTGGGCAGCAGCTCGGTCCAGTCCCCGGAGCCGGCCGCCGCACCGGTTCCGCGGCGGGTACCCCGGAGCGAGGCCCATCCGGGGGCGTTGCCCACGAAGTAGCTGGTGTCCAGCTCGGCGAGGCGCACCACGCCGGGGCCGGCGAGGGAGAACTCCACCCAGTCGTTGCCGTCGTCGCGCCGGCGGGCGGTCTCCCACCCCTCCCCCATCAACCGTGCCTGCCCCGGGGAGATCAGGTTCGTCGGGGACGAGAAGAACGTGTTGCTGCAGCCGCTCACCACTCCCCCGTTGGCGAGGGCGGCGAGGTCCACGGCTCCGGAACCCAGGAACCGCGGGTCGGGGACCACCTCGCCGTGCACCCGCAGCCGCGCCACCCCGCCGTCGGGGTACATGCACAGGCGGACGTGGGTGAAGCGCTCCGGCCGGTCGACGGCGAAGGCGTTCTGCGTGTCACCGGCCGCCGGCGACCGGGGCACCAGGGGGATCCACTCCGCGTCCTGCAGCTCGCCCGGCGACGGATAGCCCTCGACGGCGGCCCCCTCGACCGACACCGCGGGCGGGTAGTTGCCCTTGAAGAAGGCGGTGTCGACCACGACCCCCCGCACGATCCCCGGCGCGCCCAGGCGGACGATGGCGTGGTCGAAACCGGGCTCGCGTCGCCGGCGGGTCTCCCAGCCGTCGTAGACCTGACCCTTGTGCCCGAAGGTGTACGTCGAGTAGGACGGCGCCTCCGGCTTGATGAGGTTCTCCCGCTCGGCGAACAGCTCGTCGTTCGCGTGGACGACGCTGCCGCCCAGGCTGCGCGAGGCCAGGTCGGGCAGGTGGGTGGAGTCCTGCACCGGCGGAGGAGCGGCCGCACGGCCGACCGGGTCGATGCCCACGGCATCGGCGTCCGGACCTCCGGGGGACTGTTCCTGCACAGGGCTGCTCATCGTCAGGCTCCTCCTCGGGTCAGCAGGTGGCCCCGCGGTTGGTCGCCGGCCAGTTCTGCGCTGCCTACTTCATGGCCGCGCAGCCAGGTGCTGCGGACGACTCCGTCGAGCCGCCGGCCCGCGTACGGGGTGATCGGATTGCGGTGGAAGAGCGCGGTGGGGTCGACGACGAAACCGTCGTCCGGAGCGAAGACGCAGAAGTCGGCGTCGTGGCCGGGTTCGATGCGGCCCTTGCGCCGCAGCCCGGCGAGCTGCGCCGGCCGCTCGGCCATCCAGCGTGTGACGTCGACGAGGGAGAAGCCGCGCCGCCGCGCCTCGGTCCACACGTCGGAGAGGCCGATCTGCAGGGAGGAGATGCCGCCCCACGCCTCCGCGAAGTCGCCCAGGTCGAGTCGCTTGAGCTCCGGGGTGCACGGCGAGTGGTCGGAGACGATGCAGTCGATCGTCCCGTCGGCGAGTCCCCGCCACAGCTGCTCGCGGTTGTCCGCCTCCCGGATGGGCGGGCAGCACTTGAACTGCGTCGCCCCTCCCGGGATCTCCTCGGCCGCGAACGTCAGGTAGTGCGGACAGGTCTCGGCGGTGACCCGGACGCCGTCCCGGCGCGCCTCGGCGATGAGCGGGAGCGCGTCGCTGCTGGAGAGGTGGAGGACGTGCGCCCGTCCGCCCGTGGCCCGAGCGGCCTCGATGACCCGGCTGATGGCGCGGTCCTCCGCCACCCGTGGCCGTGAGGACAGGAAGTCGCGGTAGTCCCCGCTGTGGGGGCTGGGGGCGCGCTCGATCTCGTCGCCGTCCTCCGCGTGGACGATGAGGAGCCCGTCGACGGTCCGCAGGACGCGCAGGTGGTCCTCGAGGTCCTCAGGACGCAGCGGGGGGAACTCCTCGACGCCGGAGTGCACCAGGAAGCACTTGAAACCGAAGACGCCGGCGGCGTGCAGCGCGGTCAGTTCCCCCAGGTTCCCGGGCACGGCGCCGCCCCAGAAGCCGACGTCGACGAAGCACTGGCCCTGGGCACTCCCGCGCTTCACGTCCAACGCGGCGACGTCGACCGTCGGCGGGATGCTGTTGAGCGGCATGTCCAGGATCGTGGTGACGCCACCGGCGGCAGCCGCCCGCGTCGCCGACGCGAAGCCCTCCCACTCGGTGCGGCCGGGTTCGTTGACGTGCACGTGGGCGTCGACGAGGCCCGGGAGGAGCACGACGTCGTCCCCGAGCTCGACGACGCGCCGACCCTCCAGGCCCGACTCCAGCGGCTCCACCGCGGCGATGCGCCCGTCGGTGACCCCGACGCTGCCGGCCTGCTCGCGCCCGGCCGTCACGAGACGGCGGGCACGCAGGACCGTGTCGTACCGGGTCACGAGGCCTCCGGTTGTCGAGGGATGGGGTCCGCGGAGTCGGTCGAGTGCGGCCGAACGGCAGGGGGTCGACGAGGATGCGCCGACATCGGGTGTCGATGACGCTTCCGCCGGACCAGCTGAAGCGATCCGTTGGTGAAAGACGCTAGGAGCGCCGACGTCGCCCGGTCAACAGATCGCGGCGCGATATACGCAATACTCTCCGCCCCGGGAAAAGGCGTCGCCGACCCCATTCCTCGTATTCGACGCACCTGCCGCTGGTACGAGGTCTGCGCCTCAGGAATGCTCGACCACGCCCGGAAGCGGGACGTGCGATCTGACAGCAGTTGCCGCCGGTGTCCGCGCTGCCGGCGACCCGGCTCGTGGCGCCTTTCTGGTCCCGACGGACCAACCGCGCACCTGTATCCACTCGACCGACTCCGCGGGAGGAGTGGTGGTCGCTCGCACCCCGCGGTACGGGGTCGACCGCTCCGTCCTGTTCACCGAACTGCCGTCGTCGGCGCGCCCGGCGCCGCCGAGTCCTGGTGGCCGTTTGCGGTCGCCGGGCCCGCTGACACGGACGTCGCCGCCTGTGCCCGGGCCGTCCGCGACGACGTCGACGTCACCGTCGGGATCGGCGAGCGGCCGGGCTGCCGCGCCTCCACCGCGCTCCACGGCGACCGGGCGACGAGGCCGAGCCGGCCGACCAGGACGCGTCGGCCGTGGAGGACCTCGCGACGTCGGTCGTGCCGGGCTTCCCGCGTTGCACCCCGGCCCCGGCGACGTCCGGCTCACGCACGTGCCGGACGAGGCCGTCGATGCCGTCACCCTCCCCGCGCACCGCGCGAGCGGACCTCACGCGACCGGACCTCGATGGGCTCGGCAGGGACCGTCGATGCGACGTGTCCTGGTTCATCCACGGAGAACCCGTCGACGGGGTACCTGGTCCGGCACGGCCGGCCGTCCACCCAGACCGTGTCGATGTCGGCCGGTGAGCCCAGCGCGAACGCCTTGGCCAGGGCGTCCTCCGGGTCCGCCGCATGGCGCAGCGCCACGTCGAGGGTCGTGCCCGCGTGGGGCCGCAGCCACACGGCGTCGAAGCGCCGCCCCGCTCCGAGATCACCGACCTCGTCCCGGAGCCCCAGCACGTCGGCTCCGGCGGCGGTCGCGAGGTGCAGCAGGTGGGTCGACGTCAGCTCCGAGCCGTCGTCCCCGAGCAACTGCTGCACGAAGTACGCCTGCAGTCCCTCCTTGAGCAGGCAGAACCCCGTGCCGGCGCCGACGTCGGAGCCGAGCGCCACGCGGACGCCGTGGGCCAGGTGGCGGGCGAGCGGGAAGAGCCCGCTGCCGAGGGCCGCGTTGCTGGTCGGGCAGTGGGCGATGCTCGCGCCCCGCTCGGCCAGGCACGTCAGCTCGTCGTCCGTGGGGTGCACGTTGTGCGCCAGCACACTGCGCCGGCCGATGAGTCCGTGCCGGTCGTAGGTGTCCAGGTACCGGCGGCCGTCGAAGAGCTCGGCGACGGTGGCGATCTCACGGACGTTCTCGTTGACGTGCGAGGTGAACCACGATCCCCCGACGTCGGTGAGCAGCGACGCACACGACTGCAGGAGACCGTCGCCGCACGACAGCGAGAACCGCGGGATGACGGCGTAGCGGTTGGCTCCCACCCCGTGCCAGCGCCGGGCCAGGGCGAGCCCCTCGTCGTAGGCGCGTTGCGGCGTCGTCAGGAGCTCGTCGCGCAGCAGCCGGTCGCTGACG
>DASQDP010000209.1:0-13826 GCA_035634095.1 Nocardioidaceae bacterium | reverse complement strand
CCCCCTGGTCACACGGCGGCACCACCGACCTCCACAACGGCCGCCTCCTGTGCCCCTCCCACCACCGCACCGCCCACAACCCCCACTACCAGACCCACCACCACCCCAACGGCCAGATCAGCTTCCACCGCACCCCCTGACCCCCCACCACGCACACCGAGAGCCGCCGACGCCAGAGGCACCGACCGGGACAACCGCCCGTGGACGCCTGAGAGGAACACGATGCGGCCTCAGCACCACAGGAGGACGGCGGCCGACCGGTGGGCCGTCAGCGCTAGCGCCCCTCGAACACCGGCTTCTGCTTCGCCAAGAACGCGTCAACCGCCGCGCGATGGTCCTCGGTGGCGCCGGTCAGCGCCATCATCTGCGCCTCCACCCCCAACGAGGCCTCCAGGTCATGGCCGGCGCTGTAGCCGACCGAGCGACGGATCGCGCCGAACGCCACGGTGGGGCCTGCGGCCAGCTGCCGGGCGAGTTGCCGGACCTCCTCGGCCAGGGCGTCGGCCGGCACCACCTTCGTCGCCAGCCCCAGCTCGAGGGCCTCCTCGGAGGGAACTGTCCGCGGGAAGTACAACAGCTCGATCGCCTTGGCGGGTCCCACCAGTCGCGGCAGCGTCCACGACGACCCGGAGTCGCAGGACAGCGCGATCCCGCTGAAGGCCAGATTGAAGCCGGCCCCGTGCCCGAGGACACGAAGGTCGCAGGCGAAGGCGATGCCGGCACCGGCGCCGGCGGCGACCCCGTTGACCGCCGCGATCACCGGCTTGGGCATCGTGGCGAGGGTGGTGACGATGGGGTTGTAGTGCTCGGCGACGGTGCGGGACAACCCATCGGGGTCCCCGGACCGGAGGAGGCCGGCGTGCTCCCTGAGGTCCTGCCCGACGCAGAACGCGCGACCGCGCCCGGTCAGCACGACGCACCGCACCGCCGCGTCGCCCGCCGCCGTCGTCGCCGCCTCCAGCAGTGCGGCCTTGGTCGTCCGGTCGAGGCTGTTCATCGCCTGCGGACGGTTCAGGGTGATCGTGGCGACGCCCTCGGTGACGTCGTACAGCACGGGCCGTTCGGTCTGCTCGGTCACAGGGAGCTCCACTCGGGTCGGGGGGCGAGGCCGGGCAGCGCGGGGCCGGCCAGGCAGGCGTCCACGAAGCGGGACGCCGCAGGAAGCAGGGTGGCCGCCTCCCGAGCGAAGACCTCGCGCGCCCGGTGCCCCTCCCAGCCCGCGGGCAGCAGCTCCGCCGGAAGCCCGGGATCGGTGAACAGGAACTTGCGCCACTCGTGCACGAGGACGGAGCGTACGGCGAAGGCGCGCTCGTCCTCCCCGGCCCGGGAGACCGCCGGCAGCACGGAGTCGGGATCAGCGAGCAGTCGGAGGGCGAAGCCACGCCAGGTCAGGTAGTCCTCGGCGAGCCGCTCCAGGTCCCAGGCTCGCCGGGCCCGCTCGATCGGGTCCTCGTCCTGGGCGCGCAGCCGCAGGAAGCCGGCGCTCTCCCCGGCGAGCAGCTGGTCCACCTCCGGGGACCGGAACGGGCTGATCCACGTGCTCTCGGAGAGCGGGGCGTAGCCGAGGAAGGAGAGCCCCGAGCGGACCCGGTCGCGGCCCGACCGATGTGCGGAGGGCTCCACCACCAGCAGGTCCCAGCTGCCGTCCCAGGTCGCGTCCCGGGTGCGGTAGACCCGCGCGGCGGCGTCGTCGAGCCGGAGCCTGGCCCGTTCCGTGGGCGCGTAGCCCCGGCCGCTCGGCAGTCGCACCGGCTCCAACCAGCCCTGCCGCACCATCCGGGAGATCGCGGTGCGTACGGCGGGGGCGGCGATGCCGAGGGGGGCGAGCATGCGGACCACCGCCGCGACCGGCGCACGGTTCCCACGCGATCGAAGATGGTCGCCGTAGAGGTCGAAGATCGCCGAGCGCGCATGCACACCGAGAGTCTGCCTCACAGGGCGTCGAAGGGTGTGGCGCGAGCGGGCGCGCGGTAGGGGATAATGGATGATGCGAATACGCCGCGCCGCGAAGGACGGGCGCACGAGGACAGGAAGAGGTGTGCGCATGGCGGCGATGAAGCCGCGGACGGGCGACGGCCCGCTCGAGGTCACCAAGGAGGGGCGCGGCATCGTGATGCGGGTCCCGCTCGAGGGAGGCGGGCGTCTGGTCGTCGAGCTCAACGCAGACGAGGCCGGCGCACTCGGCGAGGCACTGCACCAGGTCGTCGGCTGACCTTCCGGCCGTCGCCGGCTGGGCCGCGAGAGAACCGGCCGAGGACGCAGACCCGGCACGCACCAGGACACCGACCCCGCCCACGGTCCGCAGTGGGCGGGGTCTGCGCTGCCCGGGCCCGCCGGTAGGGTGTCGCGGACATCCGGGGCCCGGCCCACCGTCCCGGCGACACGACGAGGCCGATCGCGGACGGTCCACGAAGGAGGACCAGTGGGGTTGCCCACCCAGGTGTCACCGCCACAGCTCTCCCTCAGTCACCTCGCTCCCTCGGCGGTTCCGGGCGTCGACGTGGTCGCCCTCCCGGTGCTGGCCGACGTGGACGGCCCCGTCCTGGGTCCTGGTGCCGCGGAGCTGCTCGACGAGCGCGACGACGACCTGTTCACCCTCCTCGAGGTCGCCGGGTCGAGCGGGAAGCCGGGCGAGGTGGTGGACCACGTGGTCCTGAACGCCTCGGGCCCGAGCAACCGAGGTCGGGTGGTGCTCCTGGTCGGAGTCGGCGCCGGCTCGTCGGACGACCTTCGCCGCGCTGGCGCCGCGCTGGCCCGACGCGTGAAGGGCCGCTCGTCGGTCGCCACCTCGCTCGCGGCGCTGACCGACGACGCCGGCCTCAGTGCGCTGGTCGAGGGCCTGGTGCTGGGCTCCTTCGACTTCTCCTGGCGGTCCGAGGGTCCCCGCGAGCGGCCGGTCGAGACCGTGGTGCTGGCCGGCCACGCGGACCCCGGCGCACGGGTCGAAGCGCTGGACCGGGCCGTCGCGGTTGCGGCCGCCGCCTGGCGCTCGCGCACGCTGGCGCTGGTGCCGTCCAACGTCAAGACGCCTGAGTGGCTTGCGGACCAGGCCGCCCAGGTCGCCGCGGAGGCCGGCCTCCACCTGACGGTCTGGGACGAGGCCGAGCTGGCTGCGCGCGGCTTCGGCGGCATCGTGGGGGTGGGTCAGGCGTCGGCGCACCCGCCCCGCCTGGTGCGGCTCGGCTACCGGCCGCGCACCGCCGCTCGGCGCGCTCCGCACCTGGTGCTGGTCGGCAAGGGGATCACCTTCGACACCGGCGGACTGTCGCTCAAGCCCCGCGACAACATGATGCCGATGAAGCGCGACATGACCGGCGCCGGCGTCGTGCTCGCTGTGATGGGGGCACTGGCGGACGTGGACTGCCCGATCCGGGTCACGGGGCTGCTGCCGCTGGCCGAGAACGCCGTGAGCGGCAACGCGATCCGTCCCGGGGACGTGCTGCGGCACTACGGGGGGCGTACGACAGAGGTCACCAACACCGACGCGGAGGGGCGGCTGGTGCTCGCGGACGCGATGGCCTATGCCGCGGCCGAGCTGAAGCCGGACGCGATCGTCGACATCGCCACCCTCACCGGTGCCATGAGGATCGCGCTCGGGCAGCGGACCGGCGGCTACTTCAGCAACGACGACGCGCTCGCCGCGACGCTGCGGACGGCGTCCTTGTCCGCCGGCGAGCCGCTGTGGCGGATGCCGCTGGCCACCGCGTACGAGGAGCGGATCTCCTCCAAGGTGGCCGACGCGGACAACGCCGGTGGAGGCCCCGGCGCGATCACGGCGGCACTGTTCCTCCAGCACTTCGCGGGGGATCTCCCCTGGGCGCACCTGGACATCGCCTCGGTCGGCGACGCGCCCGAGGACGAGTTCGAGTACACCGCGGGCGCCACCGGTTTCGGCGCCCGGATCCTCCTGCACTGGCTGGGGCTGCGCGAGCCGCTGGCCGGCGTCCGGCAAGCGACCAACGGCTGAGCTGTGGTGCTTCGGCTGGCCCGGCCCGACCCGGCCTACCAGCAGTCCTACCTCGACGCGCTACGCGAGCTGGCCGCCGAGGGCAACTCGCACTACCTCGACCTGGTGCTGGCGCCCGAGCCCGGCTTCCCCGGGGTCACCTACACCGTGGACACACTGGCGGACCAGGCGACGTTCCGGGAGTTCTGCGTCTACACCTCCGCACTGGCCGACGAGCACACCCCCCGTCCGTCCGGCTGGGTGGAGGGCACCTACCGGTGGATGGTCGACGAGGACACGGTGGTCGGCCGGATCTCGCTGCGGCACACGCTCACGCCGTGGCTGCTCGAGGTCGGCGGGCACATCGGGTACGCCGTACGACCGTCGGCGCGCCGCCGCGGCCACGCCACCGCTGCGCTGCGGATGATGAGAGACGTCGCAGCCGAGCGGGGGATCGACCCGGTGCTGGTCACCTGCGACGACGACAACGTGGGCTCCCGCAAGGTCATCGAAGCCAACGCAGGTGTGCTTGAGGACGTGCGAAACAGCAAGATGCGGTTCTGGGTGCCGACGCGCTGAGCCGGCTCAGGCCTCGGGGGTCCACACCTTCTTGGCCACCAGCAGCCCGTCACCGACCGGGAGCAGCATCGGCACCAGCGCCTCGTGGTCGCGCACCTGTCGGCCCAGCTCCCGGATCGACACCGTCTCGGCGTCGCGCTGGGCGGGATCGGCGACCCGGTCGTGCCACAGCGCGTTGTCGAACACGACGACGCCTCCGGGCTTCAGCAGGCGCAGCGCCTCGGCGAGGTAGTCGGCGTACTCGGTCTTGTCCCCATCGGCGAACACCAGGTCGTAGTGCCCGTCGGTCAGTCGCGGCAGCACCTCGAGTGCGGCACCGGGGATGAGCCGCACCCGCTGCGAGGGGAAGCCCGCCTCGGTGAACGCGGTGCGGGCCAGCCGCTGGTGCTCGGCCTGGGTGTCCACCGTGGTGAGCACCCCGTCGGGGCGCATGCCCCGCATCAGCCAGACGCCGGAGACCCCGGTGCCGGTGCCGATCTCGACGACGGCTCGCGCCTCGATCACCGAGGCCAGGAACCGGAGCGCAGCACCACCACCGCTCCCGATCGGTGAGACGCCGACCTCCTGGGCCCGGGCCCGCGCAGCAGCCAGCACCTCGTCCTCGCCGAGGTAGTCCTCGGCGTAGGCCCAGCTGGCCGGCTTCAGTCCCGCGGCGATGATGGCCTCCCTCGTCACGTCCGGCCCGGATCTCGCGCCTCGTGTGCCCGGGACTCTACCGCCCTGACGGCGCCGCCCCGGGAACATGGGACCGCGCCGGGCCGTTGGGCTAGTAGCCGACTCCCAGGTCAACCCTGTGGATACCCTCAGTCCGCTCTCAGGAGCGGCTCGTAGCCTAAGGAGGCAGTTGCCACCGGTGGCGACGACCAACCGCTCCAGGAGCTGGCTCGGGAGCCGAACGGCCGAGGAGCAGGAGCCCATGACGATGCCGACCCAGCCTGGTTCGCCAGGCGCTGCTGGGGCCGAGCCGGTGTGGCAGCCGCCTGCCTGGGACGAGATCGTCGCGCAGCACTCCGCCCGCGTGTACCGGCTCGCCTACCGCCTCACCGGCAACCCCCACGACGCGGAGGACCTCACGCAGGAGGTCTTCGTCCGGGTGTTCCGCTCGCTGTCGACCTACACCCCGGGCACGTTCGAGGGCTGGCTGCACCGGATCACGACGAACCTCTTCCTCGACCAGGCCCGTCGCAAGGCGAAGATCCGCTTCGACGCGCTGGCGGACGACGCGGACAGCCGCATCCCGAGCCGGGCCACGGCGCCCGACACCCAGGTGCTGGACGGGGTCTTCGACGAAGACGTGGAGAGCGCCCTGTCCGCCCTCCCGCCCGACTTCCGCGCGGCCGTGGTGCTGTGCGACATCGAGGGCTTGTCCTACGAGGAGATCTCCGACGTGCTCGGCCTCAAGCTGGGCACCGTGCGCTCCAGGATCCACCGCGGTCGCACCATGCTCCGCAAGGCGCTCGCCCACCGTGCGCCCGGTGCCGGTCGGTCCCGCTACTCCGGCCCGCTCGAGCAGCGCCGCCGACTCACCCCGCAGGTGGGCTGACCGTGGCGGGATGGTCCGGGCAGCGGCCCCTGCGACTGCTCGGCGGCCACCTCGGCTCGTCGGTCAGCGCGCTGGTGGACGGCCAGCTCGACAGCGAGGCGAGTGAGCGTGCCTGGCAGCACGTCAACCAGTGCGACCACTGTCGTCGGCTCGTGGAGCACGAGGGGTGGGTCAAGCGCCAGCTAGCGCAGATCGGCGGGACGCCCCGTGTCGACGAGCCGTCGGACCGCCTTCTCGGGTCGCTGCTTCACCTCGACCCCGAGGCAATGGCCTGGGCGGAGACCCAGCAGATCGAGGACCGCGGTCGCGCCCGCCGCCGCGCCGGTCTGGTGCTGGTGGGAGCCGGGTCCGTGTCCGCCGCTGTGCTGGGCATCACCACGCTGGGAGGCGCCTCTCTCGGCACCGGGCAGCGTGACGGCACTCCGGCGACGACGATCGGGAGGTCCGGCGCGACCGCCACGCCCACCCGCGCGGTGGTCGCACCGGTCGCAGAGGCGAAGGGCCGGCTGACGGGTTTCACCACCGCTCCCGGACCCGACGGGCAGCGGCACGCGCGACCCGTCCGTCACCGCCGCTGACCGCGGTCCGGGCTTCCCACGCCCGGGGTTGGGTCGTAGGCGAGAATGGTCCGGTGAGCGAGTACGACGACGATCAGCACGTGCCGGGCCAGGGCCGTCCCGGTGACGCCGGTGCACCCGCTCGCCCCACCGGAGCCCCGGGTCCCGGGGACCCGGCCGAGCCCACCCGACCTGTCGACCCCTCGGTCGACGACACCCACACCGGCACAGCCGCCGACGACACGCGTCCCATCCGGACCGGCGCGACGGCGTACCCACCCCCGTCGCTGACCGGCCACACGTCCGGGCCGCCCCCGGCCGAGCCCGTCAGGCCGGCGTTCGTGCCGCTCCCGGCTCCTCCGCAGCAGCCCGGGCCCTCCGGCGCTGCGTTCGGGCGGCTGCCCCCGCCCGTGCAGCCGTCCGCCTTTCCGCCGCCCTACGGCTATCCATCGCCGCCACCCGCCCCTCAGCCCCGGCAGGGCGGTGGCCGCGGCGGGCTGCCCGGGTGGGCTTGGCCGGCGCTCACCGGCCTGGCCCTGGTGGTCGGCACGCTCGGGGGCGTCCTCGGCGGGGTCGCGGTGTCCTCGTCGATGCGAAGCGGCGACGGCGCCAGCCCCCCGCCGATCAGCACGAACAACGGGGCGGCGGCGCCGCTGCGGGCCGACAACGGCAGCGTCGCCGCGGTCGCCGCCAGGCTGTTGCCGAGCACGGTGCAGATCCAGGCCAACGGCGGTGCGGAGACCGGCGACGACGGCGAGGGCGGCGCGACCGGCTCAGGGTTCGTGCTCGACCGGGAGGGCCATGTCGTCACCAACAACCACGTGGTCGCCGACGCCGCCGACGAAGGACAGATCAAGGTGGTGGGCAAGGACGGCAGGCGTCATGCCGCCACGATCGTGGGCCGGAGCCCTGTCTACGACCTCGCGATCCTCGAGGTGTCCCAGCCGGCGGGGCTGCGGCCTGCCGCCATCGGGTCCTCGCAGCAGCTGCGGGTCGGTGACACCGTGGTGGCGATCGGGTCCCCGCTGGGACTGAGCAGCACCGTGACCACCGGCATCGTCAGCGCCACGGAACGGCCGGTCACGACCGGGGACAACACGCAGTCGTCGTTCATCAACGCCCTGCAGACCGACGCCGCGATCAACCCGGGCAACTCGGGGGGACCCCTGGTGGACCTCCGCGGCCAGGTCGTGGGAGTCAACTCCGCGATCGCCACCACCGGCGGGATGCTCAGCGGCCAGTCCGGCAACATCGGGGTGGGGTTCGCGATCCCGATCGAGCAGGTCCGGGTCACCGCCGGGCAGATCCTGGAGACCGGGGAGGCCCGCTACCCGGTCATCGGGGCGAACGTGAAGGCCGGACCGGCGAACAGCGGAGCCGAGATCGCCGATGCGCCGTCCGCGGGAACGCCTGCCGCCGAGGCCGGGCTGCGCAAGGGGGACCTGGTGACCAGGGTCGACGGCAAGCCGGTGACGGACAACATCGGCCTCATCGTCGCCATCCGCAGCCACCAGCCGGGGGAGGTCGTCGACCTCACCGTCCGGCGCGACGGCAAGGCGACCGCCCTGCGCGTGACTCTCGACTCCAAGGTGGACGCGCCCTGACCTTCGGCCGGCAGCCGGTGCGGCGTCAGGTCGCGTCGCTGTCGTACGGCGGGACCTCGCCGTCGTGCAGCGGCTGCTGACCGGCGAGGACCGGCTCGTCGTCGTCGTCAGTCTCGTCCCAGGCGTCCTCGATGTACTTGCGCACCGCGCGCCGGGGGTCGAGGTCGGTGATCTCGAAGTCGGCGAACTCCGGCCCGAGCTCGGAGCGGATGTCGTCGCGGGCCGCCTGGGTGAACTGGCGGACCTGGCGCACCAGCCGCCCAGCCTGGCGTGCGAAGTCCGGGAGCCGGTCGGGACCGAAGACGATGACGGCGACCACGATGATCACCATCAGCTCAGGCAGGCCGATCCCGAACACGGAGCTACAGCCTTCCGGCCGGTGACAGTCCCAGCTGCAGCCCGGCGAGGCCACGCCCACGGCCCGCGAGCGTCCTCGCGGCCCCGCTCAGCGCCTGTGCGGAGGGGGAGTCCGGACGGCTGTCGACGATCGGGACGCCCGAGTCGCCTCCCTCGCGCAGGGACAGGTCGAGCGGCACCTCGGCGATCAGCGGCACGTCGTACCCGAAGCGCGTCGAGAGGGTCTGGGCGACCCGCTTGCCGC
The DNA here is from genome assembly GCA_035634095.1 of Nocardioidaceae bacterium. GTDB lineage: Bacteria > Actinomycetota > Actinomycetes > Propionibacteriales > Nocardioidaceae > Nocardioides_B. The sequence goes on along the minus strand of DASQDP010000209.1, from coordinate 4,996 downwards.
CACCGGAGCCGAAGACCTCGAGCCGGTGCTCGGTCCCGGCGTCCGCGCAGTGCGGGCAGGGCAGGAACGACATGTTCTCGACCACCCCGACGACCCGCTGGTGCATCATCGAGGCCATCGTGCCGGCCCGCTCGGCTACCTCTGCGGCGGCCTCCTGAGGGGTGGTCACCACCACCACCTCGGCGTTCGGCAGGTGCTGGCCGAGCGAGATGGCGATGTCGCCGGTGCCCGGGGGCAGGTCCAGGAAGAGTGCGTCGAGGTCCCCCCAGAACACGTCGCTGAGCATCTGCACCAGCGCCCGGTCCAGCATCGGCCCGCGCCAGGCGACCACCTGGTCGCGGCGCGGCTTGAGCATCCCGATGCTGATCACCGAGATCTCCCCGGACGTGGCCAGGGCCGGGACCGGCATGATCATGTCCTCGACCTGCGTGGGCCGGGCGTCGCCGATGCCGAGCATCGCCGGCACCGAGTGCCCGTAGATGTCCGCGTCCAGGACGCCGACCCGCATGCCCTGGCGGGCCATGGCCGCGGCCAGGTTCACCGTGACGGACGACTTCCCAACGCCGCCCTTGCCGGAGGCGATGGCGTAGACCTTGGTCAGCGACCCGGGCCGGGCGAACGGGATCTCCTTCTGCGCCTGCCCGCCCCGCAGCTTCTCCTGCAGCCCGGCACGCTGCTCGGCGCTCATGACGTCGAGGGTGAGGGCCACCCGGGTGACGCCGGGCACCTTCTGCACGGCGGTGGTGACCTCGCGGGTGATCGTGTCCTTGAGCGGGCACCCGGCCACCGTGAGCAGCACCCGGACCGCCACCACGCCGGCGTCGTCGGCCTCGACGGAGGCCACCATCCCCAGGTCGGTGATCGGGCGGTGGATCTCGGGGTCGTTGACAGTGGCGAGCGCAGCGTTGATCCGCTCGAGATCGGGGGAGGTCATGCCCTCCAGCCTACGGTGCCCGTGGCGGCGCCGTCCGTCCACTCACCCGTCCCCGCGTGCGGCCTCCGGGTCGTCGTCGTGCGAGCGCTGCTCCTCGAGCTCCTGCATCAGCGCGCGCAGCTCCGAGCGCACGTAGTCGCGCGTCGCGACCTCGCCCAGCGCCATCCGGATCGACGCCATCTCGCGGGCCAGGAACTCCATGTCCGCATGCGCACGGGCGTTCGCCGTGCGGTCCTGCTCGCCGATCACCCGGTCCCGGTCCTCCTGCCGGGTCTGGGCGAGCAGGATCAGTGGTGCGGCGTACGACGCCTGCAGGCTGAGCATCAGCGTGAGGAAGATGAACGGGTAGCCGTCGAACCGCAGCCGCTCGGGCGCCAGCGCGTTGAACACCAGCCAGAGGGCCACGAACAGCGTCATGTACATCAGGAACCGCGCGGTCCCCATGAACCGGGCGAAGGTCTCCGCGAAGCGCCCGAAGGTGTCGGAGTCCATCTGCGGACGCCGGACGATCTGCCGGCGGGTGTCCAAGGGTACGTCGAGACGCGGCCCGCGCTGCTCGCGGCGGCCGTCGCGGGCCCGGCCCCGCCGGTCCTTGCCGCCGCCGCTGCCGCCGCTGCTGCCCGTGCCCGACCTATCCACGGACCGGGCTCCGGCCGGTGCCACCGATGCGCACCGTCGCCTCGGCACCGGCCGGGGAGTCCCGCCAGTTCTCGGGCAGGAGGTGGTCGAGCAGGTCGTCCACGGTGACCGCCCCCACCAGGCGGCCGTCCTCGTCCACCACCGGCGCGGCGACCAGGTTGTAGGTGGCCAGGTGCCGCGCGCAGTCCTCGAGGCTGGAGGTCGGCCTCAGCGGCTCGATGTCGGAGTCGAGCACGTGGCCCACCATCGTGGAGGGGGGCTCGCGCAACAGCCGCTGGATGTGCGCGACGCCGAGCAGCCGTCCCGTGGGAGGCTCCAGCGGCGGGCGGGTGACGTAGACGAGCGCGGCCAGGGACGGGCTCAGCTCAGCGATGCGGACGTGCGCGAGGGCGTCGGCGACGGTCGCGTCCGGGGACAGGATCACCGGCTCGGTGGTCATCATGCCGCCCGCGGTGCGCTCCTCGTACGACATCAGCCGGCGCACGTCGTCGGCCTCCTCGGGATCCATCAGCTGCAGCAGCCGCTCGGCGGTGTCCGGGGGCAGCTCGGCCATCAGGTCGGCGGCGTCGTCGGGCGACATCTCCTCGAGGATGTCCGCGGCGCGCTCGTTGCCGAGGTTGCCGAGGATCTCGACCTGGTCCTCCTCGGGCAGCTCCTCCAGCACGTCGGCGAGGCGCCCGTCGTCGAGCGCGGCCGCGATCTCCCCGCGTCGCTTGGCGGGGAGGTCGTGGATGACGCTGGCCAGGTCGGCCGGGCGCATCTCCTCGAAGGCGGCGAGAAGGTGGGTGGCCCCCTGCCCCTCCTCGGGCGCTGCGAAGCCGTCCACGTCCCGCCAGTCCACGACGTGGGTCTGACCCTTGCGGCCGAACCGCTTGGAGCCCTCCTGGATGGCGACCTTGTTGATCAGCCAGTCACGGGTGCGGGTCAGCTCCATCGCCACGTCGTACACCGCGCCGACGACCCCGGTCTCCCGGATGGTGACCTGTCGGTCCAGGATCTGCCCGAACACCAGCGTCTCGGAGGGGCGCTGCTCGAAGCGGCGCATGTTGACGACCCCGGTGGTGATCACCTGCCCGGTGTCCACGTGGGTGACCCTCGTCATCGGGACGAACACCGAGCGCCGACCGAAGACCTCCACGACCAGGCCCAGCACCCGTGGCGGCAGCTCGCCGGCCCGCAGCACGGCCACCAGGTCGCGGATCTTCCCCACCTGGTCCCCCGCAGGGTCGAACACCGGCAGGCCGGACAGGCGCGCGGCGAAGACGCGGGGAGGGGAGGTGCTCACGACTGACCAGGCTAGCTGCTGGGACGGTGCCGGCATGGCACATGACGACCGGCCGACCGGCCGACTACGTGGAGGCGACCCTGCCGTGCACCGGGTCGGCGACCTCGCCGCTCGGCACGATCCGCCGCACGACGCTGTCCCGCGCCCAGTCGTCCGCCGCCGTCGCCGGGCTCCGGAGGTTCAGCCGCTTCTCCACCAGCGCTGCAGTCGTCGACGCCCACTCCTCGTCCTCAGGCCGTACGACGGACGCGGTGCCGACCCACGTCAGCACCCGCCCGCCGGTGTCCTTGCTGCGCATCACGACCTCGACCCGAGCGCCGTCGTCGATGTCCGCCAGCGGCTGCTCGGCTCCGCCCGACACCAGGCAGAGGGCGCCGTCGGACCACACGTGCCACACCGGGCCGCTGCGGCCCGCCGCCCGGACCCAGCACACCCCCGTCCTGCGGGCCAGCTCCGCCACGAGCTCGAGCGTCACGTCGGGTCCCAGGTCGGACGTCACGGCCGGCTCACGGCGAGAGCCTGTCACAGCGACGCGTGGCGACCATCTCGACGTGCACTTCCCCCGCAATCAAGGGCCGTGGGGGCCTTCTCGCGGTCGAGTGCACGTCGAAGTGGTCGCGCAGGCGGGGGCCTCGAGAGGCCCGACCGACCGCGGTCCGCACAATGGCGCGCGTGCGCACCCTCCTCCTGATGGCCCTCGGCATCCTCGCGGTGTCGCTGTCGGGCCCGCTGATGGCCGCGATGGTGGTGCCACCGCTGGCGATCGCGTTCTGGCGCAACGCGCTCGCCACCGCCGCCCTCGCGACAGGGGTGGCCGGCGCCCGTCGAACCGAGGTGGCCGGCCTGCGGAGCCGCACCGCCTGGCTGGTGGTCGCCTCCGGGGCGGCGCTGGCGGTCCACTTCGCCACCTGGGTGACCTCGCTGACGTTGACCTCGGTCGCGTCGGCCACCTCGATCGTGTGCCTGCAGATCGCCTGGGTGGTGGCCTGGCAGCTTCTGCGCGGCGAGCGGTTCAGCGCCGGGGTGGTCACCGGGCTGGTCCTCGCCTTCACCGGGACCCTGGTGGTGTCCGGCGTGGACCTGACCCTGTCCGCGCGGGCCCTGGTCGGCGACCTGCTCGCGCTGGCGGGAGGGGTCGCCGCCGCGGCGTACATGGTGATCGGTTCCAAGGCCCGCCAGTCGCTGTCCACCACGACGTACACCTTCCTCTGCTACGGCACCTGCGCGCTGCTGCTGTTGGGGGCGTGCCTGGTCGCAGGGCAGCCGCTCTGGGGCTATCCCACCGACCAGTGGGTCCTGCTGCTGCTGGTCACCGTGACCGCACAGCTGATGGGGCACTCCGTGTTCAACCACCTGCTCGCGACCACGTCACCGGTCCTGGTCTCCTTGGCGCTGCTGCTGGAGGTGCCAGGGGCCTCGCTGCTGGCCGCCGCGATCCTGGGCCAGGTGCCGCCGGCGGGTGTGGTGCTGGGGCTCGCGCTGACCCTGTCCGGGATGGCGCTGGTGGTGCTGGGCAACCGCACGCCGGCGGTCACCGAGGCACCCGTGGACTGACCCGGGCCGCCGTGAGCGGGGCGCAGTACGCTCGGCCGACCCGGAGGAGGTCCCCATGACCGCACGCGAGCTGCGCCCCCGCCGCTCCTGCCACGCCGTGCCCGGCTCGAACCCGCGCTTCTTGGAGAAGGCCCAGGGGCTGCCCTGCGACCACGTCTTCCTCGACCTCGAGGACTCGGTGGCGCCGGTCGCCAAGGAGGGCGCCCGCAGGAACGTCGTCGACGCGCTCACCACCGGCGACTGGAGCGGCAAGGTCCGCACGGTGCGGGTCAACGACTGGACGTCGCAGTGGACCTACCGCGACGTGGTCGACGTCGTGGAGGGAGCCGGCGCCCACCTGGACTGCCTGATCCTGCCCAAGGTGCAGTCCGCCGCCCAGGTGCAGGCGCTCGACCTGCTGCTCACCCAGGTCGAGACCGCGATGGGGTACGACGTCGGGCGGCTCGGCATCGAGGCGCAGGTCGAGAACGCCCTCGGCCTGGTCAACGTCGACGCCATCGCCACCTCGTCGCCGCGCCTGGAGACGCTCATCTTCGGGCCGGCCGACTTCATGGCCTCGATCAGCATGAAGACCCTCGTCGTGG
>DASQDP010000208.1:0-4791 GCA_035634095.1 Nocardioidaceae bacterium | reverse complement strand
GCGGTCGATGTAGGCCAGCGACTGCTGCAGGTCGATGATGTAGATGCCGTTGCGCTCGGTCATGATGAAGCGCTTCATCTTGGGGTTCCAGCGACGGGTCTGGTGCCCGAAGTGGACGCCGCTCTCGAGGAGCTGGCGCATCGTGACGACGGCCATGCCGGTCGTCCTTCCTTGTCGTGACCCCGTCCTGCGCGCGCGCAGCGCGCGACCGCAGCACCGGGTCGCCTCAGTTGACGCAGGAGACGGGTGTCGCCTGCCCTGACGCCCGACGCGTCCGGACCCCACCGTCCGGCGGAGACTGAGGGACGTCGCCCGCGGTGACCAGCCGTCCTGAGGGCGGCAGCTCGATGCGGAGAACAGGCGTGCGAAGTACGGGCCGCAGACAGCACGACCCGCCGCAGGGGAGTCTAGTCGAGGCCGACCGCTTCCCCCAATTCGAGCGGCTGCTCCCCCGGAGTCGTCAACAATGGCGTTCGGGGCCCAGTTGTCCACATGCCGCCGGATCGACGCGGGACCTCGAGGCGACTGGCCGATCCTGATGCCATGCGTCTGCCCCTGCGCCCTCTCGCCCTCATCGTCGCTTCGACCGCCCTCACCGCAGGTCCACCGGGAGCGGACCGGCCGGCCGCGGCACGTGGCGTGTGGCCGCTGAGCCCTCGGCCTGCGGTCCACGCAGCCTTCCGTCCTCCGGCCCATCGCTGGCAGGCCGGCCATCGCGGAGTGGACCTCGTCGGCCACGCGTTCGCACCCGTCCGCTCGGCGCTCCAGGGTCGGGTGTCGTTCGCTGGCCGGATCGCGGGCCGTGGCGTGGTGGTCGTCGACCACGGCTCGACCCGGACCACCCACGAGCCGGTGGACCCCAGTGTCTCGGTCGGTGACCGAGTGGCGGCCGGTGAGGTGCTCGGTCGGCTCGAGCTGCCGGGGTCGCACTGCTTCCCGCGCTGGTGCCTGCACTGGGGCCTCATCGAGGGGCGTGAACGCTACCTCGATCCGCTGGTGCGGGTCGGCGCGGCGCCAGTGCGACTGCTGCCGCTGACGGACGCGTGAGGGCTGCACCGGCACTCGGACCGGATCGAGACAGGCCCGGGCGCCGGGTCGGTCACGAGCGCCGCAGCAGCCTCCGACGCATCCTCCTCGGCTCCCACGTCGGATCCTTGACTGTGGCCGAGCCGGTCTTCTCGGCTCGCGGCTTGGTCACCTTGCCCTTCTCGAACACGATGATGCTGTCGTACCAATGCATCGACTTCAGCGTGCGAGTCAGCTCGTCGACCTTGAAGTCCGGTTCACGCGAGTGCCAGGCGTTGAGGCGATCGGTCAGGTCCTTGGCGTACTCGATGAAGCTGCCCGGCTGCTTGAGGCCCCCGCCGTACCTGGGCCAGTAGCTCGTGTGCAGGTCCTCGATGAGGAAGACGCCGTTCTCCGTGACCCGCGGCCAGATCTCCTCGAAGGTGTTGATCTGCTGAGGGAAGAAGTGGCCCCCGTCCTCGATCACCACGTCGATCGGACCGATCTCGTCGGCGATCGAACGAAGGAACTCCCTGTTCTCCTGGTCACCGATGAAGATCTTGGTGCGCTTCTGCTCGAGCTCCTTGCACTTGGGGTTGATGTCCACCCCGTGGATGCTCGCGCCGCGACCGAAGTAGTCCCGCCACATCTGCAGTGAGCCACCCTGGGAGACCCCGAACTCGAGAACCACCGGCTTGGTTCCCCGGAAGCGCTCGAAGTGTCGGTGGTAGATCTCAAAGTAGTGCAGCCACTTGTGGATCAAGCGGTCGTCGTTCTCGCGGAAGTACTCCTCGAGCGGGTTCTTGGCGGCAGTAGCCATGCCGACATCCTAAGCATGCCCCGTCGACGGTGACGGGCGGCCGCGCCCGAGAGTCTCAGGCGCGCGGGTGGGCCTGGCGGTAGGCCTGCCGCAGCCGGTCGGTGGTGACGTGCGTGTAGACCTGGGTCGTCGCCAAGGAGGCGTGACCCAGGAGCTCCTGCACGGACCGGAGGTCGGCGCCTCCCTCGAGGAGGTGGGTGGCGGCAGTGTGCCGCAGCCCGTGCGGGCCCAGGTCCGGAGCACCGGGTACGTCGGCCAGCCGGGCGTGCACCAGCGCCCGCACGGCGCGCTGATCGATGCGCCGACCGCGAGCGCCGAGGAAGAGGGCTCCTCCGGCGCCCGTCGAGAGCAACGCCGGCCGTCCCTGCTGCAGCCACCGCCGGAGGGCCTGGGCGGCCGGAACTCCGTAGGGCACCGACCGCTCCTTGCGCCCCTTTCCCAGCACGCGGACGACGCGACGCTCGTGGTCCACGTCGTCGAGGTCGAGTCCACACAGCTCGCCCACCCGGACTCCTGTCGCGTAGAGCAGCTCGAGGACCGCGACGTCGCGGACACCGACCGGGTCGCCCTGCCGCGCCCGCTCTTCCGCAGCGTCGACCACGGCCTGCGCCTCGTCGGCCCGGAGCACGGGCGGGAGACTGCGATGTGGCCGGGGTGACCCGAGGCGCGCTCCCGGGTCGGACGCCATGCGCCCGCTGCGGTGGGCCCATGCGGTGAACACCCGCACGGCCGTGGCGCGGCGTGCCATCGTCGTCCTGGCCCGTCCGAGCGTCTGCTGGGTCGCCAACCAGCTGCGCAACAGGCGAACGTCGAAGGTGTCGAGGCTGCAGTGGCCGAGCAGGGCCGCCTGCTCGAACAGGTTGGTCAGGTCCCCCAGGTAGGCGCGGACCGTGTGTGGCGCGAGATCACGCTCGGCGACCAGGTGCCGCTCGTAAGCAGCAAGCACGTCTGTGAGCCCGTCGGGCAGCACGCGCGCGACCGCGTCCTGCGCACCCTGCTGGTCGGGCGGTGGTGTCACCATCTCTCGAGGCTAAGGGTCCCGGCCGCCGTCGGCCCGCAGGTCCTGGGACCTGCCCTCGATTCTGACCGCTGCAGAGCTGAGGCCGCTCGCCTGTCATCCCCCTTCCCGGGCCGAGTCGAGCGGGGAGATCCCGACGTCGCCGGGTCGCGCCGCTGGGCCGAGCCGCCACCCGCCGCCGACAGCGTCGACGAAGCCGCCGGCCTGGAGACGGGACAGCACCTGGTGGGACACCGCCTCGCCGACTCCCGCGGTGCGTGCCACGGACGACGTGGGGGCCGGTCGCCGCACCGGCACGCCGTCGAGAACCTGCTGCTCGAGCCCGGTCAGCCGGTCCTGAGGCCGGTCCATCCCACGTCTGGTCACCGGGAGGTGGTGCCCGGAGGGAGAGACCAGCTCGAGCACGTCGCTGCCCCGAGTCACCAGGGACGCGTCACGGGTGCGGATGAGCTCGTGCACGCCCTGCGACGGTGCGCTGGTGACCGGTCCGGGCACTCCCATGACGGGTCGATGCATCGAGAAGGCCCAGTTCGCGGTGTTGAGCGCACCGCTGCGGACTGCGGCCTCGACCACCACGGTGCCGAGCGCCAGGGCCGCGATCATCCGGTTGCGCGCGAGGAAGCGAAGCCGGGTAGGGGCGCAGCCGGGCGCCAGCTCGGCCACCACGAGGCCCGTCTCGGCGATGTACGTCAGAAGCTCGCGGTGCGCCGCCGGGTAGGCACGGTCGACCCCGCACGCGAGCACCGCCACGGTCGGGCCGCGAGCGGCCAGCGCGCCACGGTGGGCCGCCTGGTCGATGCCGAAAGCGGCTCCGGAGACGACGGTGACCTGCTCGGCAGCCAGGTCCGCGGCCAGCGCACCGGCCACCGAAGCGCCATAGCTGGTGGCGGAGCGGGAGCCGACGACCGCGACCGACCGCTCACACAGCTCGTCGAGGCGGCCCGGTCCCCGGACCCACAGCCCGAGGGGAGCGCCGCCGCGGCCGTTGAGCATCCCGGCGCGGTCGAGGTCGCCCAGCCTGCCGGGCCACTCGGCGTCCTCAGGGCACACGAACCTGATGCCTCCTGCAGCCGCACGGCGGAGGTCCTCGTCGGGGTCCAGCCCGTGCAACCTGGCCGCCACGTCGGTGGCGACGCCGCCGACGTCGCGCTCCTCGCGCAGGTAGGCGTAGACGGCCGCGGCGCCGAGTTCGGCGACGAGGGCGGCGAGCCGCGGGTCACCGGGCTCCCCGAGACGGCCAAGCGCGACCCGGGCCACCCGATCGCGGGACGACGCCGTCACGGCGTCACAGACGGCGACGTGCGCCGGGCGATCGGTTGCAGCGTGCTCAGCAGCAGCGGCTCCCCGATCCGCAGCCGGACGGCAACGTCGACCTCTCCGGCACCAGGACGGTCCACACCGCGCAGGTCCGCGACCGTCCAGGCGAGCCGGTGCACTCGGGTCGCGCCCCGTCGGGTGAGCCGGCCGGCGTAGACGAGATCGTCCAGCGTCCGCGCCGCGGTGACCTCCAGCGGCCACCGGGCGAGCAGCACCGGTCCGGGCACGTCAGCGTTGAGGCGCCACGGCGTCCCGGCATAGCGGCGCCGCTGCCGCGTGCGGGCCTCCACGACCCGCACCCTGATCGCCTTGCTCGGCTCCGGCCGCGCGAGGGGGTCCCGGGCCTCGTGGGCGGCCACCGGCTCAACGTGTCGAGTGATGTCGATGCGATCGGTCACGGGCCCGGCGAGCTTGCGGCGGTAGTCGCGGCGGCGCACCTCTGTGCAGGTGCACCGGTTGTCCCGGTCGGTCGGGTGGTAGTCCCCGCACGGGCACGGGTTGCACGCCAGCACCACCATGGCGCGGGCCGGGAAGGTCACGGACTCCTCGCCGCGCGCGATGGTGATCTCCCCGCTCTCGAGCGGCTGCCGGAGCGCCTCCACGATGTCCGCCCCGAAGAGGGGGAACTCGT
>DASQDP010000207.1:0-26939 GCA_035634095.1 Nocardioidaceae bacterium | reverse complement strand
ACGGGCACTCATCTTCGACTCCGTCTACGACACCTACCGCGGCGTGGTGACCTACGTCCGCGTCATCGACGGCAAGCTGACCCACCGCGACAAGATCAAGATGATGAGCAGCGGCGCGACCCACGAGATGCTCGAGGTCGGAGTGATCTCGCCCGAGCCCGTCAAGGCCTCGGACCTCGGCGTCGGCGAGGTCGGCTACCTGATCACGGGCGTCAAGGACGTCCGCCAGTCGCGGGTGGGGGACACCGTCACCTCCCAGCACCACGGGGCGACCGAGGCCCTCGGCGGCTACAAGCACCCCAACCCGATGGTGTTCGCCGGACTCTACCCGATCGACGGTGACGACTACCCGACCCTGCGTGACGCCCTGGAGCGGCTGCAGCTCAACGATGCCGCGCTGGCCTACGAGCCGGAGACCTCCGGCGCGCTGGGCTTCGGCTTCCGCTGCGGCTTCCTGGGCCTGCTGCACATGGAGATCGTCCGCGAGCGGCTGGAGCGGGAGTTCGGCCTGGACCTCATCTCCACCGCCCCGAACGTGGTCTACAGCGTGCTCATGGAGGACGGCGGCGAGCACGTGGTCACCAACCCGAGCGAGTACCCCACGGGCAAGATCGCGGAGGTGCGCGAGCCCGTGGTGCGCGCGACGATCCTGAGTCCCAGCGACTTCATCGGCGCGATCATGGAGCTCTGCCAGTCCAAGCGCGGGCAGCTCGACGGCATGGACTACCTGTCCGCGGACCGGGTGGAGATGCGCTACACGCTCCCGCTCGCCGAGATCGTCTTCGACTTCTTCGACCAGCTGAAGTCGCGCACCAAGGGCTACGCGTCCCTCGACTACGAGCCCACCGGTGAGCAGGCCTCCGACCTGGTGAAGGTCGACATCCTCCTGCAGGGGGAGACCGTGGACGCGTTCAGCGCGATCGTGCACCGCGACTCCGCCTACTCCTACGGCGTCTCGCTGGCCGGCAAGCTCCGCGAGCTGATCCCGCGCCAGCAGTTCGAGGTGCCGATCCAGGCGGCCATCGGAGCGCGCGTGATCGCCCGGGAGACGATCAGGGCGATCCGCAAGGACGTGCTGGCCAAGTGCTACGGCGGTGACATCACCCGCAAACGCAAGCTGCTGGAGAAGCAGAAGGAGGGCAAGAAGCGGATGAAGATGGTGGGCCGGGTCGAGGTTCCCCAGGAGGCGTTCATCGCGGCCCTCTCCTCTGACGGCGCGGGCGCTGAGAAGACCCGGAAGTAGCACTCGTCTGCGGCGCGTCGGAGGTCGGCGCACGCCGCGGGTGCGCGGCCGGGCTGGGGGAGCGGGTGCGCCGTGAGCCCGCCCTTCGAGGTCCCGGCGACGTTCCGGGCGTACGCCGCCCGGGGGGAGGCGATGGCGGCCTACCTCGACCGGCTCCCCGGGCTGGTGCACGAGCTCGTCGAGGACTGGGGCCTGGGCTACGACGGCGCCCCGGTCCACGGGTCCTGCGCGCTGGTCGTCCCGGTGCGGACCGGCGGCGGAGCCCCCGCAGTGCTCAAGGTCGGCTTCCCGCACGACGAGGCGGAACACGAGCACCTGGCGCTGCAGCACTGGCGCGGGCGGGGTGCCGTGCGACTGCTGCGGGCGGACCCGCGCCGGGCCGCCATGCTGCTGGAGCGCCTGCACGCGCAGGACCTCGGCGAGCTGTGGGACCTCGAGGCGTGCGAGGTGGTCGCCGGTCTCTACGGACGGCTCCACGTCCCTGCGCCGCCGCAGCTGCGCACGCTCCCGTCGTACGTCGGCCCGTGGACCGCCCGACTGTCCGCCCTGCCGCGCGGCGCCCCCGTGCCGCGACGCCTCGTGGAGCAGGCCACCGCCCTGGGACGTGACCTGACGCGCGACCCGGCGTCGCAGGGGACGATGATCCACGCCGACCTGCACTACGAGAACGTGCTGGCCGCCGACCGCGAGCCCTGGCTGGCCATCGACCCGAAGCCGCTGAGCGGGGACCCGCACTACGAGGTCGCTCCGATGCTGTGGAACCGGTGGCCCGAGCTGGCCGGTGACGTCCGCGGCGGGGTGCGACGCCGCTTCCTCACCCTGGTCGACGCAGCCGGCCTCGACGAGGACCGGGCCAGGGACTGGGTGGTCGTGCGGATGATGCACAACGCGATGTGGCGCCTGGAGGACCCGAACGGCACGACGCGGCCGGTCTCCGCCCGCGACTGGCTCACCGTGTGCGTGACGATCGCGAAGGCCGTGCAGGAGTAGAGGCGCCCTCCCTCGTCACCGTGGTCGGGCGCGTGCGGAAGACTCTCGAGCATGGCGCACGTGGTCTCGGTCAACACCGGTCGCATCCTCGCCGCCTCCTGGGCGGGCAAGCCCCAGCAGACCGCGATCCTCAAGACGCCGGTGGACGGGCCGGTCCACGTGGGTTCGCTGGGCGTCGACGGCGACGAGATCGGCGACCCTCGGTTCCATGGCGGGCTGCACAAGGCGGTCTACGCCTATCCGCAGGAGGACTACGAGTTCTGGGGGCGCGAGCTCGGCCGGCCGGTGCCCACCGGGATGTTCGGCGAGAACCTGACCACGTCGGGACTGGACGTGAACGGGGCAGTGCTCGGCGAGCTCTGGCGGGTCGGGTCGGTCCTGCTGAGCCCCTGCGAGATCCGCACGCCGTGCGCCACCTTCCGCACCTGGCTGGGGCGTCAGGGCTTCGACACCGACGGCTGGACGAGACGCTTCGCCCGTGCCGCACGGGCCGGCACCTACCTCCGGGTCCTCGAGGAGGGGTCGCTGCAGGCCGGCGACGTGATCAGGGTGGAGCACCGGCCGGCGCACGGGGTGACGGTGCAGACGATGTTCCGCGCCTTGGTGGGCGACCGTGCGCTGCTGACCCGGCTGCTCGACGTCGAGGGTCTGCCCGAGCACGCGTACGCCGCGGCGCGCAGGCAGGCGTCGCGGGAGCGACTTGCGGGGGGACCGCCCCGGTAACCTCCTGTTCGGGTGGCTGAGCGGGACGTCGTGGCCTAGGTTGGGTCAGCCTCGTCGGCCGTCGCGCACGTGGGAGAGGACCAGAGACCGATGTCAGCCAGGACCGACCTGTCGGTGATCGAGAACCGGGCCCCGAGCGTGGGGCGACAATTCTTCGACAGGGTGCAGGCTGCCCCGGACAAGGAGGCCTACCGGCACCCGGTCGGCGACGGGTGGCAGTCCCTGACCTGGGCGGAGACCGGTGTCCGGGTCGGCCGCATCGCCGCAGGTCTCGTCGCACTCGGCGTCGAGCCCGAGGAGCGCGTGGGGATCGCCTCCTCGACGCGGCTGGAGTGGATCCTGGCCGACCTCGGGGTGATGTCCGCCGGGGCGGCCACCACGACGGTCTACCCGTCGACGAACTCCGACGACGTCGAGTTCATCCTCGCCGACTCGGAGTGCCGGGTGGTCTTCGCCGAGGACGACGCTCAGGTCGCCAAGGTCGCCGAGCACCGCGACGAGCTCCCGCGGCTGAGCAAGGTCGTCACCTTCGAGGGCGCTGCCACCGGCGACTGGCTCATGTCGCTGGCGGAGCTCGAGGCCCTCGGCGAGGAGCTGCTGGCTCGGGACCCCGACGTCGTGGAGCGTCGCATCGACGCCACCGGGCCGGAGTCGCTGGCCACCCTGATCTACACGTCCGGCACCACGGGCCGCCCGAAGGGAGTCCGCCTGCGGCACCGCTCCTGGACCTACGAAGGTGCCGCCATCAAGGCCGAGCGGCTCCTCGACGAGGACGACCTGCAGTTCCTCTGGCTGCCGATGGCGCACTCGTTCGGCAAGGTGCTGCTCTCCACGCAGCTCGCCTGCGGGTTCCCCACGGCGGTGGACGGGCGTGTGGACAGGATCATCGACAACCTGGCCGTCGTACGCCCGACGTTCATGGGGGCCGCACCTCGCATCTTCGAGAAGGCCTACGCCCGCATCCAGACCATGCAGGCCGCGCAGGGCGGGGTGAAGGAGAAGCTGTTCCACCGGGCGTTCGAGGTCGGCCTGCAGGCGGCGCGGCTGGAGCGGCAGGGCAAGCCGGTGCCGTTCCTGCTGGCCCGGCAGCGCGCCCTGTTCGACCGGCTGGTGTTCTCCAAGGTCCGCGACCGCTTCGGCGGCCGGGTTCGGTTCTTCATCTCCGGCTCGGCAGCGCTGAACAGCGAGATCGCCGAATGGTTCAACGCGGCCGGGATCCTGATCATGGAGGGTTACGGGCTCACCGAGACCTCGGCCGGCTCGACCGTCAACCGTCCCCACGACACCCGCTTCGGCTCCGTCGGGCTTCCGTTGCCCGGCACGGAGGTCAAGGCCGCCGACGACGGGGAGATCCTGATCAAGGGCCCGGGCGTGATGGAGGGCTACCACAACCAGCCCGAGCAGACAGCGGACACGCTGACCGAGGACGGGTGGCTGCGAACCGGTGACATCGGTGAGGTCGACGAGGACGGGTACGTGCGGATCACCGACCGCAAGAAGGACCTGTTCAAGACCTCCGGCGGGAAGTACGTCGCGCCCACGGCCATCGAGACCCACTTCAAGGCGATCTGCCCGTATGCCAGCCACTTCCTGGTGCACGGCAGCGAGCGCAACTACGTGGTCGCGGTGATCACCCTGGACCCGGACGCCATCGCCGGGTGGGCCGCCGAGAACGGCCTGGCGGGCCGGACCTACGCCGAGCTGGTCGCCTCCGAGCAGGTGCACTCGATGATGGAGGGGTATGTCGCCACGCTCAACGAGCGGCTCAACCGGTGGGAGACGATCAAGCGGTGGATCCTGCTCGAGCATGACCTCAGCGTCGAGTCCGGGGAGCTCACCCCGTCGCTGAAGGTGCGGCGCAAGGCGGTCGAGGAGAACTACCGCGACCAGATCGCCGCGCTCTACACCTGAGTCCGCTCAGGGGGGCGTCGGCCAGGCGTCTGGGACACTGGAGCGATGCCGTCCGTCCTGCCCGAGGGTGAGCCCGCGCCCGCCGACGGGTCCCTGCCGGCAGAGGCGCTGGACGGGGTCGGCAAGAGACCGTTCGGCTTCTACGTACACGTGCCGTTCTGCACCGTCCGGTGCGGCTACTGCGACTTCAACACCTACACAGCCGAGGACCTGGGCGGCGGGGCGGCCGCCGGCTCGGGGGCGTCGCGAACGACGTACGCCGAGGCGGCCGTCGCCGAGGTGCGTCAGGCCCGGCGGGTGCTCGGCGACGTCGACGTGCCGGTCTCGACGGTCTTCTTCGGCGGAGGCACCCCGACGCTGCTGCCGGCTGGCGACCTGGCCCGGGTGCTGCGGGCCGTCGACGACGAGTTCGGCCTGGTGCCCGGCGCCGAGGTCACCACCGAGTCCAACCCGGACAGCGTCGACGCCGCTGCGCTGCTCCGGCTGCGCGAGGGCGGCATCACCCGGGTGTCCTTCGGCATGCAGTCCGCGGTGCCCTCGGTGCTCCGCGTGCTGGACCGCACCCACGACCCGGAGCGGGTGCCGCTGGCCGTGCGGTGGGCCCGGGAGGCCGGCTTCGACCAGGTCAGCCTGGACCTCATCTACGGGACTCCGGGGGAGTCGGTCGCGGACTGGGCCACCTCGGTGCGGTCCGCGCTGGCGTGCGAGCCGGACCACGTCTCGGCGTACGCCCTGATCGTCGAGGAGGGGACCGCGCTGGCCCGTCGGGTGCGGCGCGGCGAGGTCCCCGGTGGTCGCGGGCCGGACGACGACGACCTGGCCGACAAGTACCTCGCCGCCGACGCCGCGCTGGAGGCGGCAGGTCTCGGGTGGTACGAGGTCTCCAACTGGGCGCGGACGCCCGATGCGGCCTGCAGGCACAACCTGCTGTACTGGACAGGCGGCGACTGGTGGGGCGTCGGTCCCGGGGCGCACTCGCACGTCGGCGGGGTGCGGTGGTGGAACGTCAAGCACCCGACCGCGTACGCCGACCGGGTGGCTCGCGACCTCAGCCCGGCGCACGGCCGCGAGGTGCTCGACGAGCGGACCCGGCGAATGGAGCGGGTGCTGCTCGAGACCCGGCTGCGCTCGGGTCTCCCGGTCGACGTGCTCGACGACGGCGGTCGAGGACTGCTCGGTGACCAGGTGGAGCGCGGGCTGGTCGAGGCCACGGCCGTGGCGAGGGGGACCGTGGTGCTCACGCCCCGCGGGCGGCTGCTGGCAGACGCGGTCGTCCGCGACCTGCTCAGCTGATGAAGCGGATGATCGCCGGGTAGCGGTAGTCCTGGAGACTGCCCGCCTTCACCGTGGCGAGGATCATCAGCACGAACCAGGCCACCCCCACCAGGGGCAGCAGGAACAGCCCGACCAGCACGAAGATCGACAGGCTCGCGACGAGGAAGTAGATCAGGTAGGACAGCTGCATGTTGAGCGCCTCCTTGCCCGTGCGGTCCAGGAAGGCGCTGCGGTCCTTGAAGACCAGCCACACCACCAGCGGCGCGATGAAACCCAGCACCAACGGGCCGAGATGCGCACCGATCGCCCAGAGCTTCTCGTCCTCCGGGCGCATCGGGCGGCCCGTCCGGTAGCCCTGCGGCGGCATCCCCGACGGATGCCCGTAGCCGGGTGGTGGCGACCCCGGCGGCGGTCCGTAGCCCTGCGGCGCACCCGGCTGTCCGCGATGGTCCTGCGGCGGTGGACCGGGCGGCGGCAGGTGGCCGCCACCGGAGGGGTGTTCGGGCTCTGACGGTGGCGGTGGCTCGGACGCCGTGCTCATGGGACTGATCGAACCACATCCGGACTCGCCCCCGCGGGAGATCCGGCGGCAGATCCGGCGGCAGGTGGGACCGCCGTCAGGTGCCCGACGCGGTCACGAAGTCGATCAGCTCCTCGACGCGGCCCAACAGGCTGGGTTCGAGGTCGCCGAAGCCCCGGACGCCTCCCAGGATGTGCCGCCAGGCCCGCGCGATGTCGGCCTGGTCGCGGTGCGGCCAGCCGAGTGCCTGGCAGACGCCCTTCTTCCACTCCGTGCCACGGGGCACCGTCGGCCAGGCCTGGATGCCGAGCCGCGCGGGCTTGACCGCCTGCCAGATGTCGACGAACGGGTGCCCGACGACCAGCACGTGCGCTCCCGCTGGACTCGCGGCGACGGAGGCGGCGATCCTGCTCTCCTTGGACCCGGGGACGAGGTGGTCGACGAGGACGCCCACCCGTCGCTCCGAGCCGGGCCGGAAGTCGCGCAGGTGCTCGAGCAGGTCATCGACCCCCTCGAGGTACTCCACGACGACACCCTCGACCCGCAGGTCGTCGCCCCACACCTTCTCCACGAGCTCGGCGTCATGGCGGCCCTCGACGAAGATCCGGCTGGCCCGCGCCACCCGGGCCCTGGTGCCCGGCACGGCCACGGAGCCTGACGCGGTGCGGGTCGGAGCCCGGGGGCTGCGGCGGACCGGCGCAGCGAGGATCACCGGCACGCCCTCGAGCAGGAACCCGGCGCCGAGGGGGAAGGTGCGGCGGCGGCCGTGCCGGTCCTCCAGCACGACCGTCCCGAGGTCCCGCTCGACAGCCACGACCTCGCCGCACCAGTCGGTGGTGACCTCCTCCAGGACCAGCCCCGGATCCGCCTCGATCTCCACCGCGCGGCCACGTCGGGGGGCGCGCCAGTCCGTGCCGAGCACGTCGGAACCGTAGCGGTCCGGGGTTCGGCTCACCGGTGTGCCTGCTCAGCGGTGGTGGGACGGGGATCCGGGCATCCGGACACCGTAGGTGGCGCTGCCGGCGCCGTCGCGGCGGCGCGCCGTCGACCGTCTGGTGCGACCCGCCGTCCCTTGGCAACCCCCTGATGGCGATATATCGTCGGACTATCGCCGACAGTCGGCGGGTGACGAAGGGGAGAGGCAGTCGAATGAGCGGCAGTCCATGGGATCAGCCCTGGGGGCAGGGTCGTCGGCACGGTGGACGAACGGGCGGGCCACGTGGCCCCTGGTCCAGCGGCGCCCCTCCGTGGGTGCAGGGCCTGATCGAGATGGCGCAGAGCGGCAACCAGCCGGATCTCGGCCGGCACTTCGGGCGCGGCCCCAAGGTGCGCCGCGGCGACGTCCGCGCGGCCATCCTCGACGTGCTCGCTGTGGAGCCGATGAACGGCTACCAGATCATCCAGCAGATCGCCGAGCGCAGCGGAGGGGCTTGGAAGCCCAGCCCGGGCTCGGTGTACCCGACCGTCCAGCAGCTCGAGGACGAGGGGCTCGTGGAGGGCCAGGAGGGGAGCGGCCGGCGGCTGCTGCAGCTGACCGACGAGGGACGCGCCTACGTGGAGAGCCACCCCGAGGAGCTGGCCGCGACCTGGCGCCCCTTCGAGGGCGGCCATGCGGAGGAGGGGCCGGGCGACCTCAAGCCAGTGATCGGCCAGGTGATGGGGGCGGTGTGGCAGGTGATCGTCTCCGGGACCAAGCAGCAGAAGGCCGAGGCGGCCGAGATCCTCGCCGACACTCGGCGCCGGCTGTACGGGATCCTCGCCGACGGGGACCCCGACGACGTCTCGGAGCAGGACCTCCCGACCACCGGCAGCGGCGGGGCCGCCCCCGGACAGGTCGACCCCTCATGACGACCTCGGGCCGCACCGGCCCCGAGCTGCGGATCGCCGACAGCGAGCGGGAGGCCGCGGTGAGCGCCCTCGGAGAGCACTACGCCGCCGGCCGGCTGACCAAGGAGGAGTTCGACGAGCGTGCCGACGCGGCCTGGGCGGCGCGGACCGCCTCGGGCCTGTGGCCGCTCTTCGACGACCTGCCCCGCCCGTCGTCGCCACGGCCCGCCGCCCTCCCTCGACCACCCGCCGCGGCGGTGGGACACCGCGGTCGGTCCGGGCTGCCGGTGCCGCCGGTGCTCATCGGCCTGCTGGTGCTCGTGGTGGTGCTGCACCCGTTCCTCCTGGTGGTGGCACTCGGGTGGTTGCTCTGGTCGCGGAACGCCCGGCCCGGTCCGCAGGTCCTTCGCGCTCCGCACGGACTGCGGGGCCCGCACCGGCTCAGATGAGCGGCAGCGTCCGAGAGGTCCGGGGCAGGTGCTCGTACCCGCGACGTACGGCGTGAGCCAGCTCCTCAGTCGGATAGGGCCACGCAGCCGCCTGCAACGCGTCCCCGGCCGGCACGCCGCGTGACGCGAGGTCGCGGATCGTCTCCGCGACCACGCCGATCGCGCTGCGCTGCTCCTCGACGAACTCCTTGCCGACCGGCAGTCCGTGTCCAGGCACCACGACGCTTCCCGGGGTGAGCATGCTGATCAGCAGGTCGAGCGTCGCCGGCCACTCCATCGGGAAGCAGTCGGGCCCGTAGCCGGGGACGCCGCTGCGGACGGCGGACTCCTCGACCAGGTCCCCGGCGAACAGCACGTCGGCGTCGCCCACCCGCACGACCGCGTCCCCGGCCGTGTGCCCCCGCCCCGGGTGGATCACCTCGACCAGCCGGTCCCCGAGGTCGAGAACCCGGGCGGAGGAGAACGTCTCGGTGGGGAGCAGGATCCGGGTCGCCGCGATGTCCGCGTGGCGCAGGTCGGTGTCGTCGCCTGCGGCCTCCCGCTGCATCGCGGCCCCGCTGGCGGGGAGCGCGTCGGCCGCCTCCTCGTGCGCCACGATCGGCGGGCCGTCGTACTGCTCGAAGAACACCACGTTGCCGAAGGTGTGGTCGAAGTGCTCGTGGGTGTTGACCACCGCCACCACCTCGCCGGCCCCCAGCGACCGCACCTGCTCGACCACGCGGCGGGCCTCGACCTCGGAGGCATGCGTGTCGACGACCAGCAGGCCGCGGCTGCCGCCGACCAGACCCACGGTGACGTCCAGGAACTCCGAGCGGGCGACCCAGCAGCGGTCGGCCACCTCGACGAAGCCGGTGTCGTGCGGGATGTCGGGCATGCAGTCGAGCCTAGTAGCATTGGCACTCGGATTCATTGAGTGCCAGAGGTGGCGGCCGTCGACGCGAGGAGGTGCGGAATGGTCGAGGAGCGCAAGCTCGCCGTGCTGCGCGCCATCGTCGAGGACTACGTCTCCACCCAGGAGCCGGTCGGCTCGAAGTCGCTGGTCGAGCGGCACCAGCTGGGGGTCTCTCCGGCCACCGTCCGCAACGACATGGCGGCGCTGGAGGAGGAGGGCTTCATCACCCAGCCGCACACCAGCGCGGGGCGGATCCCCACCGACAAGGGCTACCGGCTGTTCGTGGACCGGCTCAGCCAGGTCAAGCCACTCACCGCCGCGGAGCGTCGAGCCATCGCCTCGCTGCTCGAGGGGGCGATCGACCTCGACGACGTCGTGCAGCGCAGCGTGCGGTTGCTCGCCCAGCTCACCCGGCAGGTCGCGATCGTGCAGTACCCCACCCTCTCGCGCTCGACCGTGCGGCACCTGGAGGTCGTCCCCCTCGGGCACGCCCGGATGCTGCTGGTGCTGATCCTGTCCACCGGCAGGGTCGAGCAGCGGGTGGTGGAGCTGCCGTCGGAGCCCGACGAGGAGCGCACCGCCGACCTGCGGACGCGCCTGAACCGCACCGTCGTCGGTGAGCGGCTCGTCGACGCGTGCGCGCGGCTGGTGGTGCTGCCCGAGGAGTTCGAGCCGGGGGACCGGGGCCCGGTCGCGGTCCTGGTCGCAGCACTCGTGGAGGCGATGTCCGACCACCGCTCCGACGAGCGGGTCGCCGTCGGCGGGACCGCCAACCTCGCCCGCTTCGGTGACGGCTTCGACACCGCGATCAGGCCGATGCTGGAGGCGCTCGAGGAGCACGTGGTGCTGCTCAAGCTGCTCGGGGAGGCGACCTCACCGTCCACGGTCACCGTGCGGATCGGGCACGAGGGCCCCTACGAGGAGCTCGCCGCCACCTCCGTCGTGGCCACCGGCTACGGCCCTGGCGACGAGGCGCTCGCGACCCTGGGGATCGTGGGGCCGACCCGGATGGACTACCCAGGGACGATGGCGGCGGTGCGCGCGGTGGCGCGGTACGTCTCCCGGATCCTCGACGAAGGATGACTGCGTGAGCACTGACCTGTACGACACCCTCGGCGTCGCGCGCGACGCCGACGGGGACACCATCAAGAAGGCCTACCGCAAGCTGGCCCGGCAGCTGCATCCCGACGTCAACCCCGACCCGGCGAGCGCCGACCGCTTCAAGGAGGTGTCGGCGGCCTACGAGGTGCTCTCCGACCCGGAGAAGCGACGGATGTACGACCTCGGCGGCGACCCGTTCGGCGCTGGCTTCGGCGGTGCCGGGGCGGGGGCCGGCTTCTCGTTCACCGACATCATGGACGCGTTCTTCGGTGGGCAGGGCGCCCCGGGCGGCCAGGCCGGTCGGGGCCCCCGGCCCCGCGTACGGCGCGGCCAGGACGCCCTGATCCGTCTCGAGGTCGAGCTCGCGGAGGCGGCGTTCGGCACCACCTCCGAGCTCAAGGTGGACACGGCGGTGCGGTGCACGCTGTGCGACGGCAGCGGGGCGTCACCCGGCTCCCACCCGCAGACCTGCGAGACCTGTGGTGGCCGGGGGGAGACCGTGCACCTGCAGCGGTCCTTCCTCGGTGAGATCCGGACGATGCGTCCGTGCGCGGCCTGCCGCGGCTTCGGCACGATCATCCCGGAGCCCTGCCGGGAGTGCTCCGGCGACGGCCGGGTCCGCTCCCGCCGCACCCTGAGCGTCAAGATCCCGCCGGGGGTCGACACCGGGACACGGGTGCAGCTCGCGGGCGAGGGGGAGGTCGGTCCCGGTGGTGGGCCCGCCGGCGACCTGTATGTGGAGATCCACCTCCGTGACCACCACCTCTTCACCCGGCACGGAATCGACCTGCTCGCGAACGTCACCGTGCCGATGACCGCCGCGGCGCTCGGCACGACCATCGAGCTGCCGCTGCTCGAGGCCGACGTCGCCAAGGACGGGTCCGACGTGGAGACCAGCGTTCCCCTGGAGATCCGGCCCGGCACCCAGTCCGGGGCCGAGGTGGTGCTCGGTGGACGCGGGATCCCCTCACTGCGGGGCACCGGACGCGGTGACATCGTGGTGAACATCGTCGTGGAGACGCCCACCCGGCTCGACGACCGCCAGGAGGAGCTGCTCCGCGAGCTGGCCGCCCTGCGCCGCGAGCAGTCCCCGGACGGGCAGATGCATCCTCCGAGCAAGTCGGTGTTCAACCGGCTGCGCGACGCGTTCCGGTGAGCCTGCCGTTGTTCCTGCACCAGGGCCTCGCCGGGCTGGCCCCGGGGAGCTCGGTCGTGCTCTCCGGTGACGAGGGCCGACACGCAGTCGTGGTACGACGGGTCCGCGTCGGCGAGCAGGTCGCGCTCACCGATGGAGCCGGCACGAGGGCCGTCTGCACGGTCACGGCGGTGGACTCCTCGGTGCTGCACTCGACCGTCGACTCCGTGGTGGCGTCCGAGCCCGAGCTGCCGCGGGTCGTCGTGGTCCAGGCCATCCCGAAGGGGGACCGCGGCGAGCTCGCCGTGGAGATGCTGACCGAGGTGGGCGTCGACGTCATCGTCCCGTGGGCCGCTGCCCGGTCGGTGTCGGTGTGGCGCGGGGACAAGCAGGTCAAGGCGCTGGCCCGGTGGCGGTCGACGGCCCGCGAGGCCGCCAAGCAGGCCCGCCGCTCGTGGTTCCCCGAGGTGTCCGAGGTGGTCTCCACCCCCGAGGTCGTCGACCTGCTCCGCGACGCCTCGGTGCCCGTCGTGCTGCACGAGGCGGCGTCCGGGCCGCTGGCCGACCTCCCGGTGCCCGGACGCGGGGAGATCGTGATCGTGGTCGGTCCGGAGGGCGGCATCAGCGACGAGGAGCTGGCCGCCTTCGCCACCGTCGGCGCGGAGCCGGTCCGACTGGGCAGCTCCGTGCTCCGCACCTCGACCGCCGGTGTCGCAGCCACCGCGGCGCTTCTCGCCCGCACCCGCTGGCGCTGACTCCCAGGTCCGGCGCGGCCGGCGGCCCGCTCAACGCTGAAAGAGCTCCTCGATCCGGGCGACCTCCTCGTCGAGCTCCGCGCGTTCGCCGCCCGTGAGGTCACGGAACAGGTCGAGGACCACACGGTCCTCCCGCCACCACCACAACCCGCTCATGACGCCGTCCACGAACACGGTGTTGCCCACTCCGCCGTTGCTCCCCATCCAGCGACCGCGGGCCTCGCCGGGAACGATGTGCCAGCGCTCCCGGTGCGAGAGCCAGAGGTTGTCGTAGGCGCCGAGCAGCCGGACCGGCGCTGGGACGTCACCGGCGACATGGTCGCCGTCGGGTAGGTCAAAGCGACGGCGGCCGTCCTCGCAGTCCACGACGACCAGCTCGTCCGACATGGAGGCGAACACGGGGCCCAGACGGGTGACTCTCGACCACGTCGTCATGTCGGCGGCGGTGGCGGGCCCGAAGGCCCGCAGGTAGCGACGAACCAGATCGCGCACGTCGAGGACCGTCATCTGGCGCCCCAGGTGGTTCTCGGCAGTCTGGTAGACGACGCCGCCGGAGCGTCGCCACAGTCCGCGCGGCGGCAGCTGCACCAGTGGCACTCGTTCCCGCGCCACGTTCGCCAGCGCCTGCGGAGGGACGCCGGGGAACCGCTGACCGAGCCGGACCCCGAGCTGTTGCAGGGACAGGGGGCCGTTCGCGAGCAGTTGACGCGTCGCCGCCTCGAGGCTCGGCACCGGCACGTCGCGCGCCGGCCGGCTCAGCTGGTTGCTGCGGCTCTGCTGGTCCAGGGCCGGCTGCACCCACGGCCGGAGGGCCAACGCGTCATCGGCGGCCAGGACGTGGATGGTGCCGCGCATGGTCAACAGCCGCACCGCGTCGCGGGACTCGATAGCGTCGGAGAGCTCGAGCGGATCGAAGCCGTCGATGCGGGCGGCCAGCGAGAGGTACGGCGGGAGGCTCTCCTGCGCCTGCAGTCCGACCAGGTGCCGCACCATGTCCAGAGCGGGCACCGACGTGCGCTGGAGCAGGTGCTGGCGGTGCAGCAGGGTGCGGTTCAGGTCCCGGAGGCTCAACACGGCAGTACGCCGACAGGGCCGGTCAGCGCGCGGCCGCGGCGATCGCGTCTCGCAGTCCAGCGGCGTCCAGCCGCGGCCCGTAGCCGGGCGTCTCCGGCTGGATGCGCCAGCTCTCGTCCAGCGGTCCCACGTCCACGACGTCGAATCCCAGCTCGTCGAGCAGCGCCGTCACCGTCCGCTTGGCGTCGGGGTCGTCCCCGGCCACCGCCAGCGCGCGACGGTCCGGTGACCCGGCCGGTCGGGAGTGCTCGGCGAGGTGCGCGGCCAGGATGTGGTTGAACGCCTTGACCACCCGGGACTCCGGCAGATGCGACTGCAACAGCCCGGTCGAGGTGGCGGAGCCGTCGTCCAGCTCCGGCACCTGCCCGTCCCGCGCCGGGTAGTAGTTGTTCGTGTCGATCACGACCTTGCCCCGCAGCGGGGCGGCCGGCACCTGCTGGTAGGCGTGCAGCGGGATCGTCACCACCACGAGGTCGCCGCGAGATGCCGCGCCCTCGACCGTGTCGGCGTGTGCGTGATCGCCCAGAGAGGCGACAACCTCCGCGAGGGTCTCGGGTCCGCGGGAGTTGCTGAGCACCACGTCGTACCCGTGGTCGACCGCGAGCCGCGCGACCGCCTGACCGATGTTGCCTGCGCCGATGAGTCCGATGGTCGTCATGAGGGCGGCAACCGTCGCCGGCCGCCCGATGTTCCGTCAGCGGACGAGGAAGCGCTTGGTGTCCCGCGTCGGGCCGCTTCCCTCGCCCCCGGAGACGTCCTCGTCGTGCACCACCAGGGTGTAGTCGCCCGGTGGCGCCGTGACCCGGAAGGAGTACGGCGAGAGGGTGCAGCACTCAGCCGCGGTGGCGAACCCGCGCTTCACGACTGCGCCGTCCCGGACCAGCTCCCACTGCACGTTGGCCTCGAAGGCTGACGCGCTGCCCTCGACGGTGAACGGACTGGTCACCGTGGACCCCTCGGTGGGGACGCTCACGCTGACGGGGGTCACGATGTCCTCGGTGGCCGCCGCGGCCACCGGTCGGGACGTCGGCTCGCCGAGGACCGTCGCAGCCGGGCGTCCACCGACGAGGAAGGTCACTGGAACGCGGCTACCGGTGACGCCCTGCGCGGTGAGCACCAGCTGCTGCAGTGCGAGGGCCGCGCCCGGCTGCGACAGGCCGGGGGGCCGCTCGGTCACCGGTCCGGACAGGTCCACCGAGAGCACGCCGGCGTTCAGCTGGGCTCGCTCCATCGTGGTGCCGGTCGGCCAGAGGCTGCGGTAGTCGGCGTCCGCGGCTGTGCCCGACACCGCGGCAGCGACCGCCTCGTCGAGCGCCGCCGACTTCGACGTCGCCACCCTCGGCTCGGGGAAGAGACGCGGGCCCCCGCCGGCGCTGCCCACGAAGTAGACGAGCACCGTCGGGGCCACCTCCCTCGCCTGGTTCGGGCCCGTCACGGGTCCTGCCGCGGGTCCGGGGTCGGGGCCCGGCTGGCCGACCATCCCCGGACCGAGCACCACGACGCCCAGTACCGCAGCGGCGGTGGCCAGCACCGCGGCGGCAGAGACGCCCCAGACGCGCGGTCGTCGGCGCGCTGTCGCCGTGCGTGCGCGGATGTCGTCGAGCCCGCGCCGGGGCTCCACGTCCGCGACGGCGTCGTCCAGCAAGCCGCGCACCTGGTCGTCGGTCGGCTTCACGACACGTCCTCCATCACAGAGCGAAGGGCCGCCACGCCACGGGAGGCATGGCTCTTCACCGCGCCCCGACTGATCCCGAGCGTGGCGGCGATCTCGGTCTCGGACAGGTCGAGGTAGTAGCGCAGCGCGAGGACCTCCCGTTGCCGGTCGGGAAGCGCCCGGAGCGCGTCCAGGACGACGCCGCGGCGTTCGGAGACCAGAACGTCGTCCTCGGCGCCGGCACCGTCGGGCGCCACCGGAGGGGTGTACGCCGACTCGACCCCGCGATGCCGCAGCACCGACCGGGACCTGTTCACCACGACCTGTCGCAGGTACGCCAGCGCCTTGTCGGGCTCACGCAACGACCGCCATCGGCCGTGCATCGCCACGAACGCGTCCTGCACGACCTCCTCGGCCGTCTCCACATCGCGCACCAGCAGCACCGACAGACGCACCAGCCGGCGGTAGTGCGCGGCGTACAGCTGCTCGACCGCGGCGTCGGCGTCCCACCCCACCGCAGGCGTGGCCCTCCCGGGCAGGGTCATGGCACCCCCTCGGCTGGGTCCGATCGACGTCGTGGTCGTCACGGTAGTTGCACGCGCGGCCGCGGTGATCGGTTTACCTCCCGGCGCGTTTCCCCTGAGCCGGGGACTGCCTACAGTGTCGGCATGGGTACGGACGCGAGCTGCCTGTTCTGCAGGATCGTCGCCGGTCAGGTCCCAGCGCACGTGGTGCACGCGACCGCCACCACGCTCGCCTTCCGAGACCTCCAGCCGCAGGCGCCCACGCACGTGCTGGTGGTCCCGCGCAGCCACCAGCCGGACGCAGCCTCCCTCGCCGCCGCGGAGCCCGGGGTTCTCGTGGACCTGGTGACCGCGGCCGCCGCGATCGCCGACCAGGAGGGCCTCGGCGGCGGCTACCGCCTGGTGCTCAACACCGGTCCGGACGCCGGCCAGTCCGTGTTCCACGCTCACCTGCACCTCCTGGGCGGGCGCCCGCTGGGCTGGCCACCCGGATGACCCGCCGTCCTCGGCGTTCGACGGGCGCCCGGGCTGCCGTCACGTCCCGGACGGCCAGCGGGTCAGTGCGGCCGTCGGTGCTCGCTGCGGTGCTGACCCTGGTCGCGGGGCTGGTGCTCGCCGGCTGCAGTGCGTCCCCGGACGAGCAGACGGGGGCCGGCCAGGGTCTCGACAGCCTCGACGAGCCCGCGTCGGCGTCCAAGCCGGCCGGGACGGGCGCCGACCACCGGCACGGGACCGCCCGAACCCCTCCGCACCAGCCACTGCGTGACGGGGAGCGGCTGGTGCGGCTCTCGATGCCGGCCGCTTACACGCCCTCGGCGCCCCACGGCAGCGGGACCGACGACTACCGCTGCTTCGTGCTGGACCCCCGGCTCGACGAGGACTCGTTCCTCACCGGGCACGACATCCTGCCCGGGACGCCGGCCGAGGTGCATCACGTGATCCTCTTCCGGGTGCCTCCCGAGGCGGTCGCCGACGTACAGGCCCAGGACGACGAGGAGCCGGGGGAAGGCTGGACCTGCTTCGGGGGCACCGGTGTGGAGACCGGCGACCAGCTCGACGACGCCCCGTGGCTGGGGGCCTGGGCGCCCGGTGGCGGGGAGCAGGTGATGACCCGCGACGTCGGCGTGCCGATGCCGAAGGGCTCGCGGGTGATCATGCAGGTGCACTACAACCTGCTGGCAGGTGCCAGCGCGGACGTCACCTCGGCACAGCTGCGGCTCGCGCCGGGGACGAAGCGGCTGGCCGCCCTCGAGACGATGCTCCTGCCGGCCCCGGTGGAGCTGCCCTGCCGCCCCGGTCGTCGGCAGGGCCGGCTGTGCGATCGCGCCGCCGCGGTGGCTGACGCCGCCGAGCGCTTCGGCGACGTCGGGCAGACCGCGGACTTCCTGCACCTGCTCTGCGGACCGCTGCGGACCGGACCGGTGCAGTCCTGCGACCGGGTTGTCCGGCGGCCCGCCACGATCCGGGCCGTCGCAGGGCACATGCACCTGCTCGGCCGCTCGATCCGGGTGCAGGTGAACCCCGGCACGCCGCGCACGCGCACGGTGCTCGACATCCCGGCCTGGAACTTCGACGACCAGAGCGCCACGCCCGTCGACGCGGTCCCGTTGCGCCGCGGCGACACGCTGCGGGTGACCTGCCGCCATGACCAGGCGCTGCGCGACCTGCTGCCGGAGCTGCGGGGTCAGCAGGAGAGGTACGTCGTGTGGGGCGAGGGCACCACCGACGAGATGTGCCTCGGCCTGCTGCTGGTCACGCGCCCCTGACCGGCGTGCCCGGGCGACGCACGGCCGGGTGAGGAACCGACGACAGGGCCGTGCGGCCGCAGGTCAGGAGAGCTCCCACCACAGGGTCAGCACGAGCCAGGAGGCGATGGCGAGGAGGAGCACCCAGGCGACGATGCGGTGCGACAGCTTGCGCGAGTCCAGCGACGACGCGACCGCGATCATCCCGGCGTCGTCGCTCCAGCGGTCGACCCCCATCCGCTGAGCGTCGGCCGGGAAGGGGTTGTGGGGCAGGAAGTCCTCGGGCTCGATCAGCTCGACCCGGTCCTCGTCAGGCTCCTCGCGCTCCTGCATGCAGGAACTGTAGCCGTCCGGTCCACGGGCAGGGGAAGCGACGACGTGCCGTCGGTGACCCTCACGTAAACTGGCTGCCAGACCAGCCCCCACAGATCCGGAGGTCGGCGCCGACGCCGCCCATGACAGAGCCCACCAACGGTCCCGAAGCCGGGCCCGACGAAGTGACCCACGCCCCTGTCGACCCGCACATCGCCGCCGCGGCCGCCGCGGCCTCCACCGTCGTGGTGCCCAACAGCATCGCCATGGTGGCACTGCTCGGCCCCGGGGACGAGCACCTCGACCTGATCGAGAAGGCCTTCGAGGCCGACGTCCACGTGCGCGGCAACCGGATCACGCTGCGCGGGCAGCCTGCCGAGGTCGCCCTCGTGGAGCGGTTGCTCGGCGAGCTCGTGACCATCCTCCGCACCGGCCAGGGAGTCACCCCGGAGACCGTGGAGCGCGCCGTCGGCATCCTGCGCACGGAGACCACCGAGCGTCCCGCCGACGTGCTGTCGCTGAACATCCTGAGCAACCGCGGCCGGACCATCCGGCCCAAGACCCTGAACCAGAAGCGCTACGTCGACTCCATCGACAAGCACACCGTCACCTTTGGGATCGGCCCCGCCGGCACCGGCAAGACCTACCTCGCCATGGCCAAGGCCGTCCAGGCCCTGCAGTCCAAGAACGTCAACCGCATCATCCTGACCCGGCCGGCTGTCGAGGCGGGGGAGCGCCTCGGGTTCCTGCCCGGCACGCTCAGCGAGAAGATCGACCCCTACCTGCGCCCGCTGTACGACGCGCTGCACGACATGCTCGACCCCGAGTCGATCCCCAAGCTGCTCGCGGCCAACACCATCGAGGTCGCGCCGCTGGCCTACATGCGCGGCAGGACGCTCAATGACGCGTTCATCGTCCTCGACGAGGCGCAGAACACGTCGCCGGAGCAGATGAAGATGTTCCTGACCCGGCTGGGCTTCGGCTCCAAGATGGTGGTCACCGGGGACGTCACCCAGGTGGACCTGCCCTCGGGGACCCGCAGCGGGCTGCGCGTCGTGGAGAACATCCTCGACGGCATCGAGGACGTGTCGTTCAACCGGCTGACCTCCTCCGACGTCGTACGCCACCGGCTGGTGGGACACATCGTCGCGGCGTACGACGAGTACGACGCACGCTCCGAGGCCGACGGGCCGGGACCCGACCCGCACCGGCCGGACGCGCACCGCCGCGGCCCGCGGAGCACCCGGGCGTGAGCATCGAGGTGCTCAACGAGTCCGGTGACCGCGTCGACGAAGCCGCACTCTCCCGGCTGGCGCGGTTCGTGATGGCGGAGATGCGCGTGCACCCGCTTGCCGAGCTGTGCCTGACGCTGG
Source organism: Nocardioidaceae bacterium (assembly GCA_035634095.1). Classification (GTDB taxonomy): domain Bacteria; phylum Actinomycetota; class Actinomycetes; order Propionibacteriales; family Nocardioidaceae; genus Nocardioides_B. The sequence goes on along the minus strand of DASQDP010000207.1, from coordinate 7,436 downwards.
TCGACGAGGCGACGATGGCCGAGCTCAACGAGCAGTGGATGGAGAAGACCGGGCCCACCGACGTGCTGGCCTTCCCGATGGACGAGCTGCGTCCCGGCCTGGTCAACGAGGACCCGGAGGAGGGCGTGCTCGGCGACCTCGTGCTCTGCCTTGCCGTCGCGCGGCGACAGGCGGAGGAGGCGGGGCACCCGACCCTCGACGAGGTCGAGCTGCTGACGGTGCACGGCCTCCTGCACCTGCTGGGCTACGACCACGCCGAGCCCGAGGAGCACAAGGAGATGTTCGACCTGCAGGCTCGGCTGCTCGAGCAGTGGCAGGCCTCCCGGTCGGCCGCATCGTGAGCATCGTGGACAGCGCTCTGCTGGTGGTGGCCGCGGGCTGCGTCCTGGTCGCCGGGCTGTTCAGCAGCGCCGACGCGGCACTGTCGTCGTTCTCCAAGGCGCGCGCGGAGGAGATCTCCTCGGCAGGCCGGTCCGGCGCGGCGCGGCTGCTGGTCATCGTCGAGGACCCTCCGCGCTACCTCAACACCGCCCTGCTGCTGCGGATGCTCGCGGAGACCGCCGCCATCATCCTGGTCACCGTGGTGATGCTGGACGTCTTCGTCACCCGCGGCGGTGCCACCGCCGGCCCGGAGGCGGACCAGGGTCGCTGGCTGGCGATGCTGGCAGCGCTCGCCGTCATGCTCGTCGTCTCCTTCGTGGTGATCGGCGTGGCTCCGCGGACGCTGGGACGCCAGCACTCCGAGCGGATCGCGCTGCTCTCGTCCGGGCCCCTGATCGCCTTCACCAAGGTGCTCGGGCCGCTGCCCCGGCTGCTGATCCTGATCGGCAACGCGATCACCCCGGGGCGCGGCTTCAGCGAGGGCCCGTTCGCGTCGGAGGCGGAGCTGCGCGAGCTGGTCGACCTCGCCGAGGCCAGCAGCGTGATCGAGTCCGGTGAGCGGCAGATGATCCACTCGGTCTTCGAGCTCGGGGACACCTTGGTGCGCGAGGTGATGGTGCCGCGCACCGACGTCGTGTTCATCGAGCGGCACAAGACCCTGCGCCAGGCCATGTCGCTGGCGCTGCGCAGCGGCTACTCGCGGATCCCGGTGGTCGGGGAGAACCTCGACGACATCGTGGGCTTCGCCTACCTCAAGGACCTCACCAAGCGCGTCTTCGACCGGCACGAGGCCGAGACGACCGAGCGGGTGGAGTCGGTGATGCGTCCGGTGCTCTACGTCCCCGACTCCAAGCCGATCGACGCCCTGCTGCGAGAGATGCAGGCCGAGCGCAAGCACGTCGGGGTGGTCGTCGACGAGTACGGCGGGACCGCCGGCCTGGTCACCATCGAGGACGTCGTGGAGGAGATCGTGGGCGAGATCACCGACGAGTACGACGTCGCGCGCGTCGACGTCGAGCCGCTCACCGATGGCAGCGTGCGGGTCAGCTCGCGCTACCCGGTCGACGACCTGCAGGACGTCTGCGGTGTCGCCGTCGACGACGACGACGTGGACACCGTCGGGGGACTGATGGCCAAGCACCTGGGACGGGTCCCGATCGCCGGCTCCGTGATCGAGGTCGAGGGCCTGCGCCTGGAGGCCGAGGCCCCGGCGGGCCGTCGCAACCGGATCGGCACCGTCCTGGTCACCCGGCTGGCGCCGGTGGACGCCGAGGACCTCGACGGCGCTCCTGGGGACCAGGAGGCCCCGGAGGCCCGGGCGGCCCAGCCCTACCCTGAGCACCATGCCGGCTGACTCCGCTCCCTCTCCCCCCGACCCCGAGGACGCCAAGCTCGTCACGCTGGCTCGGTCCGCCCGCGCCCGCGCCCGGGCCGACGAGGGCGCGTCCGTGCGCGACCGGGACGGTCGCACCTACGCCGCCGCAACCGTCGCGCTGCCGTCGCTGCAGCTCAGCGCGGTGCAGCTGGCCGTGGCCATGGCCGTCAGCAGCGGGGCGCGGGGCCTGGAGGCGGTCGTGGTCCTCGGCGAGGCCGGCGCGGTGGCCGACGCCGACCTGTCCGTCGTGCGCGACCTGTCCGGTGACGGCGTGCCGGTGCACGTCGCCTCACCCGACGGCGCCGTGGTGTCCTCCATCCGGACCTGAGCAATGGTTGGTCTCGACAGGCAAGCCTGACGCGGAACCGGTGCCGATGTCGATAGGTTGACACCCGTGAACGACGTGGTGGGGTGGGCCGTGCACGGCGAAGCCGTGGCCCGGCTGCGCGCGTCGTACGACGCGATCCCGGCGGGCGCCCCCGTCCGTCTCGCGAAGCGCACCTCGAACCTGTTCCGGGTCCGCGCCTCGGTGGACACGCCCGGCCTCGATGCCTCCGGTCTCGCCGGCGTCATCGCGCTGGAGCTCCCCGACGAGAGCTCCCCCCACGGAGCGACCGCCGACGTCCAGGGCATGTGCACCTACGAGGACCTGGTCGACGTCACCCTGCCGCACGGGTGGATCCCCTGCGTCGTCCCGCAGCTGCGCAGCATCACCCTGGGCGGCGCGGTCACCGGCCTCGGCATCGAGTCCACGTCCTTCCGCAGCGGGCTCCCGCACGAGTCGGTGCTCGAGATGGACGTGCTCACGGGTTCCGGGGACCTGGTCACCACCAGACCCGGGGAGGAGCTGTTCGACGCGTTCCCCAACTCCTACGGGTCCCTCGGCTACGCCACCCGGCTCCGGATCAGGCTCGAGAGGGTCCCGGCGTACGTCGACCTGCGGCACCTGCGCTTCGACGACCTCGACGCCCTGGCGAAGACCCTGGATGTCATCGTCGAGGAGCGCGAGCACGACGGGGTCCGCGTCGACGGGTTGGACGGGGTGGTGTTCGAGCCCCGGGAGGCGTACCTCACGCTCGCGACCTGGCGCGACGACCCACCCGAGCGCACCAGCGACTACACGGGCGCGGACATCTACTACCGCTCGCTGCAGCAGCGGCAGACCGACACCCTGACCATGCACGACTACCTGTGGCGCTGGGACACCGACTGGTTCTGGTGCTCGGGGGCGTTCGGCCTCCAGGACCCACGGGTGCGCCGGCTCTGGCCCCGGCGCTGGCGGCGCAGCGACGTCTACTTCCGGCTGGTCGGCCTGGAGGCCCGCTACGGGGTGATGGCTCGCATCGACAAGGTGCGCGGGAAGCCCGAGCGGGAGCGGGTGATCCAGGACATCGAGGTGCCGGTGGAGGAGGTGCCCACGTTCCTGCGCTGGTTCGACGAGCACGTCGGCATGCGCCCGGTGTGGCTGTGCCCGCTCCGCGCGTCCCGGGAGTGGCCGTCGTACCCGCTGCGTCCGGACACCACCTATGTCAACGTCGGCTTCTGGGGGACGGTGCCGATCGCGCCCGGCGCCTCGCCCGGGGACCGCAACCGTGCGATCGAGGCCGAGGTCACCCGTCTCGGGGGCCACAAGTCGCTGTACTCCGACGCCTACTACGACCGGGAGACGTTCGACCGGCTCTACGGCGTCGCCCACCTGACGCACGTCAAGCAACGCACAGACCCCCACCACAGGCTCACGGGCCTCTACGAGAAGGCGGTGAACCGTCGATGACGAGCCCCAGTCCCCGTCCCGTCCCGACCCTCACGATCGGCGAGGCCATCACCCGGATGATGCCGGACGGCGTGCCGTTCCGGTTCACCGCGTACGACGGCAGCTCCGCCGGTCCCGCCGACTCACCGATCCACGTGCACCTGAAGAACGCCCGGGGGCTGTCCTACCTGCTCACGGCCCCCGGGGACCTCGGCGTCGCACGCGCCTACGTCTCGGGCGATCTGACCCTCGACGGCGTGCACCCGGGCGACCCCTACCCGATCCTGATGGTGATGCAGCACGAGGCGGGGATCCGGGTGCCGTCCCCGGCCGAGGCTCTGCGGATCGTCCGTGGCCTGGGGTGGAGCCACCTCAAGCCTCCGCCCCCGCCGCCGCAGGAGACACTGCCCCGGTGGCGGCGGATGCTCGAGGGTCTGCGGCACACCAAGGGTCGCGACGCCGAGGCGATCTCCCACCACTACGACGTGTCGAACCGGTTCTACGAGCTGGTCCTCGGCCCGTCGATGACCTACACCTGCGCCTGCTATCCCACCCCGGAGGCCACCCTCGAGGAGGCGCAGTTCGCGAAGTACGACCTGGTCTGCCGCAAGCTGGGGCTGCGCCCGGGGATGCGGCTGCTCGACGTGGGCAGCGGATGGGGCGGCATGGCGCGGCACGCGGCGAAGCACTACGACGTCGAGGTCGTCGGGGTGACGCTCTCGCGCGAGCAGGCCGCCTGGGCGCAGGACGCGATCAAGCACGACGGGCTCGACCACGTCGCCGAGGTCCGCTTCGGTGACTACCGCGACGTCACCGAGACCGGCTTCGACGCGGTCAGCTCGATCGGGCTGACCGAGCACATCGGCGTCCGCAGCTACCCGTCGTACTTCTCGTTCCTGCGGGACCGGCTCGTGCCCGGCGGCCGGCTTCTCAACCACTGCATCACCCGGCCGACGAACACCACCACGGACACCGGCTACTTCATCGACCGCTACGTGTTCCCCGACGGCGAGCTGACCGGGTCCGGCCGGATCGTCACCACCATGCAGGACGCCGGTCTGGAGGTGCGCCACGTGGAGAACCTGCGTGAGCACTACGCGTTGACCCTCAAGCACTGGTCGGCGAACCTGGTCGCGAACTGGGACGAGTGCGTGCGCGAGGTCGGTGAGGGCACGGCCAAGGTGTGGGGCATCTACATGGCCGGATCGCGGCGCTCGTTCGAGCGCAACGAGATCCAGCTGCACCAGGTGCTCGCGGTCAAGCCGGACGAGCGAGGCGGCGCGCAGTTCCCGCTGCGGCCCGACTGGCTCAGCTGACGCGGCCGGTGGCTGGCTAGGGTGCCCGACTTCCGAAGCGGCTTCGCCTCCTTCGTCGGCCGGCCCAACGCCGGCAAGTCCACGCTGACCAATGCCCTGGTCGGGACCAAGGTGGCGATCACCTCCTCGAAGCCGCAGACCACCCGGACCGTCGTACGCGGCATCGTGCACCGGCCGGACGCCCAGCTGGTGCTGATGGACACCCCGGGGCTGCACCGGCCGCGGACCCTTCTCGGCGAGCGCCTCAACGACCTGGTGACGACGACGTGGGCGGAGGTGGACGTCGTCGCGGTGTGCTTCCCGGCGGACGAGAAGGTCGGGCCCGGGGACCGGTACCTGGTCACCGAGCTGGCCAAGGTCCGCGGCACGGTCAAGGTCGCCGTGGCCACCAAGGCGGACCTCGCCGGCCCGGAGCGGATGGGCGAGCACCTGCTGTCCATCGCGCGGCTGGGGGAGGAGACGAGCACCGACTGGCAGGAGATCGTGCCGGTCTCGGCCCGCTCGGGCGACCAGGTCGGGCTGCTCGCCGACCTGCTGGTGGCGCAGCTGCCGGAGGGGCCGGCGCTGTACCCCGAGGGCGAGCTGACCGACGCACCGGAGGAGACGCTCGTCGCCGAGCTGATCCGCGAGGCAGCCCTGGAGGGAGTCCGCGACGAGCTGCCGCACTCGATCGCCGTGGTGGTGGAGGAGATGGGGCTGCGGGAGGGCCGGCCCGAGGACCGACCACTGCTGGACGTGCACGCCAACCTGTTCGTGGAGCGCTCGTCGCAGAAGGGCATCGTGATCGGGCACCGGGGCAGCCGGCTGCGCGAGGTGGGCTCCGCGGCCCGCGTCCAGATCGAGGCGCTCCTGGGCACTCCGGTCTACCTCGACCTGCACGTCAAGATCGCCAAGGACTGGCAGCGCGACCCCAAGCAGCTGCGCCGGCTGGGCTTCTGAGCTCTCAGCCCGGACCCCGCTCCGGAGCCCAGCAGTAGCCGAACCGCTGCCCAGCCCGCCACTGCGCTGCGGTCGGCCACTCCCACCCGTACCGGAACGAGAGCGTGTTCTCCGCCCGTGACCTCGCCTCGGCCTTGCACGCGGCGTCCCCGGCCCGGCGAGCTCCTCGGGCGCCGGGGTAGCTGCGTCCCTCCAGCGCCAGGGTGTCGATCGCGCGCCAGGAGTGACGGCGCGCGCACGCCACCCGCTGGAATCCCGCTGCTCCGGGCGCCGTCGTGCCGCAGAGGCCGTAGGCGTCCAGCGCCCCGGTCCGGTCCAGGACACCGCGCAGCCTGCGTGCGCCGGGAAGTGCCAGCAGCGTGGCACCCCTGTCGAAGGCGACCAGGTCGCACCGGAACCACCGCGCCCCCGCGTCCGCCTCCTGCAGCGTCGGGCCGAACCACACCACGGCGAGCCGTGACAGGTCGCGCTGGCGTCGCGAGCCGCCGACGAACGCCGCCAGCCGTCGCGGGCACGTCTCGGCCAGGTGCTTCTGCACCGCCGGCGAGTCGACGGCCAACCGTCCTCCCGCGGCCGCCGGCTCCAGACGTCCGACATGGATGGTGAGGGCCGTGTGCCGACGTGAGCAGGGCACCGGGCGGCCGGCGTGCGTGGGGCGGGTGAGCTCGGCGCTGCCGAGCCGGTAGCAGGCGGCCTTCGGCGGTGGCGGGGGTACGACGGGCGTCGGGGTCACGCCGGTCGTCGCGGTCCCGGTGGTCGACAGGTCCGGGCTCGACGCGCTCGCCGCCGGAGAGGCCGCATCCCCGGCCGGGGAGGGGGCTCGGGCAGTGCACCCGGACAGCACCGTCACCACCACGACGGCAACGAGGGGCGCGCGCACGAGGCCAGTGAAGCAGGGCGGGTGCGCGGCCGGCGTACCCAGGTCTAGAGTGGACGGGTCATGCCGCGACCCAGCCTCCTCCTTCGCTGCCGCAGCGAGGTTCGCCCCCTCTGAGGGGACCCGGACCCCCTCGCTGCGGAGATGGTCGACCCCTCCGGACCTCGACGACCCAGCGACCCAGACAGCGAGCACCCCATGACTCTGCACCGCCGTACGCACTCCCAGCAGCCCAGCCCGATGCCGTTCCACCGCTACCGGGCCTTCCCGCCGATCGACCTGCCGGACCGCACCTGGCCGAACGCGACGATCACGCAGGCGCCGCGGTGGCTGTCCACCGACCTGCGGGACGGCAACCAGGCGCTGATCGACCCCATGTCGCCGCCTCGCAAGATGACCATGTTCGACCTCCTGGTCCGGATGGGCTACAAGGAGATCGAGGTCGGCTTCCCGGCCGCCAGCGAGACCGACTTCGCGTTCGTGCGGCAGCTGATCGAGGGCGAGCACATCCCCGACGACGTCACGATCTCGGTGCTGACCCAGGCGCGCGAGGACCTGATCGAGCGCAGCGTGCAGTCGCTGGTCGGCGTACCCAGGGCCAACATCCACCTCTACAACGCGATCGCACCTCTGTTCCGACGCGTGGTGTTCCACGCCGGCAAGGACGAGATCAAGCACATCGCGACGCGGGGCACCGAGATCGTCATGAAGTACGCCGACTCCTACCTGCAGAAGACCGAGATCGGCTACGAGTACTCCCCGGAGATCTTCACCGGCTCGGAGATGCCGTTCGCT
>DASQDP010000206.1:0-1913 GCA_035634095.1 Nocardioidaceae bacterium | reverse complement strand
GCAGCCGTGAACTTCACCAGTCCCCAGATGACCGCGATCGGGATCACCCAGTTGAGGAGCAGCTCCACGAGGTGGACCGAGGAGAAGGTGGTGTGCTGTTGGTCGAGGGCCGTGAGGAGCAGAGAGCACCCCCCGATGACGACCAGGCCGAGTCCCCAGGCCGCGCTGATGACCCGGTTGATGGAGTGGAACGTCGGTGATCCCCAGTACTGACGCGGGGTCGACTGCCGGGCGTACTGCTCAGTGAAGGGGCGCACCGAGGCTGTGGCCAGGACGTACACGCCGAGGACCACGCCCACGAGGGGCCGACCCCAGGTGTAGAGCCAGTCGTCGACCGGAGGGCCGCCGACGAACCCGAGGACGGCGATCACCCCGAAGATGCCGAGGGACACGGCGTTCAGCGTCGTGGGGTCGCCCCGCTGCCTGGCCCTGATCAGCAGGACGGCTGTGAGGACGACCGCGAGCAGCGCGCTCCACGCTACGGCGTCCGCGGCCGATCGATGCGCCACGACCGTGAAGACGATCCACGGGAGGAAGTCGAGGACGAAGGACAGTGGCTTCATGGCAGCGACGCTAGGAAGCCGTCACCGAGCAGACATCCGCCATCGTGCCGATGTTCGGTCCAGGGGGGAGCGACATCGGCGCACTGCGCGGCGATCCCCATCCGAGAGCGGAGGCCCAGCTCGGCGAGGATGTGCGGGACGTGGCTCTGGACCGTCCGCAGCGAGACCTACAGCCGCCGGGACGGCACTCGCGTCGTTCGACACAGCGATCCGGTCGCGACCCGACCGGACGAGCAGGCCCCGGGTCTGCAGGTCCCCATCAGCAGGAGGACGAAGAGCGGGTCGCCGCGGCTCGGTCGAGAACGGCGGAGGGGTCCGCAGAGCGCCATGCGCCCAGCCGCTCGCGCACGAGCTCCCCGACGTCCACCGGGTCCATGGGTGGGAGGACGTGGCAGGGCGCCGAAACCGCAGAGGGAGTCGAGCGGCGGGCCTACGCCAGGCGGCGGGGCAGGCCGATCGACGCGGTGTCCAGCCGGGGGCGTCGTCGACGCACAGCAGGACCGGCCCAGCCTGGCACCAGGGGTCCACCTGTGCGAAGGCGAAGCCAGCCGGGTGGGTGCCGTCCGGCGGGGCGCCAGCAGTTGTGCGGCGATCGCGAGGCCGTGCCGCAGGCCGCGGTCGTCCCCACTCGCGCGGGGCACCACGTGGTCGGCGACGAGGGGATCAGCGGGCAGCCGGTCCAGCAGGACACCCCCGGCACCGTAGGAACCCAGGTTCGGTACAGGCCGGGAAGCACGGATCGCGGCCTGGACGTCAGCGGCTCGGCAGGTGGGCCTCCAGCCACTCGAACGCGTGCAGCGCGGTCAGCCGCCGCCCGAGCGGCTGGCAGTGCCAGTTGGCGCCGTCCACCACGCCGAAGCGGGCCATCTCGTGCGGTGCGGTGAGCAGCCCGGCCAGTTGCTCGGACTGCCCGGGCCAGAACTGCTCGTCCTCGGGTTCGGTGATCAGCAGCGGAGTCCGGATCCGCTCCGCCACGTCCCGCAGTTGGTAGCGGCGGACCTCGGTGAACAGGTCGAACGGGCTGCTCACACCGAAGGGACGGGCCCGGTAGGCGAAGGTGCGCGCCGTCTCCGGGTCCCCGCCCGCCTGGGCCATGTACCGGTCGAAGTCGTCCTTGCGGCCGGCGTCGAGCAGCTGGAGCATCTCGGCCGGCAGGTACTCCGTCCAGGACGTCGACACGTCGACGACCCCCGGGTCGGCGACCGCCGCGACGAACCTGTGCTCGAACGCCAACGCCCGTGGCACCCAGTACCCGGCCTGGCTGATCCCGGAGGCGGTGAGGGCGGTGGCGTCGACGTCCGGGCGCCCGACGAGGGCGTCCACCACCGGGGTGAGCACCGCCTCCCAGTC
>DASQDP010000205.1:0-7891 GCA_035634095.1 Nocardioidaceae bacterium | reverse complement strand
CGCCAGCCCCGCCATCCGGGACCGCTCCTGCGAGCAGCGCAGCGCGTCCAGGAGCTGGACCCGGACCAGCACGAGCATCCGGCCGTCCGGCACCGCGGCGAGGCTCGGCCGCGCCCCGTGGGCGCCAGGGCCGACGGGCGGGGGGTGGGCGGCAGCGGCCTCGACGTAGCCGTCCTGTCCGGCGACCCTCACCGCGTCGTCGACCGCCTCGGCGGGCAGCAGCAGGTGGTGACGCAGCACGGCCTGGACGTCCGGCCGCCACCGCGGGTCCGTGGTGGCCGCGCGCGCCAGCGCGGCGGAGGCTGCCTCGGCGTCGTCGAAGCTGGACGCGACCACAAGAAGGTCCTCGCGGGACGGATCGAGACCCGGCTCGGCCCGCCGAGCCCGCCGGGACCACCACCGGCCGCCGCCGCTGCTGCTCCGACCTGTCTGACCCACCATGCCGGGAGCGTGCCAGACCTGCCGCACCGGCCTTGCCGCAGGGCGAGCCCTGGCCGGATCGACCGGCTCCGACGCTAGGGTGGGTGCCGTTCACCTGACCTCCGACCGGCAAGGAGTGGCACCGTGGCGTCCATCGATGCTGTAGACGCCCGCGAGATCCTCGACTCGCGCGGCAACCCCACCGTCGAGGTCGAGATCCTGCTCGACGACGGCACCCTGGGCCGGGCCGCGGTCCCCTCGGGAGCCTCCACCGGGGCCTTCGAGGCGGTCGAGCTGCGCGACGGCGGTGACCGCTACGGCGGCAAGGGGGTGCTCAAGGCGGTCGACGCCGTCCGCGACGTGATCGGGCCGGAGCTGGTCGGTTTCGACGCCACCGAGCAGCGGCTCGTCGACCAGCGACTCCTCGACCTCGACGGCACGCCCAACAAGGCCACGCTCGGCGCGAACGCGATCCTGGGCGTGTCCCTGGCCGTGGCCCGCGCCGCCGCGGAGTACTCCGAGCTGCCGCTGTTCCGCTACGTCGGGGGGCCCAACGCGCACCTGCTGCCGGTGCCGATGATGAACATCCTCAACGGCGGATCGCACGCCGACACCGGAGTGGACGTCCAGGAGTTCATGGTCGCGCCCATCGGGGCTGCGACGTTCCGGGAGGCGTTGGAGCAGGGCGCCGCCGTGTACCACGCGCTGAAGGCGGTGCTCAAGGAGAAGGGGCTCGCGACCGGGCTCGGCGACGAGGGCGGCTTCGCCCCCGACCTTCCGAACAACCGTGAGGCGCTCGACCTGATCAGTGTCGCGGTGGAGCGGGCAGGCCTCCGGCTCGGTGAGGACATCGTGCTCGCCATGGACGTGGCGGCCAGCGAGTTCTTCGACGACGGTGGCTACCGCTTCGAGGGCGCCACCAAGACCAGCGAGCAGATGCAGGCGTACTACGCGGACCTCGTGGCCTCGTACCCCATCGTCTCGATCGAGGACCCCCTCGACGAGGAGGACTGGTCCGGCTGGGCCGCCATGACGGCCGAGCTCGGCACGAAGATCCAGCTCGTCGGCGACGACCTGTTCGTGACGAACGTGGAGCGGCTCGGTCGCGGCATCGCCGAGCGGTCCGCCAACGCGATGCTCGTCAAGGTCAACCAGATCGGGTCGCTGACCGAGACCCTGGACTCCGTCGACCTCGCCCACCGGAGCAGCTTCCGCTGCATGATGAGCCACCGCTCCGGCGAGACCGAGGACACCACCATCGCCGATCTGGCGGTGGCCACCAACTGCGGGCAGATCAAGACAGGTGCGCCGGCGCGCTCCGAGCGCGTGGCCAAGTACAACCAGCTGTTGCGCATCGAGGAGCAGCTCGACGACGCCGCCCGGTACGCCGGTCGCGGCGCCTTCCCCCGGTACGGCAGCGCGGGCAGCTGAGCCGAGGATGGTGAGCGGCCCGCCGGGACGGGGCTCGGACCCGCGCACGCGCGCTGCGCCGGCCGGGGCGCGCGGCGGCACCCGACGCACGCCGGGCATGTCCGGCGCGTCGGCGCCCCGGGGTGGCGCCCGACCCGGCGCTGGTCCCACCCGGGGCCGGTCGCGGCCCCGTCCTGCGGCCGCCCGGGACACGCCGGCGCGTCCGCGGCTCACGGCGCGGGCGGCGGTCCTGGTGCTGGTCCTGGCCCTGCTGATGGTGTCCTACGCGTCCAGTGCCAGGGCGTTCCTCGAGCAGCGGTCACATCTCGCCTCGCTGCGGGCCAGCATCGCCTCCTCGCAGGCCGACGTGGACCGGCTGAGCCGCGAGCGGAAGCGGTGGAAGGACCCGGCCTTCATCTCGATGACCGCTCACCAGCGGTTCGGCTGGGTGCTGCCCGGCGAGATCGGCTTCCAGGTGCTCGACGAGGACGGCACCCCGCTGGACCACAGCGACTCGTTGACGCCGCCGGAGGTGGTGACCGAGGCGACCCGGCCGCTGTGGTGGCAGTCGGCCTGGGGCAGCGTGGTGGCCGCGGGCGGCGCCCCCGCCGACGAGCGGGACGTGCCGCCGCCGGCCACCAGGATCAAGGCACCGCGGCCGTCCGCGGACGGGCCGCAGCGTTGATCGGGGCCGACGACCTCGCTGTCGTCGAGGCACAGCTGGGACGCCCGCCCCGGTCGGTGCACGCCCTCGGGCACCGGTGCCCCTGCGGCAACCCCGACGTGGTGGTCACCGAGCCGCGGCTCGAGGACGGCACGCCGTTTCCCACGACGTTCTACCTCACCTGCCCGCGCGCGGCGGGCCGGATCGGGACGCTGGAGGCGTCCGGGCTGATGCGGGAGATGAGTGAGCGTCTGGAGGGCGACGCGGCGCTCGCCGAGGGGTACCGCCGGGCGCACGAGGCCTACCTCGACTTCCGGGAGTCCATCGGCTCCGTGCCGGAGATCAGCGGCGTCTCAGCCGGTGGCATGCCGACCCGCGTGAAGTGCCTCCACGTGCTGGCCGGCCAGTCCCTGGCTCAGGGACCGGGAGTGAACCCGCTCGGCGACGAGGTGCTCGCGCTGCTGGGCGACTTCTGGGCCACCGGCCCGTGCGCCGCGGCCGGTCCCGGCGATGAGGTGGCGCAGTGACGCGCGTGGCCGCGATCGACTGCGGCACCAACACGATCAAGCTCCTCGTCGCCGACGTCGACAGAGCCGCCGGCACGCAGGACGACCTGGTGCGCGAGATGAGGATCGTGAGGCTCGGCCAGGGCGTGGACCGGACCGGCAGGCTGGCCGACGAGGCTCTGGACCGGGTGTTCGCCGCCGTCGACGAGTACGCCGCCGTGATGTCCGACCACTCGGTCGACGTGGTCCGCTTCGTGGCGACCTCGGCCAGCCGTGATGCAGAGAACGCCTCGGTGTTCGTCGACGGTGTCCGTGACCGGCTCGGTGTGCTGCTCGAGGTGGTCTCCGGGGACGAGGAGGCGCAGCTGGCCTACGACGGCGCCACCCGCTCGCTGGCCACCGGTGGGCCGGTCGTGCCGCCGATCGCGGTGCTCGACATCGGCGGCGGGTCGACCGAGCTCATCGTCGGCGACGCGAACGGCCGGGTGACGGCGACGCGCTCCCTCGACATCGGCTCCGTGCGGGTGACCGAACGCCTGATGCCCTCCGACCCACCGGCAGCCGGCGAGTTGGCCGACGCGGGACGGCTGGTGGACGAGGCGCTGGACACCCTTCCGTCGTACGGCGTCCACGTCGGCGACGCACCCACCTTCGTGGGCGTGGCGGGGACGGTCACCACGATGGGCACCCTGCTCCTCGGTCTGCGCACGTGGGACCGGGACCGGGTCCACCACGCGTCCTTCCCGCTCCGGCAGGTGCACGACCTGGCCGCCCGGGTCGTGGCGATGACGGTGGCCGAGCGCGAGCAGCTCGGGGTGCCCGCCGGTCGCTCCGACGTGATCGGCGCGGGCGCCCTGATCCTGGACCGGGTGCTGCGCCGCGTCGGCGCCGAACGGCTGACGGTCTCCGACTCCGACATCCTCGACGGCATCGCATGGTCCGTTGCCTGACCTGCCGCACCCGGTCACCGGGGCACCGTTCCCCTCGCCGGTGCAGCCGGGCACGGGGTGGCCGGGCGACCCCGCGGACGTCGGCACGCCTGTCGCCCGGGACGCTGACGATGTGGCGCGGCTCGCCGGCACGGCGGACCTCGAGGCGCTGACCGCGGCGGTCTCGGTGTGCCGGGCGTGCGACCGGCTGGTGGCCTGGCGGGAGGGCGTGGCCGCGGCCAAGCGCGCGTCGTACGCGGGGGAGCCCTACTGGGGCCGGCCCATCGCCGGATGGGGCTCGCCGGAGGCCGCGGTGCTCGTCGTGGGGTTGGCTCCTGCCGCGAACGGCGGGAACCGCACCGGGCGCATCTTCACCGGCGACCGGTCCGGGGACTGGCTGTTCGCCTCGCTGCACCGGGTAGGGCTGGCCGCCCAGCAGACGTCGATGCACGCCGGGGACGGCCAGCGGCTGCTCGGCACCCGCATGGTGGCGGCCGTGCGGTGCGCGCCTCCGGACAACAAGCCGACCGTCGAGGAGCGCGACACCTGCGGGCCGTGGCTGGTCCGCGAGCTGCAGCTGCTGCAGGACTCGCTGCGGGTGGTGGTCTGCCTCGGCCTGTACGCCTGGGACGCCGCGCTGCGCACGTTGCGGACCGCAGGGTACGACGTGCCGCGACCCAAGCCGAGGTTCGGTCACGGCGCGGAGGCCGAGGTGACCACCCCCGAGGGGCGCCCGGTCGTGCTCCTGGGCTCGTACCACCCCTCCCAGCAGAACACCTTCACCGGCAGGCTGACCGAGCCGATGCTGGACGCCGTGCTCGGCCGGGCCGCCGAGCTCGCCGTGGCAGGATGACCCGCGGCAGCGGCCCTCGTATCCCAACGGCAGAGGAAGAGGTCTTAAACACCTTTCAGTGTCGGTTCGAGTCCGACCGGGGGCACCCGAGGCGGCTTCTGAGGGAACAACGGCCCTGTTCCTCCCGTTGCACAGGTACGGATCCGTAAGATGATGCTTGCGGTCCGTCCGCGGGCTCCCAGAGCGGGAGCCGCAGGCCTCCAAGGAGGAGACCACACCATGCAGAGCAGCAACCCAGTCTTCCGCAGGGCGGAGGGCTTCAACGGGCGGTCACAGACCTCCCCCGCGAGCGGGATGAGCTACCCCGCCTACGGCAGTGCGCCCACCGGTCAGCCCGGGTACGCCGGTCAGGGCTACGACCCGTACGGCCAGGGCAGCGGAGCGCCGACCGGGACCTCGACAGGTCCGATGACCATCGACTCGGTGGTCCAGAAGACCGCACTCACCCTCGGCGTGACCATCCTCGTCGCCGCGGCGACCTGGGTCCTCACCCCGGACCCGCGGGACCCGGCGGTCAACGCGTCGTCCCTCTACCTCCTGCTCATGGTCGGCGCGTTCGGCGGCTTCGCGCTCTCGCTGGTCAACTCGTTCAAGCGGGTGGTCAGCCCGGCCCTGGTGATCGCCTACGCGGCCCTGCAGGGCCTCTTCGTCGGCGCATTCAGCAAGGTGCTGGAGGCGATGTTCGGCGGCGGTCTGGTCATCGGAGCCGTGGTCGGCACGGTGGCGGCGGTGGCCGGCACGCTGGCGGCGTACAAGTTCTTCAACATCCGTGTCACTCCGACCTTCCGCAAGTGGGTCATCGGCGCGATGTTCGGCTTTGTCGCGCTGTCCCTGATGGACGTCGTGCTGTCCATGTTCGGGAACTCGTTCGGCTTCAACGGCTTCGGTCCGATGGGGCTGCTGTCCAGCGTCATCGGCCTCGGGCTGGGCGTGCTGATGCTGATCCTCGACTTCGACTTCGTGGAGCGCGGCATCGAGGCCGGGCTTCCCGAGCGCGAGTCGTGGCGGGCTGCGTTCGGCCTGACCGTGACCATCATCTGGATCTACGTCGAGCTGCTGCGGATCCTCGCGATCCTGCGTGGCGACTGACCAGACCCTGCAGCACCAGCATCCTCGACGCTCCCGGCCGCTCCGGCCGGGAGCGTCGCTGCGTCCGGCCACAGGTCAGGTGGCCGGCACCACGGCCTCGGACACCTCGGGCGACTCGACGTCCGCCTCCGGGTGGCGGCGGCGTCGACGCAGCTGCACCCAGCGGCCGCGGTGCCCGCGGGACACCCCCGCGACCTCGGTGCCGTCGATCTCGGTGCCGGGCGTGCGGGCCGCCTCGACGGCGGCCTCGCTGATCGGCAGGATGGCCTCGCCGCGGGCCGCCTCGGGCACCAGCTCCTCGAAGGGGACGACGCCGACCGCGGCGAGCACCGAGGGCAGCAGCACCTGGGCCAGGCTGGCGTAGCCGGCCGCCGACGGGTGGAACCGGTCGGGACCGAACATCAACGCCGGCGTCCCGGCGAACTCCGGGCCCAGGACGGAGGCGAGGGAGACGGACCGCCCGCCGGCCTCGACGGTGGCGATCGCCTGGGCAGTGGCCAGTCGGCGCGACCACAGCCTGGCCACCTGGCGCAGCGGCGGGGCGATCGGCTCGATGGTGCCGAGGTCCGGGCAGGTGCCCACCACCACCTCGACGCCGGCGTCCCGCAGCCGGCGCACCGCGCCCGCCAGCTCCCTCACCGACTCCGACGGCAGCCGGGAGTGGGTGACGTCGTTCGCGCCGACCATGATCACCGCGAGGTGCGGCTCGACGGGCAGGGCGCGGTCGATCTGGCCGGGCAGGTGCCGGGTCTGGGCACCGACGAACCCGACGGAACGCAGGTAGACGCGGCGGTCCGCGCCCTCCGCGAGCCCGGACGCCAGATGTGCTCCCGGCGTGTCCTCCACCGCCTGAACGCCGTAGCCGCAGGCCGAGGAGTCCCCGAGCAGCGCCACCTTGAGCGCAGGCCCGGGGCGGCCGCGTCCGTACCACCCGGTCGAGTCCGGGGGAGTCCCGGTCGCGTTGCCGATCGTCCTCCGCGCGAGCGTGGCCTCGGCCCGCAGCAGGCCGTACAGCGAGGCGCCGACCACGGACAGGCCGCCGCCGCCGAACGCTGCGGCGGCGGCAAGCCTGCGTGCCGCTGCGGCCTTGCTCACCCCACCACTCTACGAGTCCGCCATAAACTGCAGGCGTGCAATACGTGAACTCACTCGTGGACCTGGTCGGCAACACTCCTCTCGTCAAGCTGGGCAGGACGACGGACGGCGCCCGACCCCTCGTGCTCGCCAAGATCGAGTACCTCAACCCGGGCGGGTCGGTGAAGGACCGCATCGCCACCCGGATGGTCGAGGCCGCCGAGGCCTCGGGCGAGCTGCGACCCGGAGGCACCATCGTGGAGCCCACCTCCGGCAACACCGGGGTCGGGCTGGCCATCGTCGCCCAGGCCAGGGGCTACAAGTGCGTGTTCGTGTGCCCGGACAAGGTGAGCGAGGACAAGCGCAACGTCCTCAAGGCGTACGGCGCCGAGGTGGTCGTCTGCCCCACCGCCGTCGAACCGGACCACCCCAACAGCTACTACAGCGTCTCGGACCGGTTGGCCGCCGAGACCGAGGGCGGCTGGAAGCCCAACCAGTACGCCAACCAGCACAACCCGCGCTCGCACTACGAGACCACCGGCCCCGAGATCTGGGCGCAGACCGACGGCCGGATCACGCACTTCGTCACGGGAGTGGGCACCGGGGGGACCATCAGCGGCATCGGCCGCTACCTCAAGGAGCAGAACCCCGAGATCCAGATCGTCGGTGCGGACCCGGCCGGCTCGGTCTACTCCGGCGGCACCGGTCGGCCCTACCTCGTCGAGGGGGTGGGCGAGGACTTCTGGCCCTCGACCTACGACCGGACCATCGCGGACCGGATCATCGAGGTCTCCGACGCCGACTCGTTCGGCTTCACCCGCCGGCTGGCGCGCGAGGAGGCGCTGCTGGTCGGCGGCTCGTCGGGGATGGCCGCCTTCGCCGCGGTGCAGCTCGCGCACGAGCTGACCGAGGACGGCCGCAACGACGCGGTCATCGTGGTGCTGCT
>DASQDP010000204.1:0-49257 GCA_035634095.1 Nocardioidaceae bacterium | reverse complement strand
CGGGTGGAGCTCGGCCTCGGACGCAGATAGAGGGAGCGTCGGCCTCGGACGCAGATAGAGGGAGCGTCGGCCTCGGACGCAGATAGAGGGAGCGTCGGCCTCGGACGCAGCCGGGAGAGCAACAAGACCCGCGGCCAGGTGTCCTGGCCGGAGTTTGTCCGGCGCGCCAAGGCGCCCGAGCTCCCGGTGATCCTGCTGGAGGACCTCGCCGCGCTGATCGGGCTCACCTTCGCACTGCTCGGGGTCGGCCTGTCGCTGATCACCCACAACGGCTACTTCGACGTGGCTGGTACGGCGGCCATCGGCCTGCTGCTGGTCTCGGTGGCGGCCGTGCTGGGGGTGGAGACCAAGTCGCTGCTGCTCGGGGAGGCGGCCAGTCCGGACGCTCAACGCCGGCTCCGGGAGAGTCTGGAGCAGGCCGACGGGGTGGATCGCGTCATCCACATGAAGACCATGCACCTGGGCCCCGAGGAGCTGCTCGTCGCCGTGAAGATCGGGGTCCCGCGCTCGGCCCAGGCCGACGACGTCGCCCGGAGCATCGACGCGGCGGAGCGGGCGATGAGGGAGGCCGAGCCGACCGCTCAGTCGATCTACGTCGAGCCGGACATCTTCGTCGAGGGTCACGAGACCGACTCCCGGCCCGAGGTCCCCGAGCCCGCCGGTCACTGAGGCGGTCCGCGCCGCGCGGCGCGGCTCGTCGATTCTCGTGGCGGCGCGGCCCCGGGTAGTCTGGGCCCTGCTGAGCGCCGAGGCGCGACTGCCGACGACTACCCGACGACTGCACCGAGGGAACACACTCACACATGGACTTCAAGGTTGCCGATCTGAGCCTGGCCGACTACGGCCGCACCGAGATCACGCTGGCCGAGCACGAGATGCCGGGACTGATGGCGATGCGGGAGCGGTACGCCGGCTCACAGCCGCTGGCGGGCGCCCGGATCGCGGGATCGCTGCACATGACCATCCAGACGGCGGTGCTCATCGAGACGCTCGTCGCGCTCGGCGCCGAGGTCCGTTGGGCCTCCTGCAACATCTTCTCCACCCAGGACCACGCGGCCGCCGCGGTGGTCGTCGGACCCGAGGGCACCCCGGAGGACCCGCAGGGCGTTCCGGTGTTCGCCTGGAAGGGTGAGTCGCTTGAGGAGTACTGGTGGTGCGCCCAGCGGATCCTCGACTGGCCCGGTGAGTCCGGCGCGAACATGATCCTCGACGACGGAGGCGACGCGACGCTGCTGGTGCACCTCGGCGTCCAGGCCGAGAAGGACGGGCGGGCGCCGTCACTCGACTCCGCCGAGTCCGCGGAGCAGCGCATCATCTACCAGGTCCTGCACGACTCCCTGGCGGAGAGCGACACGCGGTGGACGACCATCGGGAACGCCATCAAGGGCGTCACCGAGGAGACCACGACCGGGGTGCTGCGGCTCTACGACATGATGCGCGAGGAGTCGCTGCTGTTCCCGGCGATCAACGTCAACGACTCTGTCACGAAGTCGAAGTTCGACAACAAGTACGGCTGCCGGCACTCGCTGATCGACGGCATCAACCGGGCCACCGACGTGCTGATGGGCGGCAAGGTCGCCGTGGTCTGCGGCTACGGCGACGTGGGCAAGGGCTGTGCGGAGTCCCTTCGTGGTCAGGGTGCCCGTGTGATCGTCACCGAGATCGACCCGATCTGCGCGCTGCAGGCCGCGATGGACGGCTACCAGGTCGCCACCCTGGACGAGGTCCTGGACACCGCCGACATCATCATCACCGCGACCGGCAACAAGGACGTGGTCACCGTCGAGCAGATGCGGCGGATGAAGTTCCAGGCGATCGTCGCCAACATCGGCCACTTCGACAACGAGATCGACATGGCGGGCCTGGAGTCCTACCCCGGCGTGGTGCGCAAGAACGTCAAGCCGCAGGTGGACGTCTGGACCTTCCCCGACGCCTCGGACGCCAAAGGTACGTCGATCATCGTGCTGTCGGAGGGCCGGCTGATGAACCTCGGCAACGCCACCGGCCACCCCTCGTTCGTGATGTCGAACTCGTTCACCAACCAGGTCCTGGCGCAGATCGAGATCTTCACCAAGACCGACCAGTACCCGGTGGGGGTCTACGTGCTGCCCAAGCACCTCGACGAGGAGGTCGCGCGGCTGCACCTGTCCGCGCTCGGCGTCTCCCTCACCGAGCTCAGCAAGCCGCAGGCCGAGTACCTCGGCGTGGACGTGGCCGGTCCGTACAAGTCCGACCACTACCGCTACTGACCCTCCGGGGACGGGGACGCGCGTGAGCAGAGGGCGGGCACGACCGAGACGATGAGCCAGACGGGTCAGCCCAGCCAGCCGGGACGGGGACGGGTGCTGGTCGTCGACGACGACGCCGCGCTCGCCGAGATGCTCGGCATCGTGCTCCGCAACGAGGGGTTCGACTCGCGGGTCTGCCCGGTCGGGGACCGGGCACTCGCCGAGTTCCGGGACTACCGCCCCGACGTGGTCCTGCTGGACCTGATGCTTCCGGGCAAGGACGGCATCGACGTCTGCCGGGAGATCCGGGCCGAGTCAGGCGTACCCATCGTGATGCTCACCGCCCGCAGCGACACCGTCGACGTGGTCGTCGGCCTCGAGTCGGGGGCCGACGACTACGTCGTCAAGCCGTTCAAGCCCAAGGAGCTCGTCGCCCGGATCCGAGCGCGGGTGCGCCGCTTCGACGACCCTGCTCCCGAGGTCCTCTCCATCGGCGACCTCACGGTCGACGTGGCGGGGCACGAGGTGGTGCGCGACGGTCGCACCATCTCGCTCACCCCGCTGGAGTTCGACCTCCTCGTCTGCCTGGCCCGCAAGCCGTGGCAGGTCTTCACCCGCGAGGTGCTGCTGGAGCAGGTGTGGGGCTACCGGCACGCCGCCGACACCCGGCTGGTCAACGTGCACGTGCAGCGGCTCCGCTCCAAGGTCGAGCACGACCCGGAGAGGCCCGAGATCGTGATGACCGTGCGCGGGGTCGGCTACAAGGCCGGGTCGGCGCACCCGTGAGACACGGGTGAGCATCCCGGGCCCGGTGCGCCGGGCCGTCACCATCTGGGGGCGGTCCATCCAGGCGCGGGTGGTGCTCAGCACACTGCTGCTCTCGGCGCTGGTGGTCTCGCTGGTGGGCTGGGTGCTGTTGCGTCAGATCACCGTGGGCCTCGTCGAGGGCAAGACCGACACCTCGGTCGCCGAGGCTGCGCGAGCGACCGCGGAGGCGCAGCGCCGGCTCTCCGCCGCGACCGGCAACGACTTCGACGCCGACGCGCAGCTGACCCAGCTCGTGTCGACGCTGGTGTCCCGGGGTTCGGTGCAGGGCTACGAGGTGATCCTCAGCGGCCCGATCGCCGGGTCCAGTCCCGGCCGGGTCACCGGCGCCGGCACCAGCAGCACCCCGGGGGTCCTGACCGGCAGCGTCCCCGCGCGGCTGCTCGACGAGGTGGAGCGGGGCACCGCCGGCACCACCGCCTACACCTACTCCACGATCCGGTACGCCCCCTCGTCCGGCCGCCCACCCGTGCCCGGGGTGGTGACCGGCTCGCAGGTGAGCCTCCCGACCGACGGCGGCACGTACTCGCTGTACTTCCTGTTCCCGATGACGGAGCAGCAGAGCACGCTGTCCTTGGTCCGGC
This sequence comes from Nocardioidaceae bacterium, assembly GCA_035634095.1. Classification (GTDB taxonomy): domain Bacteria; phylum Actinomycetota; class Actinomycetes; order Propionibacteriales; family Nocardioidaceae; genus Nocardioides_B. The sequence continues at coordinate 45,620 of DASQDP010000204.1, read as the reverse complement.
GAGCCCTGGTCAGCGGGGGAGCGCTGCTGCTGCTCCTCGTCGGCGGGGTGGCCTGGCTGGTCACCCGGCAGGTCGTGACGCCCGTGCGGCTCGCGCGGCGGGTCGCGGAGCGACTGTCCTCCGGGCGGCTCGAGGAGCGGATGCACGTGCGCGGCGACGACGACATCGCCCGGCTCGGCACCTCCTTCAACCAGATGGCGGCAAGCCTGCAGAAGCAGATCCGCCAGCTCGAGGAGCTCTCGCGTGTCCAGCGTCGTTTCGTGTCCGACGTGTCGCACGAGCTGAGGACGCCTCTGACGACGGTGCGGATGGCCGGCGACGTGCTCCACGACGCCCGCAGCCGCTTCGACCCGCCGACAGCCCGGGCGGCAGAGCTGCTCCAGAAGGAGCTCGACCGGTTCGAGCTGCTGCTGTCGGACCTCCTCGAGATCAGCCGGTTCGACGCCGGTGCGGCGGTACTGGAGCTCGAGGACGTCGACCTCGCGGAGCTGGCCCGCCGGGTGGCGGAGTCCACCCGCCCGCTCGCGCACCGGCACGGGATCGAGGTGGTGGTGCGCACGGGGGACCGGCCCGCCCTCGCCGAGGCGGACCCCCGCCGGGTGGAGCGAGTGGTCCGCAACCTGGTCCTCAACGCGATCGACTACGCCGGCAGCGACGACGTGGTCGTGCTCGTGCGAGCCAACGACGAGGCAGCCGCGCTGGCCGTGCGCGACCACGGGGTCGGGCTGAAGCCGGGCGAGGCGGCCATGGTGTTCAACCGCTTCTGGCGCGCCGACCCTGCTCGTGCCCGCACCAGCGGCGGGACCGGCCTGGGGCTGTCCATCTCGCTGGAGGACGCCCACCTGCACGGGGGGTGGCTCCAGGCGTGGGGGGAGCCGGGCCGCGGAGCGCAGTTCCGGCTGACGCTCCCCCGACGCGCCGGGGACCCCCTCACCTCGAGCCCGCTGCCGCTGGTGCCCGAGGACGCAGCGACCGGGCGGAGCACGCGGGTGTCTCCCGAGCGGCCCCGGCGGGCGGCCGTCCAGTGAGGGGACGGATGCGACCAGGGATCTATGTGTTGCTCGTCGTGCTGCTCGGGCCGGCGCTCAGCGCCTGCATCGGGCTGCCGGCCGACGGGCCGGTGCGGACCCGGAGCGTCGCCGACGGCGGGGAGGGCGACGCGCTGATCGACTACACGCCGCCTGGACCCAGGGCCGGCAGCGCGCCGGTGCCGCTGGTGGACAACTGGCTGACCGCGATGACCGCGACCCCCCTGAGCACCGTCGTGGCGCGCGAGTTCCTGAGCGCTGGCACCAGCCGCAGCTGGGTCCCCGAGCGGGGCACGATCGTGTACGGCAGCCAGAGCCTGGTCCCCCGCCCCGGCGGCGCGGTTCTCCTGCAACTGCGCGACGTCGTGGAGCTCGACGACCGTGGAGCCTGGCGGGGCGACCCCACCGAGGGTCGGGGCCGCGACATCGAGCTGCGCCTCGTCCGCGAAGGCGGGGAGTGGCGGATCAACCGCCCGCCCAACCGGCTGCTCATCCCACGCGCCCAGCTGGAGACGCAGTACCGGCAGTTCTCGCTGTACTTCTTCGACCGCTCCGGCAAGGTGCTGGTCCCCGAGCCGGTCCACGTGCCGCGGGGCGCCCAGGCGCCCACGCTGCTGCTCGCCGGGCTCCTCAAGGGTCCCCCGAGCCAGCTCCGGGAGGTGGAGCGCTCGTTCTTCCCGGCGGACGCTGTCCTCGACGGCATCTCCGTGCCCGTCTCCCGCGACGGCACCGCCGAGGTGCCGCTCAGCGACCAGGTGCTCGAGGCGGACGACCGCGAGCTCACCATGATGCTCGCCCAAGCGGCCTGGACCCTCGGGCAGGTCCCCGGGGTGCAGCGGCTCCGCATCACGGTCGAGGGGAGCCCTCTCGACCTGCCGGGAGCTCGCGAGGACGTCGGCGTGGGTGACTTTTCCGAGTTCGACCCCTCTGTCGCCTGGGCGTCCGCCGACCTGTTCGGGGTCCGGAACCGTCGGGTGGTCACCTTGGGCACCGACGACGAGCAGCGGGTCAGCGGACCGTTCGGGACGCTGCCGCTGGATCCGCGCTGGATCGCGGTCGACCCGCTCGCCCAGCACATCGCCGGGGTCAGCACCGATGGCCGCACCGTCGTGGACGCCGACCGTGACGGGGTGCCCGGACGCGCCGCCCGCGCCGCCGACCTCCGCACGATCTACCCCGGCGGAACGGACGTGCTCCGACCGGCCTTCGACCTTCACGGCCAGCTGTGGGTGGTCGACCGCACGTTGGCGGGCGCGCGGGTGTCTGTGGTCACCGGCGGCTCCCCCACACCGGTCGCGGCCCCAGGCCTGACCGGTGCGGACGTCTCCCGCTTCTCGGTGTCTCGGGACGGCACCCGGGTGGTCGCCGAGGTCCGCCGGGGGGGCCGCGACGGCCTCGTCGTGGCCCGGGTGCGCCGCGACACCGAGGGCAAGGTGCTCGGCGTGCTACCCGCCCGACGGCTGCGCGTCGACGGTGCCCCCGCGGTCATCAGGGACATCGCCTGGCGGACCCCCACCGACCTCGCGGTGCTGGTGTCGCCCTCCCGCGGGGTCTTCGACGTGCTCCTGGCGACGATCGACGGGTCGTCGCCGGCAGCCGGCATCGTCACGGACGACGCCCGGTTCCGCGGGCCCGCCGTACGGCTGGTCACCTCGCCGTCGCGCGGCACACCCCTCCACCTCGCCACGTCCACCGGCCGGCTCTACACGTTGTCGAGCAGGGGCCGGTGGGAGGAGAGCGGCATCGCTCCGGGACTGACCGCGGTCACGTTCGTCGGCTGACGCGGGACGGGCGCGTGGCGTCGGTGCACAGGCGCGCCAGGTCCGTCGCCGTCCCCAGACCGGTGGGAGCCTGCTGAGGGGGAGGCCGGGGAGCGCCATGCTCGCCCGTGTGGTTGCTGCCGCCCTCGCGCGCCGTCATCGACGCCGGGGTGGACCTCCTCCTGGGCGGCGCCTGCGTCGGCTGCACCGCTCCCGGCCGGGTGCTGTGCCGGCGCTGCGACGCGACCCTGCCGGGTGGCGGGCAGGTCGCGTGGCCCTGCCCCATCCCGCCCGGCCTGGTGACGCCGTACGCCGCCGGGGAGTACGACGGGCTGCTCAAGGTCCTGGTCAACGAGCACAAGGAGCACGCGGTGCTCGCCCTCGCCGACCCGCTGGGACGGGTGCTGGGAGCCGTGCTCCACGACCTGGTCGCCGCACGGAGCGGCGGGTCGCGGCCCGGCCTCCTGGTGCTGGTCCCCGTGCCGTCCCGGCCGGCCGTGGTTCGCCGCCGGGGGCATGACCCCCTGCTCCGGGTCACCCGCGAGGCCGCCAGCAGGCTGCGCCGGCGCGGCCAGCCGGCCGTGGTGAGCCGGGCGCTGGTGGTCGTCGCGCCGGTGCTGGACCAGTCCACGCTCCGAGCCGCGGAGCGGACTGCGAACCTGGCCGGGTCCATGCGCTGCCGCCGAGCACCGGCGGCGCGCTCCTCGCAGCTGGTGGTCGTCGTCGACGACGTGCTGACCACCGGCGCCACCGCTCGTGAGGCGCAGCGCGCGCTGGAGGCAGCCGGCGTCGACGTGGGCGGGGTCGCCACGGTCGCGGCGACCCGTCGCCGGTCCGCCGGGAGTCGATGAGGCGTAGTCGGGGGTTTCCTACCCTTCTCAGGTCCGGCGGACTACCGTCGGTCCATGGAGTCCGTCCGGGTCCGTGGTTGCGCCGCCGGACCGCCGCGCGGGGAGGTGCCCGGGCCTCGCTCAGGCTCATCCTCGTGTCCGGGGTCCGGCCGGCTAGCCGATGCCAGTCGCAGGCGAAACGGTCCACGTAAGAATCCGCAGGAGGGGTACGCGCCCCGCGTGCGAGTTCGATCACGGTGCGGCTTAGAGGTAAGCCCTGCCTCCCACGCGTCGCCAGATGCGGCGTGCCCGGGGGAGAAGGCCGGTAGTGGCGGAGAAGCTGCGAAAGTCTCAGCAGGCGGTTGTGGGGTCGAAGACCAGGTCGGCCGGACGGGCTCCAGCCTGCTGCACCCGTAGTACTACAGCACCCACCCGACCACGGAGGTTCGTCGATGGACATCGTGCTCAACAGCCGGCACTGCGAGCTCACGGACTCGTTCCGTGCTCACGTCGAGGAGAAGCTCGCCCGATTGGAGAAGCACGACCATCGCGTGATCAGGGTCGAGGTGGAGGTGGAGAAGGAGCGCAACCCCCGCCAGTCGGACCGGGCGGTGCGGGTCGAGCTGACCGCCTTCTCCAAGGGCCCGGTGATCCGGGCCGAAGCCAATGCCGAGGACAAGATGGCCGCCCTGGACCAGGCGCTGGACAAGATGGCCGCGCAGATGCGGCGGGCGGCGGACCGCAAGCGCGTGCACCGGGGACGCCACACGCCCGTCTCGGTCGGCAAGGCGCTGGCCGCGGTGGAGCCGGCTCCCAACGGGGTGGCGCCCGCTCCTGAGGACGACGCCGAGTCGCCGCGGCACGTCGGGCCGCTCACCGTCTTCGGCGACGGACCGCTGGTCGTCCGCGAGAAGAGCCACCCGGCCACGCCGATGACCCTGGACCAGGCCCTCTACGAGATGGAGCTGGTGGGCCACGACTTCTTCCTGTTCGTCGACAAGGACAGCGAGCGCCCCTCCGTCGTCTACCGCCGGCGCGGTTACGACTACGGTGTGATCAGCCTCGACCTCAGCTGAACCCTGTCGATGAGCGTAAATGCCCGCTTGAGGGTCAGAACGCTCTCTGTGGTGCCGCAGGCATGCCATGATCGTGCGATGGAGGTCCAGCAGCGCAGGGCGAACGGCGAACCGATTCGTGTCGCCGTCGTCGACGACCAGGAGCTGTTCCGTCGTGGCCTGACGATGCTGCTCGGCGTCGAGGACGACATCGAGGTCGTGGGCGAGGCCGGGGACGGGGTGGCCGCGACCGACCTGGTGGCGGCCGCCGCGCCCGAGGTGATTCTCATGGACGTGCGGATGCCGAAGCGCTCGGGCATCGAGGCGTGCGTGGCCATCAAGGAGATCGCCCCGACCACCCGCATCATCATGCTGACGGTCAGCGACGAGGAGGCCGATCTCTACGACGCGGTCAAGAACGGCGCGTCCGGCTACCTCCTCAAGGACTCCTCGATCGACGAGGTGGCCCAGGCCGTCCGGGTGGTGGCGGACGGGCAGTCGCTGATCAGCCCCTCGATGGCCATCAAGCTCCTCGACGAGTTCAAGCAGATGTCTCGCTCCGACCGTCAGCAGCTGCCCACCCCCCGGCTCACCGAGCGCGAGCTCGAGGTGCTCAAGCTGGTCGCGCAGGGACTGAACAACCGCGAGATCGCCAAGCGACTGTTCATCAGCGAGAACACCGTGAAGAACCACGTCCGCAACATCCTGGAGAAGCTGCAGCTGCACTCGCGCATGGAGGCAGTGATGTACGCCGTGCGCGAGAAGCTGCTCGACATCCCCTGACCGATGCCGGACCGGATGCCGGACCCGTCGCGGGCGGCGCTCTCGGCGGTGGCTGCGCGCCGGGTCGCCCTGGCCGCGCAGGGCTTCCGGGACCCGCGGCACACCGTTCCCAGCATGCGGACGTTCCGCCGCACGCTGGCCCGTACGGCGGTCCTCCAGATCGACTCGGTCAACGTGCTGCAGCGCGCGCACTACATGCCGCTCTACTCCCGGATGGGCCCCTACGACATCGGGCTCCTGCACCGGGCCGCGGAGGCTCCACCGCGGCGGATCGTCGAGTACTGGGCGCACGTCGCGGCCTTCATGCCGGTCGAGCTGTGGCCGCACATGCGGCACCGCATGCGGCACTACCGTGAGCAGGGCCACGCCTGGATGGGGCTGCCAGAGCGGCAGGAGCTCGCGGGGTCGCTGGTGCGGGAGATCGCGGATCGTGGTGCCTCGACGGCCCGCGACCTCGACGACGGCCTCCCCGCGCGCAAGGAGCACTGGGGGTGGAACTGGTCGGAGACCAAGAAGGCGCTGGAGTACCTGTTCCTGGCCGGCGAGCTCGCGGTCGCGGGCCGCACCACTCAGTTCGAGCGGCTCTACGACCTCCCGGCGCGGGTGGTGCCCCCCGAGCACCTGCACGCCCCGGAGCCATCGGAGGCCGACGCGGCGGTGGAGCTGCTCCGCCGGGCGGCGGTCGCCTCCGGCGTCGGCACCGAGCCGGACCTCCGCGACTACTTCCGGATGCCGGTCGAGCTCGCCCGTGCTGCACTCGCCGCCCTCGTCGACGCCGGCGAGCTGCTGCCGGTGCGGGTGGAGGGCTGGGACCGGCCGGCCTACCTGCACCGCGACGCGGCGCTGCCCCGGCGTGTGGACGCCCGCGCGCTGCTCTCGCCCTTCGACCCGCTGGTGTGGCGACGCGAGCGGACGGAGCGGCTCTTCGGCTTCCACTACCGCATCGAGATCTACGTGCCCGAGAACCGTCGGGTGCACGGCTACTACGTGCTGCCCTTCCTGCTCGGGGACCGGATCGTAGCCCGCGTCGACCTCAAGGCCGAGCGGCGCTCCGGGACGTTGCAGGTGCTCAGCGCCTTCGCCGAGCCGGCCGCGCCTGCCCGGACGGCGTTCGAGCTCGCCGCCGAGCTGCGGGCGCTGGCGGGTTGGCTGGGCCTCGGCGCCGTCGTGGTGCACCCGCGGGGAGACCTCGCGGCGGCTCTGGCCGCAGCGGTCGCCGGACCCGAGGACGAGACGGTGGGCGCCGGCTGACGGGTCCCCGATGGTGCGACTCGCCGACCCCCGGAGCCGCTCGGAGGGAATGCCCGAGGTTGCCGCCCCCGATTGCCGCGCCGGTTACGATGGCGGACGGGGCTCGACCCCGCCCCCGAGTCGCCCGACACCACCGTCGACCTCCAGGAGTCGTTGCTCGTGCCTGCCATCCTCGACAGAATCCTCCGCATCGGCGAGGGCAAGACCCTCCGGCAGCTCGAAGCCGTCGCTCGGGCAGTCAAGGCCATCGAGGACGACTTCGTCGCGATGACCGACGAGGAGCTGCGGGGACAGACCGTCGAGTTCCGCAAGCGGCTCGCCGAGGGTGAGACGCTCGACGACCTGATGCCCGAGGCCTTCGCGACGGTCCGCGAGGCGGCCAAGCGGGTGCTGGGGCAGCGCCACTTCGACGTGCAGATCATGGGCGGAGCCGCACTGCACCTGGGCAACATCGCGGAGATGAAGACCGGTGAGGGCAAGACGCTGGTCGCCACGCTCCCGTCGTACCTCAACGCCCTGACCGGCAACGGCGTGCACGTGGTCACCGTCAACGACTACCTCGCCAAGTACCACGCTGAGTGGATGGGCCGGCTCCACCACTTCCTGGGCCTGTCGGTCGGGGTGATCCTGCCGGAGATGTCGCCGGAGGAGCGCCGGGTCGCCTACGCCGCTGACATCACCTACGGCACCAACAACGAGCTGGGCTTCGACTACCTGCGCGACAACATGGCCAGCTCCATCGAGGAGTGCGTGCAGCGGGGCCACCACTTCGCGATCGTCGACGAGGTCGACTCCATCCTCATCGACGAGGCGCGGACCCCGCTGATCATCTCCGGCCCCACCCAGGACGAGGTCCGCTGGTACAGCGAGTTCGCCTCGATCGCCCGCCGCATGCAGCGCGACGTCGACTACGAGGTGGACGAGAAGAAGCGCACGATCTCGGTCCTCGAGCCGGGGATCACCAAGGTCGAGGACCACCTCGGGATCGACAACCTCTACGACTCGGTCAACACCCCCCTCATCTCGTTCATGAACAACGCGATCAAGGCCAAGGAGCTGTTCCGCAACGACAAGGAGTACGTCGTCATGGACGGCGAGGTGCTCATCGTCGACGAGCACACGGGGCGGATGCTCGCGGGGCGTCGCTACAACGAGGGCCTGCACCAGGCGATCGAGGCCAAGGAGGGTGTGACGATCCGCGAGGAGTACCAGACCCTCGCGACCGTCACGCTGCAGAACTACTTCCGGCTCTACAAGAAGCTCTCGGGCATGACCGGCACGGCGATGACGGAGGCCTCGGAGTTCGACAAGATCTACAGGCTCGGCGTGGTGCAGATCCCCACCAACATGCCGGCGCTGCGCATCGATCAGCCGGACCTGGTCTACCGCACCGAGGAGGCCAAGTACGACGCGGTCGTGGAGGACATCGTCGAGCGTCACGACCAGGGCCAGCCGGTGCTGGTCGGCACCGTCTCGGTGGAGAAGTCCGAGCTGCTGTCCGGGCTGCTGAAGCGCCGGGGGATCCCGCACACCGTGCTCAACGCCAAGCAGCACGACAGCGAGGCGAAGATCGTCGCGATGGCCGGCCACAAGGGTGCGGTGACCGTGGCCACGAACATGGCGGGCCGCGGCACCGACATCATGCTGGGCGGGTCGGTGGAGTTCCTGGCCGACCAGGAGCTGCGCAACCGTGGCCTGGACCCGCTCGAGGACAGCGAGGCCTACGAGGCTGCCTGGCCGGAGACGGTGGAGCGGATCAAGGAGCAGGTGGCGGCCGAGCACGACGAGGTGAAGGCCGCTGGCGGCCTCTACGTGCTCGGCACCGAGCGGCACGAGTCGCGCCGCATCGACAACCAGCTGCGCGGGCGATCCGGGCGGCAGGGCGACCCCGGCGAGTCCCGCTTCTACCTCTCGTTGCAGGACGAGCTGATGCGGCTGTTCAAGTCCGACTGGGTGGACCGGGTGCTCACCACGCTCAAGGTGCCCGACGACGTACCCATCGAGAACAAGTCGGTGACCAGCTCGATCGCGTCCGCGCAGGGCCAGGTCGAGTCGCAGAACTTCGACTCCCGCAAGAACGTCCTGAAGTACGACGACGTCATGAACAGGCAGCGCGAGGTGATCTACGGCGAGCGCCGTGCGGTCCTCGAGGGCGCCGACCTGCACGAGCAGATCCGCTCCATGATCGACGATGTCATCGAGGGCTACGTCACGGGCTCCACCGACGGTTTCCCCGAAGAGTGGGACCTCGACGCGCTGTGGGTGGCGCTCAAGCAGCTCTACCCGGTGTCCAAGACGCTGGCGCAGGTCGAGGAGGAGGCCGGCGGCCGCGACGGCTTGGACCGCGACTACCTCATCGAGGAGCTCAAGGCCGACGCGCAGTCGGCCTACGACCGGCGCGAGGCGGAGTTCGGCGACGAGGTGATGCGCGAGCTCGAGCGGCGTGTGCTGCTCTCGGTCCTGGACCGCAAGTGGCGTGAGCACCTCTACGAGATGGACTACCTGCGCGAGGGCATCGGGCTGCGCGCCTACTCCCAGCGCGACCCGCTCGTGGAGTACCAGCGCGAGGGCTTCGACATGTTCCACGCCATGATGGACGGCATCAAGGAGGAGTCCGTCGGCTTCCTGTTCAACCTCGACGTGCAGGTCGAGGACGAGCAGGCGCAGCAGGCCTCCGAGCCCGACGAGGTCGAGGTCGGGCCGGCGCTGGCCCAGGCGGCTGCCTCGTCGGCACAGCACGGCGGCGTCGGGAACCAGGCGCACGGCGACGAGGAGCTCCCGGTGATCCGCGCCAAGGGCCTGGAGGCACCCCGCACCCCGCAGGAGCTGACCTACACAGCGCCTGCAGTCGACGGCGAGGCGGGCGTCAGCACCGTCACCGAGAGCGGCGGGCAGCAGGTGCTGACCGAGGATCCCTACGCCGGGTCCAGCCGCAACGCCGAGTGCCCGTGCGGCTCGGGCAAGAAGTACAAGAAGTGCCACGGCGCCCCCGGAGGGCCCACCGGCCTCACCACCCGCGTCAACGGCTGACCAGCTGCTGGCGAATTCCCTGAGCCCCCAGTGAAACTGGCACCGCCCCAGCGTTACAACTCTGGGGGTGTGTCGGTTTCCCAGGGGCCCCAGGGAATCTGCAGGGGTCTCGGGCCGTACGGGGAGTGCACATCGTCGCCGTCACACGGTCCCGATAACCTGACGCCTGTGATGGAGCTGTTCGAGGACTACCTGGCCGGGGCCGGGCAGGCCTACGACGAGATGTTCGACGGCGACGCGCTCCGTGGGCCCTACGAACGGCTGGCGAGCTCCTTCTCGCAGGTCACCGGCGCGGAGGTCCGGGCTCGAGCGGAGGCCCTGACGACGGCGTACCTCGAGCAGGGCGTGACCTTCGACATCGGCGGGGAGGAGCGGGCGTTCCCGCTCGACATCATGCCGCGAGTCATCGAGCAGGACGCCTGGACGGTGATCGACCGCGGCGTCCAGCAGCGGGTCAAGGTGCTGGAGATGTTCCTCGACGACGTCTACGACACCGGCCGCGTCTTCGACGACGGGGTGGTTCCCCGGTCGGTGGTCACCACGTCGTCGCACTTCCACCGGGTGGCGGCCGGGGTGCACACCCCCAACGGTGTCCGCATCCACGTGGCGGGCATCGACCTGATTCGTGACGACCGTGGCGACTTTCGGGTGCTGGAGGACAACGTCCGGGTGCCCTCGGGCGTCTCGTACGTGATCACCAACCGGCGGGCGATCTCTGCGGCACTGTCCGAGACGTTCACGGGCCACCGCATCCGACCGGTCGGCTCCTATCCCCGCAAGCTGCTCAACGCGCTGAGGGCGAGCGCGCCTGCCGGGGTCGACGACCCGACCGTGGTCGTTCTCACCCCCGGGGTGTTCAACGGGGCGTACTTCGAGCATGCGCTGCTGGCGCGCACGATGGGAATCGAGCTGGTCGAGGGGCGCGACCTGGTGTGCCAGCGAGGCCGGGTGATGATGCGGACCACCCGCGGGCTGGAGCAGGTCCACGTCATCTACCGCCGCGTCGACGACGAGTTCCTGGACCCGGTGCACTTCCGCTCGGACTCCCTGCTGGGCTGCCCCGGCCTGATGAACGCCGCCCGGGCGGGCAACGTGACGATCGCCAACGCGGTCGGCAACGGGGTTGCGGACGACAAGCTCGTCTACAGCTACGTGCCGGAGCTCATCCGCTACTACCTGGCCGAGGAGCCGGTGCTCGCCAACGTGGACACCTGGCGGTGCGGGGACCCCGTGCACCGCGAAGAGGTCCTCGACCGTCTCGGGGAGCTGGTGCTCAAGCCGGTGGACGGCTCGGGCGGCAAGGGCATCGTGATCGGGCCGAACGCTTCGGCCAAGGAGCTGGAGACGCTGCGGGCCAAGGTGATCGCCGAGCCTCGGATGTGGATCGCCCAACCCGTCGTCCAGCTGTCGACGGTGCCGACCCTGTTCGGCGACCGGATGAGGCCCCGGCACGTCGACCTGCGTCCGTTCGCGGTCAACGACGGGCACAAGGTGTGGGTGCTCCCCGGTGGCCTCACGCGAGTCGCGCTCCCGGAGGGGGAGCTGATCGTGAACTCCTCCCGCGGCGGCGGGTCCAAGGACACCTGGGTGCTGGCCGGCGGCCGGGCCGTCGAGCCCGTCAGGGCGGCTGTTCCCGAGGTGCACGCCCCGCCGATGGACGCGGGACCCGCGGTGGTGGCGCGCTCCGCCAAGGCGCAGCAGCAGGCGGAACAGCAGCAGCAGGCCGGCTGCGACCCGGCCGCGGAGCCGTGGTCGGCCCCGCAGGTGCCTACGTGCTGAGCCGGATCGCGGAGTCGCTGTTCTGGATCGGGCGCTACGTCGAGCGCGCCGAGGACACGGCGCGGATCCTGGACGTGCAGACCCAGATGATGGTGGAGGACCCCACCGTCGACATCGACGCGGCGTGCCGGACCTTGCTCTCGGTGATGGGGACCGAGGTGCCCGGGCAGACCGACGGTGGCCGCCTCACCCTGGAATCGGCGCTGTTCCGCCTGGCCTTCGACGGCGACGAGGCGACGTCGATCACGTCGGCCATCGCGGGAGCCCGGGAGAGCGCCCGGCGAGCCAGGGAGACCCTCTCCACCGACATGTGGGAGGCGATCAACTCGACGTACCGCTACCTGCCGTCCGGACGGTTCCGGGCCATGCGCACCCAGGACGCCTTCCGGTGGATGCGGGAGCGGGCGGCGGTGATCAACGGCATGGCGGACGCCACCATGAGCCGCGACGAGGGGTGGCATTTCCTGGTGCTCGGGCGGTCGCTCGAGCGCGCCGACATGACGGCCCGGCTGGTGGCGACCTCCGCGCTCAGCCCGGGAGCGCACTCGGCGTGGCCGACGACACTGCGCGCCTGTGGCGCCTACCAGTCGTTCCTGCGGGCCTACCGCGGACTGGAGACCGACCGCGAGGCGGCCGAGTACCTGCTGCTGGACCGGCTGTTCCCGCGCTCCGTGGTGCACGCACTGACGAGGGCGGAGCTGTGCCTGCGCAATCTCGAGGCGAGCGGCCAGCGGGTCGGCTTTCAGGACGAGGCGCAGCGGCTGCTCGGCAGGGCCCGGGCCGAGCTGGAGTACCGCTTCATCGGGGACATCGTCGCCGACCTTCCCGGAGAGATGGAGCGGCTGCAGCGCACCTGCGCGGCGGCGAGCGACGCCGTGACGCACCGCTACTTCACGCACGCGGTGACCATGAGCTGGCAGGGAGGAGCGGCGCGGTGACGATGCAGTTCCGAGTGGTGCATACGACGCGGATCTCGTACGACAGAGGGGTGGCCGCGTCGTACAACCTCGCGCGGATGACCCCGGTGACCAGCGCGTCGCAGGTGGTCGTGCACACCCGGCTCGACGTGTCGCCGACGCCGTGGAGCCAGTCCTACCGGGACTACTGGGGGACCGAGGTCACTGCCTTCGAGGTGCTCGACCAGCACAGCGAGCTGACCGTCACCGCAAGCTCCACCGTGCAGGTCAACCGCCCGGCTCCCGCTCCGGGCGACCTGACCTGGGACCGGCTGCTGGCTCCGGCCGTGCAGGAACGGCACTGCGAGTACCTGGTGACCGACGACCGCGTCCGGCCCGACGAGGAGCTGTCCGGGCTCGTGGACGCGCTGGCCGCGCGGTCGACCGGACCCAGCGACTTCGCGCGGGCGGTCTGCCGGCTGGTGTACGCCGAGATGAAGTACCGCAGAGGGACGACCAAGGTGCACGGTCACGCCAACGACGCCTGGGCTGCGCGGACCGGCGTGTGCCAGGACATGGCCCACGTGGCGCTCGGCGCCCTGCGCACCGCGAAGGTCCCGGCCCGCTACGTCTCCGGCTACCTGCACCCGCAGCGTGATCCCCGGCTCGGGGACACCGTGGTCGGAGAGTCGCACGCTTGGATCGAGTGGTGGGACGGTGACTGGGTCGGCTTCGACCCCACGAACGACATCGAGCCGGGAGACCGGCACATCGTGGTGGCCCGTGGTCGGGACTACTCCGACGTACCTCCCCTGCGCGGCATCTTCTCCGGGGGCAGCACGTCGTCGATGAAGGTGAACGTGCAGGTCACCCGCCTCGCCTGACGCGGGCCCGGCTCAGCCGAGCTGCAGGGCGACGCACAGCCAGCGGCCGTCGCGGCGCTCGAGCCGGGCGGCCAGCGCGCGCGACCGGGACCCGTGTCGCACGTGCACGCTGACCTCGGCGACGAGCGCGGTGGGCCGGCAGACGTGCACGCTGTGCACCTGTGGACGCACGGGCCGCAGCCGCTGCGCGGGTGGTGTCCGCTGACCGAGGATCCGCACCCTGCGGTCGAGGTCGGCGTAGACCCGCGAGCTGGTCCACCGGAGCAGCTGCGACAGCGGCCGGTCGCCGCCGAGCACCTCGACGGTCGCCTGGGCGAAGCGGGCCGCCCACAGCTGCACGGCCCCGTCGACCGACGGCCCGTCCTCGTCGGGGACGCGCAGGTCAGGCGTGTCCGGCTCCTCGGGCGCTCGGTCCAGCTCGAGCGCGAGCGTGCCCTGCACGGAGGCCACCGGCACCACGTCGGTGCGCCTGCCCGGGGCCGCGAGGTGCGTCACCGTGGCGAGCGTGTCGCTCGGGCGCGGGGGACGGCGCGGCGTCGCCTGTCGGGCCAGAACGGGCGCGACCGGCGGAGCGGCGGGCGAGTCGGTTCGGGACGGGGGAGGTGCACCTCTCATGGGACTTCCTCTCAGATCGGAACGGTCAGATCGGGGACCAGGAGGCGGGCCCCCGGGAGGATCAGGTCGGGGTCGGGGCCGATGCTCTCGGCGTTCGCGCAGTGCAGGCGCTGCCAGGCGGTGGTGACCTGCTGGTCGCTGGCCGGCTCGGGCAGGAGGTCCTCAGCGATCGTCCACAGCGACTGGCCGGGTCGCACGACGACGGTGGAGACGGCTGCGCGGGCCTCGCGCGGTCGGTCCGCCCTGGCGGCGGCGGGAGTCGGAGCATGTGCTGCCCGTGCTGTGCCTGTCGTCGCGAGGCCGGTGCCCGTGGCTCGATCCGGCACCGGCAGACCCGTCAACCGGTCGGCCGGAATGCCGGTCGCGCCCATGCTCGTGGCGTCGTCCCCGTGGTCCGGCCACCGCGGTTCAGCGAGTGCCGGCGCCGAGGCCACCCCGGTGCTCAGAGCCGCCCCCAGCGCCGCCACCACGAAGTCGCGCAGCCACCGAGGGCAGGTGCTCTCGTCCAGGCGGCACAGCGCGAGCGCCGAGCGGCTCTGCGGGGCGTGCTGCGTGGCGACGGCCGCTGCCACGGCGATGGTGCCGGACAGCAGCAGCCAGCCCACGCAGCTCACCAGGACAGCGGCGCAGAGCCCCAGCAGGGCGTCCTGGAACGGAAGCGCGGCGAGGGCTACGACGCCGCGTCGCGCCGCCGGGTCGGCGACGGTGGCCAGGGCGTCCGCTGCCAGCACCCAGCAGCCCGCGGCGGCCGCACACCAGACGGCCACCAGGCCCGTCACCAGCACCCACGTTCGACGGCGCTTACCTTTGTTTGGACTCATTTGATGTATTCAGGTGCACAACGACGTCGCCGTCAACCTTCCGTCCACAGCCTTGACAGGCCGTTCCCCTCCGGACAGCGTTCCGCCATGCGCTGGGACGACCACCTGACGGGTGTGTTCGAGGACCTCGAGCAGCAGGCCGAGGGTCTCGCTCTCGCGGAGCGTGATGCTGAGGTGGCCGAGCTGCTCCGTGCGGAGTACGCCGCGGTGGACTGTGCGGCTCGGCTGCAGGGGTCGCTGCGTCAATCGCTGGTGCTCCGCGTGTCCGGGGTCGGCAGCCTGCAGGCGGTGCTCAGCCGAGTCGGAGCCGGCTGGTGCCTGCTCGACGCCGGGAGCACCGAGTGGGTGGTGCGGCTGGCGGCGGTGGCGTCGTTGCGCGGTCTTGCCGAGCGGGCGGTGCCCGAGCAGGCCCGTCCGATCCTCTCGCGTCTGGGCCTGGCGTCAGCGCTGCGTGGGGTGGCCGAGGCACGGGTAGAGGCGGTGGTGCACTGCATCGACGGCTCCGCGACCCGGGGGATCCTGCTGCGGGTGGGGGCGGACCACATCGACCTGGTGACCGGCGAGGCCGGCTCGGGGCTCGTCGAGACGGTGCCCTTCGCCGCCCTGGCGGCGGTCCGGAGCGCCTGAGCCAGTCAGTCGCGAAGCCCGGTCACGTCCACGTCCGCGGCCCGCGTCCTGGCGCCCTCGGCCTTGGCGTACATGCGCTGGATGTAGTTCTCGAGCTCGACCACCTCGACGCGGTACTGCTGTCGGCCGCCGATCTGGATGTAGCGCAGCTCGCCGGACTGCACGAGCGCCCGCACCTGGGCGACGGACGTCGCCAGGATCTCCGCGACGTCGGGCAGGGTCAGGAACCGCCGGGCCTGGTCGGCACCCGATGCTCCGGTCCGCGGCAGCGAGGGGTCGACCATGGGGTCACTATGCCAGCGTTTGGTCACGCTGCCACCAGGAGACGGATGTCGACACCCGTTTGGCTGTGGACGCTGCACCACAACCTGTGGACGACCGGGTGTGAATACGGGCAAAACGAGCAGAATGGCGGCATGGCTGCCCGAGGATCCCGCTTCAGCGCCGCCGCAGGAGTCTTCACCGACCGAGCAACGAACGGCGGCGCCCCGCCATCGCCTCCGGCTGCTCGGCGGGCCACCCCACGATGGCGCGACCCGCGTCTGGTGGTGGGGCTGGCCGTGATCGCGGCCTGCGCGCTGCTCGGCGCGCGGCTGCTGGCGACCGCCGACGACTCGGTGGCCGTGTGGGCCGCCGGCACCGACCTCAACCCGGGCCAGCGGGTGACGTCGGCGGATCTGGTGCGCACCCAGGTGCGCTTCCGCGTCCAGGCCGATGCCGACCGCTATCTCTCCGCCGACACCGCGCTGCCCGCGGGGACGACGGTGGACCGGGCGGTCGGCACGGGCGAGCTGCTGGCTCGCTCCGCCCTCGGCGACCCGGCCACCCGCTCCTTGACGGAGGTGCCGCTGTCGGTCGGCACGGAGGCGGTCCCGGACACCGTCGGGGTCGGGTCGACGGTCGACGTCTGGGTGACCCCGCGGTCGGCGGTCGGCGACGCGGCGGCGGGCACCGCGGCACCCGGTCGGTCCACCCGGGTCTTCCACGACGTGCGGGTGGTCTCCGCCCCGGCCACGTCGACCTCGCTGGGACCGACCGCCACCCGTCAGGTGATCATCGGTGTCGCGCCCGACCAGGAGGCGTTGTTGCCCCGCGCCATCGCGGCCCTGGTGAGTGGGGACGTCCTGCTCACCGCACGACGATGACCGCTCCCGCCCGGGGTGGGGACGCGGAGTCGGGGCGCCCCGCGACGCCGACCCTCCCGGTCCTGGTGGCCGCTGCAGGCGCGCCGTGGGAGGCGCAGGCGCTGCGCCGGCTGGAGGGCCCCCACCCGGCCGTCCCCGGCGGTACCGGGGTGGTCCTGGCGAAGCGCTGCGTGGACCTGGCTGACCTGCTGGCCACCGCCGGCACCAGTGCCGCCGCTGTAGCGGTCGTGTCGCCGACGCTGCCCGGACTCGATGCAGACAGTGTCGCTCGGCTGCACCGGGCCGGGCTGGGTGTCCTGCTGGTCGCCGACCCCGATGAGCTCGACGAGGAACGCAGTGAGCGGTGGCGCCGCCTGGGCATCGACCGACTCCTGCCCTCCACCCGGCTCGACGACCTCGTTGCGGCGGCGGCCGGCGCGGGGAGCGGTGCCGGCCCGGCAGGTCCCGACGACAGGGTTCCCGCCGGCGTCGAGCACGGTCGCGGGGTGCCGGGACGGCTGCTCGTGGTGTGGGGGCCGACGGGAGCCCCGGGACGGACCACGGTCGCGGTCGGTCTCGCCGCGGAGATCGCGGCCGCCGGACGGGATGTGCTGCTCGTGGACGTGGACGCCTACGGCGGTGCGGTGGCGCAGCACCTCGGCGTGCTCGACGAGGCGTCCGGGCTCCTGGCCGCGGCGCGGGCCGCCAACAGCGGCCACCTCGACGGTGACCGTCTCGCGGGGCTCGCGCGCCAGCTGAGCGACCGGCTGCGGGTGCTGACCGGACTGCCCCGCCCGGACCGGTGGTCCGAGGTGCGGCCGCGTGCGTTCGACAGCGTGCTGGAGGAGGCCCTCCGGCTCTCGTCCCACGTGGTGCTCGACGTCGGCTTCGGCCTGCAACCCGAGCAGGCAGACCCGTACGGCGGGGCGGGCCCCCAGCGCAGCACGATGACCGTGACGTCCCTGCAGCGGGCCGACGAGGTCCTCGTGGTCGGCGCAGCCGACCCGGTGGGCCTGTCCCGGCTGGCCCGCGGGCTCGTCGAGGTGCACGAGCTGCTGCCGGGGGTCCGCCCCCGCGTCGTGGTCAACCGGACCCGGGCGTCGCTCGGCTGGACCGACCGCGAGATCCGGGGCATGGTCGAGGGCTTCGTGAGGCCCGTGGACGTGCACTTCCTGCCCGATGACCGAGCCGCGGCCGATCGGGCGCTGATGGCCGGCAAGAGCCTTGCTGAGTCGGGCGAGTCGGCGCTGCGCTCGGCCATGACCGCACTCGCTGCCGGCGTGCTCGGCGAGTCCGCCACGAGCGAGCGCCGGCGCCGGTTCAGGCGCCGAAGAGCAGGTAGAGGCCGGTGACGGTGTAGAGCACCATCACGAACAGCAGCGGCAGCTGCCCGGTGAGCTGGTGCCGTCGGGGCAGCAGCTTGATGGCCCGGTCGTGAGCAGCGACGACGCCCAGCACGTGCCCCGCCACCACCAGGACGACCTTGAGGACCGCGAGGAACGTGGGGTGCTCGGTCAGCCAGTAGTTCACCGGGAGGTCCGCCGTGCCCAACAGGTCCTCCCCCCGCGACAGGGGGTCGCTCAGCAGCACCAGGGTCTGCTGCCCCACCTCGACGAGGTAGCTGAGGTAGTGCGCCCCGATGTACCCGACGATGATGGGCACCACCGAGTGCGCGAACCGCGCCGGCAGCGTACGACGGTCGCGCCCCTCGTGCACTCCGGTGGCCATCGTCGCGACCCCGAAGCTGACCGCGACGACGACGCAGAACGCCAGCAGCGCCGCGAAGTCGAGCCAGGCCACGCTCCCCGTGAACGACTGGGTGAACTTCAGCCACACGGTGGAGTCCTTGAAGCTGTCGAACGCCGTGCTGCCGAACAGCACCGCGACCACGGCGACCAGCCCGGGAGCGGCCGTCACACCGTCGAGGTTGCCCAGTGGTGAGCGGATCACGAGCGCGCCCCTGCCGTCTTCCCCGAGGCGCCCGAACACCGAGAGCCGGCCGACGAGGGTCGAGTAGACCTCGAACGGGTCGGCCCGCTCGAACCACTCGTCGCCGAAGACGGCCGCTCCCACGACGGTGACGGCGATGTAGCCGGCGAACCACATCCGCACCGGCCCCAGGTAGGTGGCGTAGGGGTAGACCAGCTCCAGCCACACGAACGCGAGCAGGCCCAGCGCCGCCGGCCAGCAGCCCACCCACCGGGGCAGCTCCAGCATCCCCGTGCCGGGACGGCCGCCGGTCAACCGCGTCACCACCAGGTGCAGGGTCCGCACCGGGCTGACCGCCCGGTAGACGGGGCCGAACAGCAGGGACAGCGGCACGAGGCCGACCCAGACCAGCACGTAGACGACCCCGAACGTGGGGTTGGTCAGCAGGTCCTTGCCTGCGACGGCCGCCCACGCGACGTACCCGAACGCCACCAGGCCGAGCAGCCGGAGGGTCACCGCGACGGCGGTGCTGTCCACCAGCGAGGCGAGCCAGGCGGGTACGCGCCGGCCGTTGCGGGCCGCGTCGAACCGAGGGCTTCGCCAGGCGACGGCCAGGACCAGGAACGACACCGCGAGCGCGGCCGCGGCGCCGGCGATGGCGTACGCCGCGGGGATCGGCAGGTCCTTGGCGCCGCCGATCCCGTGCGCGAAGACCATCGACTCTCCTCGGGGGAAGGGTGCCGGGCATCCCGCGTCGGGGCCCGTGACAGGCTTTGCCAGACCACGCCGGCGTGGCACGACATCCGGGATGGAGGATATCGGTGACCGAGCGACTGCGGCCCGAGGACATGGGTTTCCTGCTCACCGAGTCCGCTCGCGCGCCGATGCACAACGCCACGCTGGAGATCTTCGAGGCAGGGGGCAGCTTCGACCACGACCGGCTGCTCGCCCTGGTCGAGGACCGCATCGCGTTCGTGCCGCGCTACCGCCAGCGGATCCGATCGGTGCCCGGCCGGCTGGCCAACCCGGTGTGGGTCGACGACGAGCACTTCGACCTCACCTACCACGTGCGGCGCTCCGCCCTGCCCAGTCCAGGGTCGATCGAGCAGCTGCGCGAGCTGACGGCCCGCATCATGTCGCGGCGGCTGGACCGCAACCGCCCGCTGTGGGAGATGTACCTGATCGAGGGCCTGACCGACGACCGGGTCGCGATCCTGTCCAAGTCGCACCAGATCCTGGTCGACGGGGTGGCCACCTTGGACCTGGGGCAGGTCATCCTCGACGTGCACCCCACCCCGCGCGAGACTCCGCACGTGGACTGGCGGCCACGGCCGGCGCCGACCTCGTCCGCCCTGGTGGCCACCGCCGTCCTGGACTCCGTCCTCGACCCTCGCTCGGCGTGGACCACGTTCGGGGAGAACGCCGGCAGCCTGGTGCGCACGGTGGGCGGGTTCCGGACCCGGCTCACCGATGTCACCTCCGCCCTGTCCGGGCGGCGCCCGGCCGCCGAGACGCCCGTCACCGCGCGGCTGTCGGAGCAGCGCCGCTTCATGACCGTCGCCACCGCGCTGGAGGACCATCGCGCGGTCCGCAGGTTCCACGGCGGCACCGTGAACGACGTCATCCTCGCGACGGTCACCGGCGCGATGCGGACCTGGCTGATGACCCGCGCCGAGCCGGTGCACAGCGGCCGTTCGATGCGCGCCATGGTGCCGATGAGCGTCATCGACAGCGACCTGGAGCCGACCTCGCTGGGGAGCCAGGTCGCCGGTCACCTGATCGACCTCCCCATCGGCGAGGCCAGCCCGGTGGTGCGCCTGCACCAGGTGTCCTACGCCCTCAAGGCCCACAAGGAGACAGGTCGGGCGGTCGCCGCGGACCGACTGGCCGAGGTGGCCGGGTTCGCGCCCACCACGTTCCACGCCCTCGGCGCGCGGGTGGCGGCGGCGCAGGCATGGCGGGGCTTCAACCTGGTGGTCACCAACGTGCCGGGGCCCCAGTTCCCGCTCTACGCCGCGGGGGCCCAGATGACCGAGTCCTACCCCGTGCAGCCGCTGCTCCCCGGGCACGCCCTGTCGATCGGCGTCACGTCGTACGACGGCGGCGTCTTCTTCGGGCTGAACGCCGACCGGGACGCGATGCCGGACCTCGAGGTGCTGGGGCAGTGCCTCACGGAGGCGCTCGAGGAGCTGGTGGACAGCGCGTCGCCGACTCGGCAGCGGGCGCCTCGCGGGCGCCGGGGGCCGGACGACCGCTGAGCGGTGCTCCGACCGGCGAGTTGGGCCTCCCCGAGCCGTCTGCGACGATCGGTGGCATGGACGCGATCACCTCACCGCCTGCTCCCGTCAACGAGCCCAACCTCAGCTACGCGCCGGGAACCCCCGAGCGGGCGGAGCTCGAGCTGGAGCTCAAGCGTCAGGAGGGCATCCAGCTCGAGCTGACCGCCACCATCGGCGGCGAGAAGAAGATGGGCGGCGGTGTCGAGATCCCCGTCGTCCAGCCCCACGACCACGCCCACGTTCTCGGGGTGCTGAGGAACAGCACCCAGGAGGATGCCCGGGCTGCCGTCACCGCGGCTCGCGACGCCGCTCCCGGGTGGACCGCGATGTCGTTCGACGACCGGGCCGCCGTGCTGCTGAAGGCCGCCGACCTGCTCAGCGGGCCCTGGCGGCAGCGCCTCAACGCAGCGACGATGCTCGGCCAGTCGAAGACCGCGTTCCAGGCCGAGATCGACTCGGCGTGCGAGCTGGCCGACTTCTGGCGGTTCAACGTGCACTTCGCCCGGCGGATCCTCGCCGACCAGCCGGTCGCGAACTCCCCGGGAGTCTGGAACCGCACCGACCACCGGGCTCTGGAGGGGTTCGTCTACGCGATCACGCCGTTCAACTTCACCGCCATCGCCGGCAACCTGCCGACCGCGCCGGCGCTGATGGGGAACACGGTCATCTGGAAGCCGTCGCCGACCCAGCAGGTCGCCGCGCACCTGACCATGGAGCTGCTCGAGGCGGCAGGGCTCCCCGCCGGTGTGATCAACATGCTCCCCGGTGACGGTCTCGAGGTGTCCGAGGTGGTGCTGCACGACCCGGCCCTCGCTGGCATCCACTTCACCGGGTCCACGCCGACGTTCCAGCACCTGTGGGCCACCGTGGGGGAGAACATCTCGACGTACCGCGGCTACCCCCGCATCGTCGGCGAGACCGGCGGCAAGGACTTCGTGGTGGCGCACTCCTCGGCGGACCCGGACGTGCTGCGGGTGGCGCTGCTGCGGGGCGCGTTCGAGTACCAGGGCCAGAAGTGCTCGGCGGCCTCCCGCGCCTACGTCGCCCGCTCGGTGTGGAACCGGATGAAGGACGAGTTCCTCGCCGAGGTGGAGTCCCTCTCCGTGGGCGACGTCACGGACTTCAGGCACTTCATGGGCGCCGTGATCGACGAGCGGGCGTTCGCCAAGCACCAGAAGGCGATCGAGCGTGCCAAGGAGTCCAGCGCGCTGGAGATCCTGGCCGGGGGACAGGTCGACGACTCGGTGGGGTACTTCGTCAAGCCGGTCGTCGTGGAGGGTGGCGACCCGACCGACGAGATGTTCAACACCGAGTACTTCGGTCCCATCCTCACCGTGCACGTGTTCGACGACGGCGACTGGGAGAAGGTGATCGAGCAGCTGGAGAGCTTCGCGCCGTACGCCCTGACCGGCGCCGTGATCGCTCGGGACCGCACGGCGGTCGCCTACGCCGACCGGATGTTGCGCTACGCCGCAGGCAACTTCTACATCAACGACAAGCCCACCGGGGCCGTCGTCGGGCAGCAGCCGTTCGGCGGTGCCCGAGCCTCCGGCACCAACGACAAGGCCGGTTCGCCGCAGAACCTGCTCCGCTGGACCTCCCAGAGGACCGTCAAGGAGACGTTCGACGCGCCGACCGACTACCGCTACCCCTACATGGACCCCGACTCCTGAGCGGCGTCTCACCGTGACACCGTCGCTCGTCCCCGCACCGTGGCACCTCGGGCAGCTGCACGCGCACGAGCAGCTGCTCGTGCTGCTCGTGGCGTTCGGCCCGTTCGTGGTCCTCGTGGCCGTCATCCTGGTGCTGAGGCGTCGCGCGGACGCGCCGGGGGCGTCGGGGGTGGAGCGACCCCCGACCTACGAGGGCCCGGGCGGGTCCTAGCGACGACCGGCGAGCCAGGCCCGTCCCACGCTCTCCTCGGTGCGCAGCGCGGAGCCGAACAGCTCCGAGACGACCCCCTCGAGCTTGCCCGCCACCAGCGGGACCTTGACGGTGACCTCGCCCGTCACCGACTCCACCGTCCCCGCTCCGGAGGCGGCGAGGTCGATGCTGCCGCGGAACGTGCCGGGCTTGCCGGGGATCTCGATGGCCAGCACCGCGGTGCCCCCGGACCAGGTCTCGCGCTGCACGATGCGGATCTGGTCGCCGACGAACTTGGCGGCGAAGGACGGGATGCCCCGCGCCGGCTGCGTCTGGTCGACCACCACGCTCACCTCGCCGTCCGCCGAGCCGGCCGAGCCCGCTGGCTCGACGGATACGTCTTTGCGGGAGGCCTGCATGGCCTCGCACACCCGGGCGCGGAAGGCGGGGTCGGTGAGCATCCGCCGCACGTCATCCGGAGGTGCGTCGTAGCTGGTCCGGTGCGTGAACCTCATGGGGTCGACCGGCCGTCGAACGGGGTGGGCAGTGGGGTGCACATGCTCCTGCACTACCCAGGCTGCCCCGCGGCTACCCTCGCCTCGTGAGCGACGACCCGGGTCGACGAGCGGCGCTGCGTTCGCAGCCGCGAGGCGAGGCCCGAGGGGTTGGTCGGCCTCCGGCTGACGCTCTAGTCTCGGGGTCGACGGCACAACGACGTGCCGCCGCCGAGGACAGAGGTTGATGCTGCGTGCCCACGACGCTGGATGACACCGTGAACAACCAGCGTGAGGAGCTGCTGGACAGGGCTGCCGCGTTCGCGTCCCGGCGACAGGGTGCCGGTGCCTCCAGCCCTCAGCTCCCGGACCTGATCAGGTACTTCTACCGCCATGTCGCCCCCGAGGACCTCGTGGAGCGCGGCGAGGTCGACCTGTACGGGGCCGCCACCAGCCAGTACAAGCTCGCCTCCGCCCGACCGCAGGGCACCGCGAAGGTGCGCGTGTTCACCCCCACCGTGTCCGAGCACGGCTGGTCGGCCGGCGGGCACACCGTCGTGGAGGTGGTCACCGACGACATGCCGTTCCTGGTCGACTCGGTGACGATGGAGCTCAACGAGCAGGGCCGTGAGGTGCACCTGGTGGTGCACCCGCAGATCCTGGTGCGTCGCGACGTGGCCGGCGGCCTGCTCGAGGTGTTCACCGACGAGGGCGTGGACAGGGCGGATCGGGGCAGCGCCGACAATGCTCACGAGCTCTTCCGCGAGTCGTGGATGCACATCGAGATCGGGCGGGAGTCCAGCCCCAGCCACCGCGAGGAGATCGAGCGTGCGCTGCGCAAGGTGCTGCTGGACGTGCGTGAGGCGGTGGAGGACTGGCCCAAGATGCAGGCTCGGGCCCTGGAGATCATCGCGGAGCTCGACAAGGCGCCGCCGCCCCTCCCGGCCGAGGAGGTGGCGGAGGGCAGGGCCCTGCTGCAGTGGCTCGCCGACACGCACTTCACGTTCCTGGGCTACCGCGAGTACCAGCTCGAGTCGACCGCCGACGGCGACTCCGCGCTGCGGGCGGTGCCGGGGACCGGCATCGGCATCCTGCGCTCCGACCAGGACATGACGGCCTCGTCGGGGACGCTGCCGCCGTTGGTCGCCGAGAAGGCCCGCGAGAAGGCGCTGCTCGTGCTCGCCAAGGCGAACTCGAAGTCGACCGTGCACCGACCGGTCTACCTCGACTACGTGGGCGTCAAGACGTTCGACGATCAGGGCGAGGTGGTCGGTGAGCGCCGCTTCCTCGGCCTGCTGTCGTCGGCGGCGTACACCGAGTCGCTGACGCGCATCCCGGTGGTGCGGCGGAAGGCGCAGGAGGTCATCGACAGGGCCGGGTTCGCGCCGCAGAGCCACACCGGCAAGGCGCTGCTCGACGTCCTGGAGACGTACCCGCGTGACGAGTTGTTCCAGACCCCGATCGACGAGCTGGTGCCCATCGCCGAGGCGGTGCTGCACACCCGTGAGCGGCGCCAGCTGCGGCTGTTCGTACGGCGCGACGCCTACGGCCGCTACCTGTCCTGCCTGGTCTACCTGCCGCGCGACCGGTACACCACCGCGGTGCGGGAGCGGATCGCCGGCATCCTCAAGCAGCGCCTGCACGGCGAGTCGATCGAGTACACCGCCCGGGTGAGCGAGTCACTGCTGGCCCGGCTGCACTTCGTGGTCCGCCCCAAGCCCGGCGAGCTGGTCGGCGACGTCGACTCGGCCGACCTCGAGCGCCGGCTGGCGGAGGTGGCGCGGTCCTGGCGCGACGACTTCGTCGCGGCGGCGCACGCCGAGTACGGCGAGGAGGACGGCGCGCTGCTGGCCCGCAAGTACGCCGACTCGTTCCCCGAGGCCTACAAGGAGGACTACCCGCCCCGGGTGGGGGCGGCCGACCTCGGCCGGCTCGAGGGCATCCCCGTCGAGGGCGCCTTGGACCTGTCCTTCTACCAGCCGCTGGACGCGGCTCCCGAGGAGGCGCGGCTCAAGATCTTCCGCACCGGGTCCCCGCTGTCGCTGAGCGAGGTGCTGCCGATCCTGTCCTCGATGGGAGTCGAGGTCATCGACGAGCGGCCCTACGGCCTGGTGGGCCTGGAACGGCCCTCGCACATCTACGACTTCGGGCTGCGCTACCGCCGAGAGCTGCCGGCCGACAGCCGGGAGCTGTTCCAGGACGCCGTCAACGCGGTGTGGGAGGGCGACAACGAGGTCGACGGGTTCAACGCGCTGGTGCTGGCCGCGGGCCTCACCTGGCGGCAGGCGACCGTGCTACGGGCCTACGCGAAGTACATGCGCCAAGGTGGCACGCCCTTCGCGCAGGACTACATCGAGGAGGCGCTCGCCGCGCACGTGGAGATCACGCGTGCCCTCGTGCAGCTGTTCGAGGCCCGCTTCGACCCGGGCCGCGCCGGGGACCTGCCTGCGGACGCGGAGGTCCGGCAGGTGCGGACCCAGGAGCTCGAGGAGCGGATCGAGCGGCTGCTCGACGAGGTGGCCAGCCTCGACTCCGACCGCATCCTGCGGTCCTACCTCACCGCGGTGAGGGCGACGCTGCGCACCAACTACTTCCAGCTCGACGACGAGGGCCTGACGAAGTCCTACATCTCTCTCAAGCTCGAGCCGACTGCCATCCCCGAGCTGCCGGAGCCGCGTCCGAAGTTCGAGATCTTCGTGTACTCCCCCCGGGTCGAGGGGGTGCACCTGCGGTTCGGCTCCGTGGCCCGCGGCGGCCTGCGCTGGTCGGACCGTAGCGACGACTTCCGCACCGAGGTGCTCGGCCTGGTCAAGGCGCAGATGGTGAAGAACACCGTCATCGTCCCGGTCGGCGCCAAGGGCGGCTTCTTCTGCAAGCGGCTCCCGGCCCAGAACCCAGGAAGGCCGGGCGACCGCGAGGCGTGGATGGCCGAGGGGATCGCCTGCTACAAGACGTTCATCTCCGGTCTGCTGGACGTCACCGACAACCTGGTCGGCGAGGCGACGGTGCCGCCGGAGCGAGTGGTCCGCCACGACGGTGACGACTCCTACCTGGTGGTCGCGGCGGACAAGGGCACCGCGACGTTCTCCGACATCGCCAACGGCGTGGCCCGGGACTACGGCTTCTGGCTCGGCGACGCGTTCGCCTCCGGCGGCTCGGTGGGCTACGACCACAAGGCGATGGGCATCACCGCTCGCGGCGCGTGGGAGTCGGTGCGGCGGCACTTCCGCGAGCTGGGGAAGGACTGCCAGCGCGAGGAGTTCACCTGTGTCGGCATCGGGGACATGTCCGGTGACGTGTTCGGCAACGGCATGCTGCTGTCCGAGCACATCCGGCTGGTGGCCGCGTTCGACCACCGCGACATCTTCCTCGACCCGTCGCCGGACGTCGCCGCGTCGTACGCCGAGCGCCAGCGGCTGTTCGCACAGCCCCGCTCGAGCTGGCAGGACTACGACGTCGACCTGATCTCCCCGGGGGGCGGTGTCTTCTCCCGCTCGCGCAAGTCGATCCCCGTGAGTCCCGAGGTGCGCGCGGCCCTGTCGCTCGACGACTCGGTCACCACCGCGACCCCGGCGGAGCTGATGCGGGCGATCCTGCTGGCGGAGGTCGACCTGCTCTGGAACGGCGGCATCGGCACCTACGTCAAGAGCGAGGGGGAGACGCACGCCGAGGTGGGTGACAAGGCCAACGACCCGATCCGGGTCGACGGCCGACAGCTGCGGTGCCGCTGTGTCGGCGAGGGCGGCAACCTCGGGCTGACCCAGCGCGGCCGCATCGAGTACGCCCGCTCCGGTCGTGGGGGCAGCGGCGGACGGATCAACACCGACTTCATCGACAACTCCGCCGGGGTGGACACCTCCGACCACGAGGTGAACATCAAGATCCTCCTCGACCAGGTGGTCGCCGCCGGGGACATGACCACCAAGCAGCGCAACGAGCTGCTCGCCTCCATGACCGACGAGGTCGCCGACCTGGTGCTGCGCGACAACTACGAGCAGAACACCGCGCTGGCCAACGCGGCCGCGCAGGCGCCCCAGCTGCTGCACGTGCACGAGGACTGGATCCGCCGACTCGAGCGCCAGCGGCTGCTCGACCGTGGTCTCGAGGCGCTGCCCGCCCGCAAGGCCATGGCGGAGCGGCGCGAGCGCAAGGAGGGGTTGTCGGTCCCCGAGCTGTCGGTGCTGCTGGCCTACACCAAGATCGTGCTCGCCGACGAGCTGGTGGGCACCGACCTTCCCGACGACCCGTTCCTGCGCACGGACCTGTTCAGCTACTTCCCGCAGCACATGCGCCAGAAGTACCGCGACCGCATGGAGCAGCACCCGCTGCGCCGGGAGATCATCGTGACGAGCATCGTCAACGACCTGGTCAACGGCGCCGGGATGACCTTCTTCCACCGGCTCTCGGAGGAGACCGGCGCGTCGGCCGCGGAGCTGGTGCGGGCCAACTTCGTCGCTCGCGAGATCTACGGCTCCCGCGCCCTCATCGACGAGATCAACGGCTTCGACACCTCCATCGACGCCACGGTGCAGACCCGGATGCGGCTGGAGATGCGCACGCTGGTCGAGCGGGCGTCGCGCTGGCTGATCAACAATCGTCGTCCGCCGTTGGACAGCGAGGCGACCGTCGAGTACTTCGGTGTGGCCGCGCAGCAGGTCGTCGCGGCACTGCCCGAGCTGCTGACGGGGCGGGAGGGCGAGGCGATGCACGCCCGCCGGGCCGCGCTGGTCGAGCGCGGGGTGCCCGAGGACCTCGCGCTGCGGGTGGCCGTCCTGCCGTCCGCCTACACCGTGCTCAACATCGTCGAGATCGCCCGACGCGAGGACGTCGACCCGCTGGAGGTCGCCCGCGTGCACTTCGCGCTCGGGGAACGGCTGGGGCTGTCGCTGCTGGTGGCCCGCATCCTGGGGCTCCCGCGCAACGACCGCTGGCAGACCATGGCCCGCGCCGCGCTCCGTGACGACCTGCAGACCGTGCACTCCCGGCTCACCGCGCAGGTGCTGGCCTCGACCGGCGCGGACCAGCCGGTGCCCGTGCGCATCGCGGACTGGGAGGACCAGGACACGGTCGTGGTGTCCCGAGCCGTCGCCACCCTGGAGGAGATCTGCTCCGAGCACTCGGACCTGGCCAGGCTGTCGGTGGGGCTCCGGGTGGTGCGCACGCTGCTCGTGTCCGCGTGAGCAGCCGCCGTCGGGGCCGGGTGGGCCCGTGAGCCGAGGCGGGCCGGAGCTGACTCCCTCCGAGCGAGGGGTGCTGGACCACCTCGACGAGGACGCGCTCGTGAGGTGCCTCGGGGAGCTCGTGCGCATCCCCAGCGTGGCCGGGTCCGACGCGGAGCTCGAGGTGCAGGAGGTGGCGGCGGGCCTGCTGCGCGACCTGGGCGCCGACGTGGACCGCTGGGACATCGACGTCGCCGCCCTGCGCGAGGACCCCGCCTTCCCCGGCACGGAGGTGGACCGGTCCTCGGCGGTCGGGGTGGTGGGCACGGTGCCG
Source organism: Nocardioidaceae bacterium (assembly GCA_035634095.1). Taxonomy (GTDB): domain Bacteria; phylum Actinomycetota; class Actinomycetes; order Propionibacteriales; family Nocardioidaceae; genus Nocardioides_B. Next base: position 17,079 of record DASQDP010000204.1, on the reverse strand, counting down.
GGTGGCTCCGGCGGGACCCGACCTGCGCTGGTCCTGCAGGGGCACCTCGACGTCGTACCTCCCGGCGACCCGGGGGGCTGGCAGGGCCTGGACCCGTTCTCGGCGACGCTGCGGGGAGGCCGGCTGTACGGGCGCGGAGCCTGCGACATGAAGGGCGGTGTCGCCGTGAACCTCGCCGTGGTGCGCACTCTGCGCACCGCCGGAGTCCGCCTGCAGCGCCCGCTGGCGGTGCACTGCGTCACCGGTGAGGAGGACGGCGGACTGGGTGCCTTCGCGACGCTGCGCCGGGGCCACCTCGGCGACGCCGCCGTCATCACCGAGCCCACGAGCGGGCGCATCGTCACCGCCACCGCCGGCGCGCTGACCTTCCGGATCGAGGTGGCGGGCCGCTCCGCGCACGGGTCCCTGCGGCACGAGGGGGTCAGCGCCTTCGAGGCGTTCCTGCCGGTGCACGCGGCGCTGCTCGACCTGGAGACCGACCGCAACCGGGACCCCGACCCCCGTCTGGCCTTCGTGGGCAGAGTGCCCTACGCGCTGTCATTGGGGCTGGTGCACGCCGGCGAGTGGTCCAGCAACGTGCCTGACCGGCTCGTCGCCGAGGGCCGGTACGGCGTGCAGGTCGGCGAGGACACCGCCGCGGCACGAGCCCGCTTCGAGGACGCGGTCCGTGCCGTGGCTGCCGGGGACCCCTGGCTGCGGGACCACCCACCGCTCGTCACCTGGCCGGGAGGGCAGTTCGCCAGCGGCAGCACGGACGTCGACCACCCCCTCGTGGGTGAGGTGGCCTCCGCGGTCGCGGCGACCACCGGCGGCCGGCCCGCGCTCGCGGCGGGCGTCTACGGCAGCGACCTGCGGCTCTACACCGCCATCGGTGGGATCCCGACGCTGCACTACGGGCCGGGTGACATGAGGGACGCGCACACTCCGCTCGAGCAGGTCGGCCTCGACGAGCTGGTGCAGGTGACCCGCGCTCTCGTGGTGCTGGCGCTGCGCCGCTGTGGGGAGACCGGCTGAGGCCGTGCCCGGCGCCGGCTCAGCTGCCGACGTACGCCGCGAGGTGCTCGCCGGTGAGCGTGGAGCGGTCCGCCACCAGGTCTGCGGGTGTGCCCTCGAACACCACCCGGCCGCCGTCGTGGCCGGCGCCGGGGCCGAGGTCGATGACCCAGTCCGCGTGCGCCATCACCGCCTGGTGGTGCTCGATGACGATCACCGACTTGCCGCCGTCGACGAGCCTGTCCAGCAGACCCAGCAGCTGCTCCACGTCGGCGAGGTGCAGTCCGGTGGTGGGCTCGTCGAGGACGTAGATGCCCCCCTTGCCGGCCATCTGGGTCGCCAGCTTGAGACGCTGCCGTTCCCCGCCGGACAGCGTCGTGAGCGGCTGCCCGAGGCCGACGTAGCCCAGCCCGACATCGGCGAGCCGCTCGAGGATGGTGTGCGCCGCCGGGATGCGGGCCTCGCCCTCGCCGAAGAACCGCTCCGCCTCCGCCACCGGCATCGCGAGCACGTCAGCGATGTTGCGACCCCCCAACGCGTACTCCAGCACCGACGGCTGGAACCGCCTGCCCTCGCACTCCTCGCACGTCGACTCGACGGTGGCCATCACGCCCAGCTCGGTGAAGATGACCCCGGCGCCGTTGCAGCTGGGGCACGCGCCCTCGGAGTTGGAGCTGAACAGCGCCGGCTTGACCCCGTTGGCCTTCGCGAAGGCCTTGCGGATCGGCTCCAGCAGACCCGTGTACGTCGCCGGGTTGCTGCGGCGGGAGCCCTTGATCGCACCCTGGTCGACGACCACGACGCCCTCGCGGCCCGCGACAGAGCCGTGGATCAGCGAGCTCTTGCCGGAACCCGCCACGCCCGTGACGACGCAGAGCACACCGAGGGGGACGTCGACGTCCACGTCCCGGAGGTTGTGCGTCGACGCGCCGCGCACCTCGAGCTTGCTCGACGCCACCCGCACCGAGGCCTTGACCGACGCCCGGTCGTCGAGGTGCCGCCCGGTGACGGTGCCGCTCGCCCGCAGCCCGTCGACGTCCCCCTCGAAGCAGACGGTGCCGCCACCGGAGCCGGCGCCGGGGCCCAGGTCGACGACGTGGTCGGCGATGGCGATCGTCTCGGGCTTGTGCTCCACCACGAGCACGGTGTTGCCCTTGTCGCGAAGCTGTCGCAGCAGCTCGTTCATCCTCTCGATGTCGTGGGGGTGCAGGCCGATCGTCGGCTCGTCGAAGACGTAGGTGACATCGGTCAGCGACGAACCGAGGTGGCGGATCATCTTGGTCCGCTGGGCCTCACCGCCCGAGAGGGTGCCTGCCGGCCTGTCCAGGGAGAGGTAGCCGAGGCCGATCTCGGCGAAGGAGTCCAGCAGGTGCTGCAGTCCCCCGAGCAGAGGCGCGACAGACGGCTCGGAGAGCCCGCGGACCCACTCGGCCAGGTCGCTGATCTGCAGCTCGCACAGGTCGGCGATGCTCCTGCCCTGGATCGTGGAGGACCGCGCCTCCGCGCTGAGCCGGGTGCCGCCGCAGTCGGGGCAGGCAGCGAACGTGATGACGCGCTCCACGAAGGCCCGGATGTGGGGCTGCATCGCCTCGACGTCCTTGGAGAGCATCGACTTCTGGATCTTCGGGATCACCCCCTCGAAGGTGAGGTTGATCCCTTCGACCTTGATCTTGGTCGGCTCCTTGTAGAGCAGGTCCCGCAGCTCGCGGTCGCTGAACTCGGCGATCGGCTTGTCCATGTCGAAGCCGGCACCGCTGAAGATGCGGCCGTACCAGCCGTCCATGCTGTAGCCCGGGACCTTGAGGGCCCCCTGGCTCAGCGACAGGCTGTCGTCGTACAACGCGGTGAGGTCGAAGTCCGAGACCGAGCCCATGCCCTCGCAGCGGGGGCACATCCCGCCCAGGTAGACCACCTCGCGCACCACGTTCTTCTCGACCCTGCCTCCCTTCTCGGTGCTCATCACCCCGCTGGCCTTGCGGGTCGGGACGTTGAACGAGAACGCGGTCGGCGGCCCGACGTACGGTTTGCCCAGACGGCTGAACAGGATCCGCAGCATGGCATGGGCGTCCGTGGCGGTGCCGACGGTGGAGCGGGGGTTGGCCCCCATCCGCTCCTGGTCCACGATGATGGCGGTGGTCAGCCCCTCGAGCACGTCGACGTCGGGTCGCGCCAGCGTCGGCATGAACCCCTGCAGGAACGCGCTGTAGGTCTCGTTGATCATGCGTTGCGACTCCGCGGCGATCGTGCCGAACACCAGCGAGCTCTTGCCCGAGCCGGAGACGCCGGTGAACACCGTCAGCCGTCGCTTCGGGATCTCGAGATGGACGTCCTTGAGGTTGTTCTCCCGGGCGCCGTGCACCCGGATCACGTCGTGGCTGTCGGCGACGTGCTGCGACGACCGCTGCGCGTCCTTCTCCGTGGCGATGCTCATCGGTCTCCCTGGTGTCGAAGGGGCGTGCGGTCCGGCTTCCCGCTGCGGGACGGGTCGCGTGCTCGGGCAGCTGGGCTGGGCACGTGCGAGATGGTGCCACGTCGAACGACCCTCGCCTAGCGAACGGTGACGTCGGGCGGTTGGTCCCGGTCGGCAGGATGGGTCCATGCAGCTCGCCGGTGCCCGCACGCTCGTCGTGGGCGGCACCGGCGCGCTCGGCACAGCGCTGGCCCGCACGCTGCGCGACCACGACGCCCGGCTGGTCCTCACTGGGCGGAGCCGCTTGCCCGACCACGTCGAAGGCGTGGAGGCCACGATCTCGCTGGACCTGCTCGACCTCGACGCTGCGCGGGGCGCCGTCACCGAGGCGGCCGATCGGCTCGGCGGGCTGGACCTGGTGGTGGTCGCGACCGGGGTGGCGGCCTTCGGCGCAGCGGCAGAGACCAGCGACGAGGTGGCCGAGGAGCTGTTCGCGGTCAACACGCTCGGACCGATGGCGGTGCTGTCCGCCGCCGTGCCCGCCATGTCGGACGGCGGGGTGCTCGTCGCGGTGAGCGCGGTCCTCGCCGACGCTCCGATGGCGGGGATGGCGGCGTACTCCGCGAGCAAGGCGGGGCTCTCGGCGTACCTCACCGCACTGCGCCGAGAGGTACGACGTCACGGCGTCACCGTGCTCGACGCACGACCGCCGCACATGGAGACCGGGCTCGCGGACCGGGCGATCAGCGGGACGCCGCCGCGGCTGCCGGCGGGGCACGACGTCGACGACTTCGTGGCCCTGCTGGTGGAGGCGATCCGCGCCGGCGCTCGCGAGCTGGTGTGGGACCCGGGGGAGAAGGCGCTGGCGTTGCGCTGACCACGGACACGCCGAGCGAGCCGTCGTGGTCGTTCAACGGGAGGGTGCTGAAGGCGCCTCCGTGAGGTAGGCGCTCGGCACGTGGTCGGTGAGCCAGACACCGTTGGCCGACACCGAGAAGCCGAACCCGTCGGCGTGCATGCGGCCTGCATCCACCCTCAGCACCACCGCCGGGCCGTGGCGTCTGCCGACCTGCAGCGCCGTGGGGACGTCGGGGGACAGGTGCACCGCATGACGGCCCGCGCGGTGCAGGCCCTCCGTCAGGATGAGGGGCACGGAGCGGCGTGCCGTGCCGTGGTAGAGCCACGCCGGTGGGTCGACCTCCGCGAGGCCGAGGGCCACCGGCACGGAGTGACCCTGGTTGGCGCGGATGCGCGTGCCCGACTCGTCGAAGGCGAACCGCTGCTTGGCGTTGTCGCGCACGAGTGCCTGCAGGCGGGTGGGCGTCACCGGGACACCACTGCGGGCCAGGGCGGCCAGCAGGCTGTCCACGTCGACCCAGCCCGCTGGGTCCAGCGCCAGCCCGATGCTGCCCGGGTCGTGGCGCAGCACGTAGGCCAGCCGGGTGGACAGCCGGCGATCGGCGCGGGCCCGCTCGCTCAGCTGGCCTTCTTCGCGGCGGCCTTCTTGGCCGTCGACTTGGCCGTCGACTTAGCGGCCTTCTTCGCGGCCGGCTTGGTGGCCTGCTTCTTCGTGGGGGCCTTGGCCTCGTCGGCCTTCTTGCTGCTCGCGCGACCCGATCGTGAGGCCGACTTGGCGCGCTTCGACGCCGGCGCGGGCTGGACCGCCTCCTCGTCCTCGGCGGCGTCGTCGGCGTCGGCGCTGGGTGGGAGGGACGTGTGGGAGCCGGCCGCAGCGCCGTCGGACTCCCCGCCGGACCCCGTGTCGCCGCGGGCCGTCTTGGCGGCCTCCACCGAGCGCTGCAGAGCGGCGAGCAGGTCGACGACCTCACCGGTCGACTTCTTCGGCTCCTCGGGCGCCTGCACCTCGCCGCCCTCGAGCTTGGCCTGAACCAGCGCCTCGACGGCCTTCTGGTAGTCGTCCTCGTAGTCGTCGGCGTCGTAGTCACCGGCCAGCGTGTCGACGAGCAGCTTGGCCATCCTGAGCTCGTTGGGCGTCGCGGCGTGGTCGGTGGCGCTCAGCCCGGCGAAGTCGGGCCTGCGCACCTCGTCGGGCCACAGCATCGTCTGCATCACGATGACGTCGTCGCGCACCCGCAGCACCGCCGTGGTCATCCGGGTCCGGATGGACACCGTCACCACCGCCATCCGGTCGGCCTCCTTGAGCGCCTCACGCAGCAGCGCGTAGGGCTTGGCGGCGGCCTTGTCGGGCTCGAGGTAGTAGGACTTCTCCAGCCACATCGGGTCGATCTGCTCGCTCGGCACGAACTTCTCGACCGAGATCTCTCGGCTGCTGCTCGCGGGCAGCTCGGCGAGGTCGGAGTCGTCGAGGACCACCATCTGGCCGTCCTCGGTCTCGTAGCCCTTGGCGATGTCCGCGTAGGCGACCTCCTCGCCGTCGACGCTGCAGACCCGCTGGTACTTGATCCGCCCGCCGTCCTTGGCGTGCACCTGTCGGAAGGAGATGTCGTGGCTCTCGGTCGCGGCGTACAGCTTGACCGGCACGCTGACCAGGCCGAAGGACACCGCGCCTTTCCAGATGGCCCTCATGACAGCTCCGTTCGTGTGTGCGACGCCCCAGGCGTCCCGTCTCGCCCATTCTGACCCACTCCTAGGACAGGATGGCCTCATGCGCCCCATGCTCGCCACCAAAGGCAGCCGGGTTCCCTCCGGCGAGGAGTGGCTGCACGAGGTGAAGTGGGACGGCGTCCGGGTGCTGGTGGAGGTCCGCCCGTCCGGCGTGCGCCTGTGGTCGCGCAACGAGAACGACGTGTCGGTCGCCTACCCCGAGCTCCAGGGGCTCTCCGGCCTGAGGCACGAGGTGCTGCTCGACGGTGAGGTGGTGGCGCTGGCCGACGGGGTGCCTCGGTTCTCGGCCATCGCGGACCGGATGCACGTCCGCAACGCCCGGCGCGCCGATCAGCTGGCGGGCGTCAACCCGGTGACGCTGATCGCCTTCGACCTGCTGCAGGTGGACGGCCGAGACGTGATGGGGCGGGCGCTGACCGAGCGGCGCTCCCGGCTGGAGGGCCTGGGGGTGCAGGGGCCGAGCTGGCAGGTGCCAGCGACGTACGACGACGGCGCGATGCTCCACGAGGCCACTGAGCAGCAGGGGCTGGAGGGTGTGGTCAGCAAGAAGCGGGCATCGGTCTACGTGCCTGGCCGCCGCTCGCCGGACTGGCTGAAGTTCCCGCACCGGCCGACCGGCTCCTACGTCGTCGGCGGCTGGCGCCTGGAGACCGACAGCGAGTCCCGGCTCGGCGCCGTGCTGGTCGGCGTGCCGACGGAGGGCGGTCTGTCCTACCGCGGGCGGGTCGGCAGCGGCCTCACGGGCAAGGTCGCGGAGCGGCTGGCAGGCCTGCTCGCCCCGCTGAGCGTGGACGCCTCGCCGTTCTGCGACGAGGTGCCCCGGGTGGACGCGAAGGGCACCACCTGGGTGGGTCCCGAGGTGGTGGTCGAGATCGCCTCGCTGGGCACGACTCCAGGCCTGCGGCTGCGGCAGCCGAGCTTCCGGGGGATCAGAGCGGACCTGCGCGCCGGCGACCTGGAGGGGGCAGATGGCTGAGCAGCCGGCCGAGGTCCTCGTCGAGGTGGACGGCCGCACGCTGCGGATCAGCAACCTGGCCAAGGTGATGTACCCGATGACCGGGACCACGAAGGGCGAGGTGCTCAACTACTACGCGCGGATCGCGCCGGTGCTGCTGCCGCACCTCGCGGACCGCGCGGTCACCCGGATCAGGTGGCCGCACGGCACGGCGGACATGCAGTTCTTCGAGAAGAACGCGCCGAACGGCGCCCCGTCGTGGATCCGCACCGTGACGGTGTCCTCAACCGGCTCCCGGGGAGGCGGCGACACCATCGTGTTCCCGGTGATCGAGGGGCTCGCGGACCTCACGTACTTCGCGAACCTCGCGTCGCTGGAGCTGCACGTGCACCAGTGGGTGGTCGGCCGCGACGGCCGTCCGCGGAACCCGAACCGCCTCGTGATCGACCTCGACCCCGGCCCGCCCGCCGGTCTGCAGGAGAGCTGCCGAGTGGCTCTGCTGGTCCGCGACAAGCTGGCCGAGCGGGGGCTGGCCGCTGCGCCGGTGACCTCCGGCAGCAAGGGCCTGCACCTGTACGCCGCGCTGCCCGGCCGGCTCGACGCCGACGGCGTGCGCGACGAGGCGCAGCTGATCGCCCGCGAGCTGACCCGCGAGCACCCCGACCTGGTGCTGTGGAAGATGACCAAGGCGCTGCGTCCGGGCAAGGTGTTCCTGGACTGGAGCCAGAACACCGGCGCCAAGACGACGATCTCGCCGTACTCGCTGCGCGGTCGGGAGCGGCCGTACGTCGCGGCGCCGCGCAGCTGGGCGGAGGTCGAGGAGGGGGCCGAGGAGGGACTCGGCCAGCTGGAGCTGGACGAGGTGCTGGCGCGGGTCGACGAGCACGGGGACCTGTTCGGTGCCCAGCTGGCGGTGGGCTGAGCCCGCCCCGGAGCCGGCGGGACCGGCCCGCACACACGATCTCCGCCGCTCCCGAGAGACGGCGGAGATGCGCTTGCCACGCTGCTTACCGGCCTAGACATCGTGCCCAGGAACCCCCGAGCAAAACCCCCGAAGCTCCGGTTCCGAAGCGCTGCGAAAGCAAAATCGGCGCCTCGGCTGTCACAGGAGGGCGCAGCAGGCACAGACCGTCCACAGAGCGGGAGAACGCACTTCCCAAGCGGAAACCGGCGAGGTGATACTCCCGAAACGGACTTTCCGGCTCCAGTTGGGACGACTGGGCGCGGACGCACGACGACCGTCAGGGGACCATGAGCCTCACCCACGCCGAAGCGCACGGCGACCTCGTCGAGAACCTCGACGCGGAGCTGCGGGCAGCGGTGCGCGCCGAGGCGGTCGACCCGCAGCGCGACGCCGCCCTGGTGCGTCGCCTCGCGGCCCGGGTGGTCGCCGAGCACGACCAGCGCAGCCTCACCGGAGTGGTGACCCCGGTGGAGGACTCCGAGGCAGTGATCGACGAGCTCGTCGCCCGGGTGTCCGGCTTCGGGGCCCTGCAGCGCTACCTCGACGACCCGACCGTCGAGGAGGTGTGGATCAACGAGCCCAGCCGCGTCTTCGTCGCTCGCGCCGGACGACATGAGCTGACCCCGACGCTGCTCACGGCGGCCCAGGTGCACGAGCTGGTGGAGCGGATGCTCAAGTCGAGTGGTCGCCGCGTCGACCTGTCCTCGCCCTTCGTGGACGCGATGCTGCCCGCCGGTCACCGGCTGCACGTGGTTCTCGAGGGCATCTCGCGCGGGTTCTCCGCCGTGAACATCCGCAAGTTCGTCGTTCGAGCGTCCCGCCTGCACGATCTCGTCGCGCTCGGCAGCCTCACCGAGCAGGCGGCGACCTTCCTGGACGCGTCGGTGCAGGCCGGGCTCAACGTGGTGGTGGCAGGTTCGACGCAGGCCGGGAAGACCACGATGCTCAACTGCCTGGCGGCGAGCATCCCCGGCCGCGACCGGGTGGTGTCGGTCGAGGAGGTCTTCGAGCTCCGCTTCGCCCACCCGGACTGGGTGGCGATGCAGACCAGGCAGCGCGGCCTGGAGGGGACGGGGGAGGTCCGGCTGCGCGACCTGGTCAGGGAGAGCCTGCGGATGCGTCCCTCCCGGATCATCGTCGGGGAGGTGCGGGCGGAGGAGTGCCTGGACCTGCTGCTGGCGCTGAACGCAGGCCTGCCGGGGATGGCGTCGCTGCACGCCAACAGCGCCCGGGAGGCGCTGGTGAAGATGTGCACGCTCCCGCTCCTGGCGGGGGAGAACATCTCTGCCCGGTTCGTCGTGCCCACCGTCGCCTCCTCGGTCGACCTGGTGGTGCACCTGGGCATCGGCCCCGACGGCGTACGCCGCGTCGAGGAGGTCGTCGCGGTGCCCGGGCGCGTGGAGAACGACGTCATCGAGACCGAGCCGATCTTCGTCCGGCAGGGGGGTCGCCTGGTGCGCACGCAGGGGATGCCGGCGCGCACGGAGCGCTACGACCGGGTCGGGATCGACGTGCGGCACCTGCTGAACGGGGGGTCGTGACGTGGGCGCAGTCCTGGGCCTGGGCGTCGGCGTCGGGCTGGTGCTCGTCTGGCTCTCCCTCGCCGCGCCCCGACCCCTGGCCGACGCGCCGGCGCGCACGGGCCGGACCCGCGAGCTGCTCGACCGGGCCGGACTCCCCGGCACGACGGTCGGTGGGGTGTGGGCGGTCTGCGGCACCACTGCGGCGATTGCGTTCGTGTGCATCCAGGTGCTCTCGCAGACCGTGACGGTCGCGGTGACCTTCGGGCTGCTGGCCGGCTACCTTCCGCTGGCCATGGTGTCGGGCCGTGCCCGGCGCCGCCGGCGGGAGCTGGCGGACGTGTGGCCCGAGGCGGTCGACAACCTCGCCTCCGCGGTGCGCGCCGGGATGTCGCTTCCCGAGGCGCTCACCCAGCTCGGACACCGTGGGCCCGAGCCGCTGCGCGCCCCGTTCCTCGCCTTCGGTGTGGACTACCAGGTCAGCGGCCGGTTCGCCGAGAGCCTCGACCGGCTCAAGGAGCGGCTCGCGGACCCGGTCGGCGACCGGGTCGTCGAGGGCCTGCGGATCGCCCGCGAGGTCGGTGGGGGCGAGCTGGGCAGCCTGCTGCGCAACCTGTCTAGGTTCCTGCGCGAGGACGCCCGCACCCGCTCCGAGCTGGAGTCACGACAGGCGTGGACCGTCAACGGGGCCAGGCTGGCGGTCGCGGCGCCATGGCTGGTGCTGCTGCTGCTGTGCTTCCAGCGTGAGGTCATCGCGCGCTACGCGTCGCCGGCGGGTGTGGTGGTGCTGGCGGGTGGCGCGGCGCTGTGCCTGGTCGCCTACCGCCTGATGGTCCGCATCGGCCGGCTGCCCGACGAGGACCGAGTGCTGTCGTGACCTGGACGGCATGGGGTGCCCTGCTCGGTGGCGGCCTGGGCCTCGGCCTGGTCTGCGTGGTGCTGCGCTGGACGACGTTGCGGCGTCCCCTGCTCGCCGTACGCGTGCTGCCCTACGTGCGGGACCTGCCGCTGCCCGGGCGACCCGCGCTGGCACCTGCGCCGACCGGGGCCTTCCGCGCAGTGTTCGGCCCGGTGCTGGGGTCCTCCGCCGACCTGCTGGAGCGGCTGCTCGGCGGAAGCGCCTCGATCCGGCGTCGTCTGGAGCGGGCGAGCCTCTCGATGACGGTGCAGGAGTTCCGCGTCGAGCAGGTGCTCTGGGGGCTGATGTGCTTCTGCGCTGCCGCCGGTCTGTCGCTGGCGGTCGCCGTGCGCACGCCGGGCCGCACGGTCCCGCTGCTGGTGCTGTGCGGTGTCGCGTTCGTGCTGGGTGTGCTGCTCCGCGAGAACCGGCTGACCAGCCAGGTGAACGACCGTGAGCGCCGCATCCTCGTGGAGTTCCCCACCGTGGCCGAGCTCCTCGCGCTGGCGGTCGGCGCGGGTGAGGGACCGGTGTCCGCGCTGGACCGCGTGGTGACCCGGTCCCAGGGTGTGCTGTCGGCCGACCTCGGCGCCGTGCTCGCGGACATCCGCACCGGCACTCCGGTGACCGCCGCCCTGGACGCGATGGCCCGGCGCTCGGGGCTCCCGGTGGTGTCCCGGTTCGCCGAGGGGATGGCAGTGGCCATCGAGCGGGGTACGCCGCTGGCAGGCGTCCTGCACGCCCAGGCCGCCGACGTGCGCGAGGCCGGCCGTCGAGCGTTGATCGAGTCCGGCGCGCGCAAGGAGATCGCCATGATGGTCCCGGTCGTGTTCTTGGTGCTGCCGGTGACCGTGGTGTTCGCCTTCTGGCCCGGAGTGGTGGGCCTGAGCCTGGTGACCCCGTGACGACCCGCATGACCGATGACGCCGGGCAGGCCCCGAGGAGAGGACACACCATGACCGAGCTCCTGCTGCTGCTCGTGAAGGCCGGCACCGACCGCCGGAGGGACGAGCGGGGGGACGTGCCCGGATGGGTGCTGATCACCGTGATGACCGCCGGGCTGGTCGCCGCGCTGTGGGCGATCGCCGGTCCGCAGCTCAGCCAGATGCTGAGGGACGCGCTGAGCTCGGTGCGCGGCTGAGCCGTGCCGGCCCGACGGCGCAGCGACCGGGGCGCGGCGGTCGTCGACTTCGTGCTGGTCCTGGTGGTGCTGATCCCGCTGTTCCTCGGCATCCTGCAGGTCGCCCTGGTGCTGCACGTCCGCAACACCCTGGTCGCGGCCGCATCGGAGGGCGCGAGGTACGCCGCAACCGTCGACCGTCCCGTCGAGGCCGGCGCGGACCGGACCCGCCGACAGATCGCCGACGCGCTGGCGGCGCGGTTCGCCCGCGACGTGCGCGCCCATCCGGCCACGGTGCGCGGTGCCCCCGGCGTCGAGGTCGAGGTGACCGCCGAGGTGCCGCCACTCGGCCTGTGGGGCCCGGGTGTGCGGCTGCACGTCGCGGGTCACGCCGTCGAGGAGGTCCCCCCGTGAGCATCCGCCTCGCCGGGGGGTCCCAAGGTCCTCGCCGGGACGATCGGGGCAGCGCGCTGGTCGAGGTGACCTGGCTGGCGGTGCTGCTCCTCGTGCCGCTCGTGTACCTCGTGCTTGCGGTCTTCGAGGTGCAGCGTGCGGCGTTCGCGCTGTCCGCTGCCACCCGGGCCGCCGGCCGCGCCTACACTCTGGCGCCGTCCCAGGCCGCGGCCGAGCAGCACGCCCGCTCCGCGGCGTCCGTGGCGCTGGCGGACCAGGGACTCGAGCTGGCTCGCGGGTCACTGGACGTGCGCTGCGAGCCGGACCCCGGCCGGTGCCTGTCCCCGGGGTCGGTGGTCCTGGTGCGGATGGTCTACCCGGTGCGGCTTCCGCTGGTTCCCGACGCCCTTGGGGGTGACGGTGCCCCGAGCCTCCGGTTGAACGCGGAGCACTCGGTCCCGTACGGCACGTTCCGTGAGGCGCGGCCTTGACCCCGCGCGCGCAGAGAGACCGGGCGGAACGGGGCCAGACAACGGTGCTCATCGTGGGCTTCGCCGTCGTGGCGCTGCTCCTGGTGGCGGTGGTCGTGGACGCGTCCGCGGCCTACCTGCGCCGCTCAGCCCTCGACTCCCTCGCCGACGGGGCCGCGCTCGCCGCGGCCGACGGCGTCCGGGGGGAGCAGGTCTACCGGGGAGGTCTCGCCCGGCAGGCCGAGATCGACCCGGCGGTCGCGCGCCGCCACGTCACCGGCTACCTCGTCGAGACCGGCGCCGCCCGCCGCTTTCCGGGGCTCAGCTACTCGGTGCAGTCCGGGACCGATCGGATCGTCGTCCGCGTTGCGGCCCCCCTCGACCTGCCCATCACCCCGCCTGGCTGGGAGACCCGGCCGCTGGTCAGGAGCACCGCGGCCTCCTACGCCCTGGTCAGCGAGTGACCCCGGCGGGTCCAAGGTCCCGCCGGTCTGCCGTTCGGGTGGTGCTGACCACCCGAACGGACTACTCAATCTTGGACACCCGCGGCACCCCCACCTGGGGCTGCCGCAGGGGTGCCCTGCCGGGAGAACCTAGGGGTGGGGAGAGGCCGCGTGGGGCGGCCACAGTGAGGGGACAACGGGGTCATGGGGAAGATGCGCGTGCAGCTGTTCGGATCGACGACGGTCGTGCTGGGAGACGGTCGGGTCGTGACCGACCTGGGGGGCATCAAACCTCGCCAGGTCCTGGAGATGCTGGCGCTCTCCCTGGGCACGCCGGTGTCGAAGGAGCGGCTGGCCGACCAGCTCTGGAACGGAGAGCCTCCGCGGAGCTACATCGGCACCCTGGAGAGCTACGTCTCCCTGATCCGCCGCCGCCTCGGCGTCGCCAGGGGACGCACCTCGGCCATCTCCACGACGTCGGCCGGCTACGTGCTCGACCCGGCCCTGGTCGACGTGGACCTGGACCAGTTCCGTCGGCTGGTGCAGCCCACGGCACGCACCGCACCGGACAGCCTGCTCGCTCGCACCCAGCAGGCGAACCAGCTGGTGACCGGCGAGCTGGTCGCGAGCGAGCCGTACGCCGACTGGGCCGTCGTCGAGCGGACCCTGTTCCAGGGGGAGTACGTCCAGGCCTGCAACCGCGCCGCCGCGAGCGCCCTCGAGCTCGACCTGCCGGAGCAAGCCGTCGAGATGGCTCGGCGGGCGATCCGCTGCGACCAGGTCTCCGAGACGTCGTGGCAGCAGCTCATCCGCGCACTGGCCGCCACCGGCGCCCGCAACGAGGCGCTGCGCGCCTACCTGGACTTTCGACGGATCCTGGTCGCCGAGCTCGGCACCGAGCCCGGTGCCGCCAGCCGCGACCTCTACCTCGAGCTGCTCCAGGACGACGGCGACGCGACCGGCGAGCCGGCGTCCGCGTCCGAGGTCACGGTGCTGCTGCGCCTGCTCCGCAACGCTCTGGAGTCGATCCCGGGCGTGGACCTGCCTCGCGGGCACAGCAGCCTGGGCGAGATCGCGGCCCTCGTCGGAGCGGCGTAGCCCCAGCTCCTCCCGCAACGGCGCGTCGGCCTCCGCCGACGCGCCGTTGCGGCGTTCTCACGGTGTCCCGGCGCATCGTGCGGATGCCCTGGAGGCAGCGGCCGCACCCTCCTGCCGGCGCAAGGTTCTTCCAGGTTTCGAGGGACAGGATCACGCCATGACCGTTACCGCTGCTCCCTCCACGACCAGGACTGCCGTTCCGGTCCGCGTCGTCATCGCCGACGACCACGAGCTCATCCGCGCCGGCCTCTCCCTGCTCCTGGCCGCGGAGCCCGACCTGGTCGTGGTCGGGACCGCGTCCGACGGCCGGAGCGCGGTCGACCTCGTGGCCCAGCAGCAGCCCGACGTCGTACTGATGGATCTCGGCATGCCGGTCCTGGACGGACTGGCGGCCACCCGGGAGATCGCGCGCCTGGCGCCGGGCACCCGGGTGCTGGTGCTGAGCTGCTACGAGGGCGAGCCGTTCGTGGCGAACGCGGTGGCGGCCGGTGCCCACGGGTACCTCGTCAAGCACGTCTCGTCGCTCGACGTCGTCGACGCGGTCCGTCGTACGCACGGCGGCGAGCCGGTCTTCTCGACCGACCCGCCGTCCAGCTCTGGTCCGGCATCCCCGTCCCGACCTCCAGGTTCTTCCAAGGACCCTCGAGCAGGCTGAACCCAGTAGGCACGCACGCAGACCATCCGGTCCGAAGGAAAGGGGAGACGACATGGCTCTCCGCCGCCGCTCAGTCGGGACCGGTGTCGCCGGGGGCGCTGCGTTGGCCATCGCCCTGCAGAACTCATCGTGGACCCCAAGGGGTCGAGCGAGCACGGCGGTGACCCGACGGAATCCGGAGTGGGTCGGCGGCCCGTCCCGCACCCCCTCGGGAGGTAGTCCAGTGAGGACCAACCGCAGGGTCACCGTGCTGCTGTCGCTCCTGCCGATCCTGGCGGCCGTCCTCCTCGGGCTCGGTGCCGTGCCGGCGTCGGCGCACACCGAGCTCGTCGGCGCCACGCCGGGGCCCGGCGTCACGGTCAACGGCGAGATGCGGGACCTGACCCTGACCTTCGTGACCCCGCTGGTGGCCGAGGGGAGCCAGGTCGTGGTGCGCGACCCTCGGGGCAACGACCTCGCCGAGTCGACCGGCACGCTGGGCCAGCAGGCCCGGGTGCTGCTGCGTCCGCTGGCCCGTGCCGGCACCTACACCGTGAGCTACCGGGCCGTGGCGGCGGACGGGCACCCGATCACCGGGGACTACGAGTTCCGGGTCTCCGAGAAGGGCGCGGCCGCCGCCCGCTCCCTCGACGGCTCCGGCGGCGCCCGCACGGAGACGTCGCCGAGGACAGACACGTTCGTCACAGCCGACCCCGGCACGTCGCGCTCCGGGCTCGTCGTCGGCGTCCTGGGCGCGGGCGGCCTGGCACTCCTTCTGGCGGCGGGCGCGCGACGCCGGCCGGAGCAGGGCGAGGTGCGCTCGTGAGCGCCGTGCGGGTGCCGACCGGCCGCGTCCGAGGGTCAGTCCCGGCCGCCGGCCTGGTCGTGCTGGCCCTGCTGGCTGTCGGCGGACTTCTGGTGGCGGGTCGGCTCAACGCGGCAGCGACGCCCTCGGACTCGGGCCTGCGCGAGGCGGGCCCCCTCGTCGAAGCACTCCTGCCGGTCGGTCGGACGTGGCTCGACGTCGCCACCTTCGCCACGATGGGATGCCTGCTGGCGGCCGGCTGGCTGCTGCCCGCGGGCGCGGGCGTCCTGGAGGCGACCCGCCACCAGCTGCTGCGACTGGCGGGCGGCTGGGCGCTGGCGTGGTCCGCCGCCGCCGCGGTGCTCGCGGTCGCCACGACCGCCCAGCTCGTGGGCACAGGAGCCGGAGACGTCCTCACCAGCCCCGCGCTGTACCCCCTGCTCTGGGAGGTGCCGCAGAACCTGGCTCTGCTGGTGGTGGTCGTGGTGGGACTCGTCGTCCACCGGTGCTCGGTCCGCCTGCGGGGTGCCGGCGCGGCCCGGGTGCTCCTCGTGGCCGTCTCCCTCGCCCTGGTGCCCATGCTGATGAGCGGCCACGCGAAGACGAGCTCGAACCACTACCTCGCGGCCCAGAGCCTCGTTGTGCACGTCATCGCTGCGTCCGTGTGGGTCGGCGGCCTCCTGGTGCTGGTGATCCACCTGCGCAAGGACGTGGCGGTGCTGCGGCACGCCCTCCCGCGGTTCAGCACGGTCGCCCTGTGCTGCTTCGTGGCAGTTGCGGTCTCCGGTGCGGCCGGCGCGTGGCTTCGACTGGGTCTGGAGTGGAACGCCTGGACCTCGTCGTACGGCGTCCTGGTGCTCGCCAAGACCGCCGCGCTGGTGCTGCTCGGGGCACTGGGCGCCGCGCATCGGAGCCGGAGCCTGCCTCAGCTGGTGGCCGGTCGACGCCTCGCGTTCACTCGGTTCGCCACGGTGGAGGCCGTCGTGATGGGGTCGGCGGCCGCTCTCGCCGTGGTGCTGGCCCGCACCTCACCCCCGATCGACGCGCTCTCCCGAGCCGTTCCGCAACACGCGACCACCTTCCCGACCGTGGACCGCACTATCGACCCGGTGGGCCCGTGGAACCTGCTGACCGAGGTGCGCCCCGACGCGCTCGTGCTCAGCATGGCTGCTGCCGCACTGGCCGGCTACCTTCTGGCGGTCCGCCACCTGGTGCGATCGGGTGGCGCCTGGCCGGCCGGTCGTACCGCGTCGTTCGTCACCGGCATCGTGGTGGCGGCCTGGTGCATGTGCGGCGGACTGGGCAGCTACTCCGGCGCCCTGTTCAGCGCCGACCTGGTCCGACTGCTCACCATGGGCCTGGTGGTGCCGGCTCTCCTCACCCTCGGCACCCCCGTCCAGCTCGCCTGGGGGTCGCGCCCCGGTCCGGCCCGGGTGGCCCGCTTCCTGGACCCGGTCAACGGCCTCGTCCTGCTCGTGCTGCTTTTGGCGGGCGTGGTGCTGACGCCGCTGCTCGAGGTCTCGCTGCGCACACCGGTGCTGCACACCGCCCTGCCGCTCGCCGCCCTGGCCGCCGGCATGCTGTTCCTGGGACCGCTGCTCGCTGTCGACGTCCCCTGGCGGCAGCGCGGCGCGACGACCGACGCGCGGCTGCTCACTGTGCTGGGGGTGCTGCTGCTCGTCTACGCCGGCCACATCTACACCAGCGTCCCGATCGTCGCCGACGACTGGTTCGGCCGGCTCGGTCTGGAGTGGGGTGACCCGGCCGCCGACCAGAGGCACGCGGCCTGG
>DASQDP010000203.1:0-11604 GCA_035634095.1 Nocardioidaceae bacterium | reverse complement strand
GGCTGTGGATGTCGCACGGTGTGCGGGTCTTCCGCGTGGACAACCCGCACACCAAGCCGGTGGAGTTCTGGCAGTGGCTGCTGGCCGAGGTGCGCGCAACCGACCCGGACGTCCTCTTCCTGGCCGAGGCGTTCACCAAGCCGGCGATGATGCGGGCGCTGGGCACCGTCGGCTTCCACCAGTCGTACACGTACTTCACCTGGCGCAACGCCAAGGAGGAGCTCGCGACCTACCTCACCGAGGTCTCGCGGGAGACCTCGCCGGTGATGCGGCCGAACTTCTTCGTCAACACCCCCGACATCCTGCACGAGTTCCTGCAGTACGGCGGCCCGGCGGCGTTCAAGATCAGGGCGGTCCTCGCCTCGACCGGCTCACCGACCTGGGGCGTCTACGCCGGCTACGAGCTGTTCGAGCACGTGGCGCTGCGGCCGGGCAGCGAGGAGTACCTCGACACGGAGAAGTTCCAGATCAAGATCCGTGACTGGGACGCCGCCGAGGCCGAGGGACGCACGCTGGCGCCGTACCTCACCGCGCTCAACGACATCCGCCGCCGGCACCCGGCACTGCAGCGGCTGCGCAACCTGCTCGTGCACGCCACCGACGACGACTCGATCCTGTGCTACTCCAAGCAGGAGGGGACCGACCTGGTCATCGTGGTCGTCAACCTCGACCCGCACGGCACGAGGGAGACCACGGTCCACCTGGACATGCCGGCGCTGGGCATGGAGTGGACCGAGCGCTTCCCGGTCCTCGACGAGCTCACCGGTGACACCTGGATGTGGGGCGAGCACAACTACGTCCGCCTCGACCCCTTCGTCGAGCCAGCCCACGTCCTCACCGTCCGGAGGCCCCAGCAGTGACGCAGCAGAGTGTCCCCTCGGCCGACGGAGGGCTGAGCGAGAGCTCCCCGGACTGGTTCAAGCGAGCGGTCTTCTACGAGGTGCTGGTGCGGTCCTTCAAGGACAACAACGGCGACGGGGTGGGCGACTTCCGTGGCCTCATCGAGAAGCTCGACTACCTGGCCTGGCTCGGCGTCGACTGCCTGTGGGTGCCTCCCTTCATGACCTCTCCCCTGCGTGACGGCGGCTACGACGTCGCCGACTACACCAACATCCAGGAGGGTGTCGGCTCGGTCGAGGACTTCCACACCTTTCTCGACGAGGCACACGCGCGAGGCATCCGGGTGATCATCGACTTCGTCATGAACCACACCTCGGACCAGCACCCCTGGTTCCAGGCCAGCCGCGAGGACCCCGAGGGCCCCTACGGCGACTTCTACGTGTGGTCGGACACCGACGACCTCTACGAGGAGGCGCGGGTCATCTTCGTCGACACCGAGCCGTCGAACTGGACCTGGGACCCGGTGCGCCAGCAGTACTTCTGGCACCGCTTCTTCTCCCACCAGCCCGACCTCAACTTCGACAACCCCGCCGTGCACGACGCGATGACGGACGCGATGCGGTTCTGGCTGGACATGGGTCTGGACGGGTTCCGGCTGGACGCGGTCCCCTACCTCTACGAGCGTCCGGGCACCAACGGCGAGAACCTCCCCGAGACCCATGAGTACCTCCGCAAGGTGCGGTCGTTCATCGACGAGGAGTACCCGGGCCGGGTCCTGCTCGCAGAGGCCAACCAGTGGCCCGCCGACGTCGTCGACTACTTCGGGGGCAAGCGCGACGCCGACACCGGGGAGTTCCACACCCCGGGCGACGAGTGCCACATGTGCTTCCACTTCCCGGTGATGCCGCGCATCTTCATGGCCGTGCGTCGCGAGTCGCGCTACCCCATCTCGGAGATCCTCGAGCAGACCCCGCCGATCCCCGCGAACTGCCAGTGGGGGATCTTCCTGCGCAACCACGACGAGCTGACCCTGGAGATGGTCACCGACGAGGACCGCGACTACATGTGGGGGGAGTACGCCAAGGACCCCCGCATGAAGGCCAACATCGGGATCCGGCGCCGGCTCGCGCCGCTGCTGGACAACGACGTGAACACCATCGAGCTGTTCACCGCCCTGCTGCTGTCGCTGCCCGGGTCGCCGGTGCTCTACTACGGCGACGAGATCGGCATGGGCGACAACATCTGGCTCGGGGACCGCGACGGCGTGCGCACGCCGATGCAGTGGACACCGGACCGCAACGGCGGGTTCTCCAACGCCAACCCGGGACGACTCGCACTCCCCCCGGTCCAGGACCCGGTCTTCGGCTACCAACGGGTCAACGTCGAGACGGAGATGGAGAACGCGTCGTCGCTGCTGCACTGGACGCGACGGATGATCCACACGCGCAAGAAGCACCCGGCCTTCGGGCTCGGCGACTTCACCGACCTCGGCGGCTCGAACCCCAGCGTGCTCAGCTACGTGCGCGAGCACGTCTCGGAGGACCCGGAGACCGGTGCGTCGGTGGTGGACACGGTGCTCTGCGTGAACAACCTGTCCCGGTTCCCGCAGCCGGTGGAGCTCGACCTGCGTCGCTTCGAGGGCGTCGCGCCCATCGAGCTGCTCGGAGGGGTGCGGTTCCCGGTCATCGGCGAGCTGCCCTACCTGCTCACCCTGGGCGCCTACGGCTTCTACTGGTTCCGGCTGCCGGCGCCGCCTTCGGCAGACGACGAGGTGAGGCGCGGGTGAGCGAGTCGAGGCCGGACCCGGCCGTCGTGGCGCTGCAGGAGTACGTCGGAGCCGCCCGCTGGTTCGGCGGGAAGGGCCGGACCTTCGAGGTCGTCGAGGTGAGGCATGCCGGGACGCTGTCGCCGGCGGACGGGCCCCCGCCGAAGGTCGGCATCGAGCTGGTGGTCCTGCGCTACGAGGACGGGACCCTGGAGACCTACCAGGTGCCGCTGGCCTACTACCCGGACGCCCAGGACCGGCTCGAGCACGCGCTGGTGGGCGAGTGGGACGACGCGGACCTGGGGCCGGTGCATGCCTACGACGCCATGCACGACCGGGAGGCCACCGCGCTGTGGCTGCAGGGGTTCGCGAGCGCCGGTGCCGACGGAGCGGGCGCGCCCGACGGGGTCGCCGCCGGAGGCCTGAGGTTCCACCGGCTGCCGGGCCACGACCTCGACCTGAGCACCCACTCCACGCTGTTCTCCGGCGAGCAGAGCAACTCCTCGGTCGCCTTCGGCGAGGACGCCTTGATGAAGCTCTTCCGCAAGGTCACCTCCGGGCGGAACCCTGACGTGGTGATCCACCGGGCGTTGACCGAGCAGGGCAGCGACCACGTGGCGGCGCTCTACGGCTGGCTGGAGCTCGCCGGCGACGACACCGGCGGCGACATCGGCGGCGACCACGAGAGCGAGGCCACCGAGCCGTTCCAGCTCGCGATGCTGCAGCAGTTCCTGCGCACCGCCAGCGACGGCTGGGACCTGGCACTCGCCAGCGTCCGCGACCTCTTCGCCGAGGCGGACCTGCACGCGGACGAGGTGGGCGGCGACTTCGCCGGCGAGGCGGCGCGGCTGGGGCTGGCCACCGCGCAGGTCCATGACGTGCTGGCCGCCGAGTTCCCCACCGAGACGTGGGGCCCCGACGACCTCCGCGCGCTGTCCGCGGCGATGGCGTCGCGACTCGACGCCGCGCTGGCCGTCGTACCCGAGCTCGAGGAGCACGCCGAGAGGCTCCGCGGCATCTTCAGCGCCGTCGCCGACCTCGGCGAGTCCGGGCTGGCCGCCACGGCCCAGCGTGTCCACGGCGACTTCCACCTCGGCCAGACGCTGCGCACCGTCAAGGGCTGGAAGATCGTGGACTTCGAGGGCGAGCCGGCCAAGCCGCTGGCCGAGCGGGTGCGCCCGGACCTGGTGTGGCGGGACGTGGCGGGGATGCTGCGCTCGTTCGACTACGCCGCGCACGCGGTGATCGACGACTTCCACGCCGACGAGCAGGCCAACCGCCAGATCGCGTTCCGGGCCGCGGAGTGGGCCGAGCGCAACTCCGCGGCGTTCATCCGCGGCTACACCGACAACAGCGGCCGGACGTCGGGCGGCGGGCTGTCCGCGCGCCAGGACCTCGTGCTGCAGGCCTACGTCGCCGACAAGGCGGTCTACGAGGCCGTCTACGAGGCGCGGAACCGTCCCTCCTGGCTGCCGATCCCGCTCGGCGCCATCGCCCGCATCTCCCACGTCACAGCAGGCACCCCCACCTCGGAGGCGAACGCATGAGCAAGGCCCGCACGGTCCTCCCCCTCGACAGGTCGATCCTGGACCTGGTGGTCGCCGGCCGGCACGGGGACCCGCACAGCGTGCTCGGCGCACATGTGCACGACGGCGCGGTGACGGTCCGCGCGTTCCGCCCGCTGGCGGAGTCGGTGGTGGTGGTCTCGGACGGCACCCGCACGCCCCTCCAGCACGAGCACGAGGGCGTCTGGGCCGGCGTTCTCGATGTACCCGCCGTCCCTGACTACCGCCTGGAGGTGACCTACGGCGGAGGCGCACCGGTCCTGACCGACGACGCCTACCGCTACCTGCCCACGCTCGGGGACGTCGACCTGCACCTGATCAACGAGGGCCGCCACGAGCGGCTGTGGGACGTGCTCGGTGCCCACGTGCACACCTACGAGGGGGTCGGCGGTCCGGTGACGGGCACGTCGTTCGCGGTCTGGGCGCCGAACGCCAAGGGCATGCGGGTCAAGGGCGACTTCAACAGCTGGGACGGCCGCGAGCACCCGATGCGCGCGCTCGGCGTTTCCGGCGTCTGGGAGCTGTTCGTGCCCGGGGTCGGCTCCGGAGCGCACTACAAGCTCGTGGTGCTCGGCGCGGACGACCAGTGGCGCGAGAAGGCCGACCCGATGGCGTTCGCCACCGAGGTCCCGCCGGCCCAGTCCTCGGTCGTCTTCCAGTCGACGTACGGCTGGGGCGACGAGGCGTGGATGGAGTCGCGCCAGCAGGGCGGCGCACACGAGAAGCCGATGTCGGTCTACGAGATGCACCTCGGGTCCTGGCGGCGCGGTCGGTCCTACGCCGATCTCGCCGACGAGCTGGTGCCCTACCTGCAGGACGCCGGCTTCACGCACGTCGAGTTTCTCCCCGTCATGGAGCACCCGTTCGGCGGGTCGTGGGGCTACCAGGTCACGTCGTACTTCGCCCCCACTGCGCGGTTCGGGGACCCCGACGGCCTGCGCCACCTGATCGACCGTCTGCACCAGGCGGACATCGGCGTCTTCGTGGACTGGGTGCCGGCGCACTTCCCCAAGGACGAGTTCGCGCTGGCGCGGTTCGACGGCACGCCCCTCTACGAGGACCCGAACCCCTCGCGAGGGGAGCACCCGGACTGGGGCACGTACGTGTTCAACTTCGGGCGCAAGGAGGTGCGCAACTTCCTGGTGTCGAACGCGCTGTACTGGCTGGAGGAGTTCCACGTCGACGGCCTGCGGGTCGACGCGGTCGCCTCGATGCTCTACCTCGACTACTCGCGCGAGGACGGGCAGTGGAGCCCCAACGTCTACGGCGGACGCGAGAACCTGGAGGCGGTCGCGTTCCTGCAGGAGATGAACGCGACCGCGTACCGCCGGGCACCCGGCGCCATCATGATTGCCGAGGAGTCCACCTCCTGGCCGGGGGTCACCAGGCCGACGCACCTGGGCGGGCTGGGCTTCGGCTTCAAGTGGAACATGGGGTGGATGCACGACAGCCTCGGCTACGTGCAGAACGACCCGATCCACCGGCAGTACCACCACGGGCAGATGACGTTCTCGCTGGTCTACGCCTACTCCGAGAACTACGTCCTGCCGATCAGCCACGACGAGGTGGTGCACGGCAAGGGGTCGATGCTCCGCAAGATGCCGGGGGACCGGTGGCAGCAGCTGGCCAACCTGCGCACGTTCCTGGCCTACATGTGGGCGCATCCGGGCAAGCAGCTCATCTTCATGGGCTCGGAGTTCGGGCAGGAGTCGGAGTGGGCGGAGAGCCGTGAGCTGGACTGGTGGCTGCTCGACAACGCCGACCATCGGGGAGTGCACTCGCTGGTGCGTGACCTGAACCGGGTCTACCGCGAGACCTCGGCGCTGTGGTCGCTGGACACCGAGGGCGCCGGGTTCGAGTGGGTGGACGCCAACGACTCGACCAACAACGTCTTCAGCTTCCTCCGCAAGCCGAAGAACGAGGCGGACGGTCCGCTGGTGTGCGTGGCGAACTTCTCCGCCGTGCCGCACCACGACTACCGGCTGGGGCTGCCGCAGTCCGGGTCCTGGACCGAGGTGCTCAACACCGACGCCGAGGTCTACAACGGCTCCGGGGTGGGCAACCTGGGCGCGGTGCACGCCGACGACGGACCGCGGCACGGCCTGCCCGCGTCCGCGTCGGTGACCGTCCCGCCCCTCGCGACCATCTGGCTCCGACCGACCCCGTGACCGGGTCGCCGGCGCTCGGCGACGGCGTGGTCGCGCTGAGCCCGCGCACGGCGTCGCGGGGCGAGCACGTGTTCGACGTCGCGATCGGCGAGCAGGTGCTGGGCACGGTCACTCTCACCGAGGACGCCGGCGCGCGTGGGCGGTTGGACTGGTCGCTGACGTCGGCGGCGGTGGCGCAGGGGCTCGCCCCCCGGGCGCTGGGCCTCGTCGTCGAGCACGGCTTCGGGCTCGGCCTGCACCGGATCGAGGCGCTGGTCGACGCCCGGGACGTGGGGGCGGTGACGGCAGCGACCCGCGCCGGGCTGCGCCGCGAGGGCGTGCTGCGCGGGCATGCTGCGGTGGACGGTGCCTCGCCGACCCTCCAGCCCGCGTCGCGCCCCGGCGGGGAGCGAGAGGATCGGGTGGTGCTGGCTCGGCTGTCCACCGACCCGCCGGCGGGTGACCCGCGCGGCTTCCGGTCGCTGCTCAACTCCTCGCTGCCGCGCAAGCGGGCGATCGCCCAGGTGCTGGTCCGAGACCACGAGCGCCGGGTGCTGCTGTGCCGGCTCACGTACAAGGACGACTGGGACCTGCCGGGCGGTGTCGTCGAGGTGAACGAGTCCCCGCAGGAGGCGGCGGCGCGTGAGGTCGAGGAGGAGCTCGGGCTGGTCATCCCGCCAGGCCCCCTGGTGCTGACCGACTGGCTGCCGCCGTGGAGCGGCTGGGACGACGCGATCTGCCTGGTCTTCGACGGGGGGGAACACGACCCCTCCCTGCTCGACGACGCGGTCCTGCAGGCGCGGGAGATCCGCTCGGTGGCCTTCTGCACACCCGAGCAGGTGCGGGAGCGTGCTGCCGACTTCACCGCCCGCCGGATCGAGTCGGCGCTGGCCTCGCTGGCGGGGCCCGGTGGTCCGTCGTACACGGAGTCAGGGCGTCCCTGAGCCCAGCTCCAGGTCCAGCGTCGCCAGCACGGCAGGATCGGCGATCAGCTCGACCTCGGCGACCCGGCCGTCGAGCACCGTGAAGGCGAGGACGACACTCATCCCCTCCTTCGTCGCCGCAGCAGCCGTGAATCCGTCGAGCAGTGCCGGCTGCGATGTCCCGGCCCGCCCCACCAAGGCGTCGGCGACGGCATCCGCGCCGACCACCACGGAATCGGCTCCGGCGGCCGCGGTCCGGTCCGCGCGCAGCACCGCGTCAGGGTGCAGCAACCAGGCCATCTCCTCGACGTCGCCGTCGCGCGACGCGGTCAAGAACGCCTCGACGACGCGGCCGTGCACGGTGCGGTCGGCGTCCAGGCTTCGATCGGGTGCCAGCACCCTGCGCCGAGCGCGGCCGGCGAGCTGGCGCGTCGCGGTGGGGCTGCGCCCTAGCATGGTGGCGATCTCGTCGTACGGCGTGGCGAAGAGGTCGTGCAGGACGAACGCCACGCGCTCGGCCGGGGCCAGCGTCTGCAGGACCACGAACAGCGCCTCAGCCAGCGACTCGGACAGCATCGCCTCCTGCCCGGGGTGGGCGGCCTCCCCGCCGCCGGGGCGTGCTCCTGGGGCTGGCCCTGCCATGCCGCTCGCCGCGTGGGAGCGCAGCATCCGGAGGCAGGTGTGGACCACGCTGGTCAGCCACGCGTCAGGTTCCGGGACGTCGTCGGCGCCTGGGCTTCGGAGCCGGGACCGCGCCTCCCGCACGGCGTCGTCGGCCTCGGACGCCGAGCCCAGGATCCGGTAGGCAACAGCCGTCAGCCGGCCGCGGCGCTCCTCCGAGCCCCCGCCCTCCTCGTCGTCCACGGTGACAGTCTCCCGTCGCGCCCGGTGCGGCAGGACGTCGGGTCAGGCGTCGGGGGCGCGACGGCAGCTCGTCCGGACCGCCGGCACGTGAAGAACGCCTCCGCAGGTCAGGAGACCATGCCGTGCGGGTCGATCACGAACTTCTTCGCCACCCCGGAGTCGAAGTCGGCGTACCCCTGCGGTGCCTCGTCGAGAGAGATGACGGTCGCGTTCACGGCCTTCGCGATCTGCACCTTGTCGTGCAGGATCGCCTTCATCAGGCCGTAGTTGTACCTCATCACCGGGCACTGACCGGTCGTGAAGGACAGCGACTTCGCCCAGCCGGTGCCGAGGCTCAGCGAGAGCGCGCCCTTCTGGGCCGCCTCGTCGATGCCGCCGGGGTCGCCGGTGACGTACAGACCCGGGATGCCGATCGCGCCGCCGGCGAAGGTCAGCTCCATCAGCGAGTTGAGCACGGTGGCCGGCGCCTCCCCGGCGCCCTCTCCGTGACCCCTGGCCTCGAAGCCCACGGCGTCCACGGCCGCGTCGACGAAGGGCTCCCCGAGCAGCTGCTCGATCTGGTCCTGGGGCTCACCCCTGGTGAGGTCGACGACCTCGCAGCCGAAGCTCTTCGCCTGCGCCAGCCGGTCCGCCACCATGTCGCCGACGATGACCACCGCGGCCCCCAGCAGCTGCGCTCCGACCGCGGCGGCGAGGCCCACCGGGCCGGCCCCGGCGATGTAGACGGTGGACCCCGGCTTCACCCCGGCGGTCACCGCACCGTGGAACCCGGTCGGGAAGATGTCGGACAGCATCGTGAGGTCCTTGATCTTCTCCATCGCCTGGTCGCGGTCGGGGAAGCGCAGCAGGTTCCAGTCCGCGTACGGCACCATGACGTACTCCGCCTGGCCACCGACCCAGCCGCCCATGTCGACGTACCCGTACGCGGCGCCGGGTCGAGCCGGGTTGACGTTGAGACAGATGCCGGTCTTGCCCTCCTTGCACATGCGACAGCGGCCGCAGGCGATGTTGAAGGGCACCGAGCACAGGTCACCCACCGTGATGAACTCCACGTCGGAGCCGGCCTCGACGACCTCGCCCAGGATCTCGTGCCCCAGGACGAGGTTCTCCGGCGCCGTGGTCCGGCCGCGCACCATGTGCTGGTCGCTGCCGCAGATGTTGGTGGTGACCACCTTGAGGATCACCCCGTGGTTGCACTTGCGCCCGACGTTGGCCGGGTTGACGCCCGGACCGTCCCGCAGCTCCAGCTTGGGGTAGTCGATCTCGTGGACCTCGACCTTGCCGGGACCCATGTACGCGACGCCTCTGTTGCCTGCCATGTCGAATCCTTCCGCCTGTGGGACCCGTCACCTGCCCGCTCAACCGCCGGGTGAACCCCTTCGACGCAGGACAGCTTTCTGTCGGCAGCGACATCGGGAGGCGGTCGAGGTTCAGAACAGGGCGGAAGCCAGCTGCTGCCGGCCCCGAAGCACCCGCGGGTCGTCGTTGCCGACGGCGGCGAACAGGCCGAGAAGATGGGTGCGCGCCCGGTCCCGCTCCGTCCCGGCGGTACGACGGACGAGGTCGACCAGCCGCGTGAAGGCGTCCTCGACGTGGCCGCCCAGCATGTCGAGGTCCGCCACCAGCGTCTGCGCGTCCACGTCGTCGCGGCGCTCGGCGGCTGCCGCACGGGCGGCGGCGGAGTCGACGTCCTGCGTGCGCTCGAGCAGCCGGGCCATCGCCAGGCCCCCGGCCGCTTCGGCGTCGGCGGGGTTGGCGTCCACGAGCTTCTGGTACTCCGCGACCGCACCCGCGAGGTCGCCGGCCGCGAGGGCGTCCTGCGCCGGGGCGTAGCGGGGGTCGACGTGCTCCTCGTCCTCCTCGACGGGGCCGGCACCGACGGAGCGGGGCTGGTGCCGGCCGGTCACGCCCTGGGTCGCCATCTGCTGCAGGACCTGCAGCAGCAGCGAGCGCAGCTCATCGAGCGGCGGCGCGTCCTGCAGCAGCGGCATCATCCGCCCCTGCACCACGAGCGCGACCAGGGGCACCGACGGCACCTGCAGCGCCTGCGCGAGCTGCGGTGAGGTGTCCACGTCGACCTTGCCGAGCAGGAACCGGCCCTCGAACTCGTCGGCTAGCGCGTCGAGGTCGGCGGCCAGCTGGGCACTGGCGGGCGCCTGTCGGGGTGAGTAGACGACCAGCAGCACCGGCGCGTCGAGGGACGCCTCGAGCTGGGCCGAGATGTTCTGCTCGTCGAGCACGACCGAGTAGGCGCCGGACCCTGCCCCCGGCGTCCCGGCCGGCGCCCCTCCTCGCGGCGAGGCGGGCGTGGGAGCGGGCGGGCGCTTCAGCGCGGACAGGTCGACGGCACCGGGTCGCGTGAACGGCTGCTGGCTCATGGACCTATCCTCGCCGATCCGCGCGGCCGGGCGAACCAGGGGTCGCGTCGGCGGACGGGTCAGAACCGGGCGGGCTCGCGGTACTCGCCCCACTCGGCGCGCAGCACGTCGCAGATCTCCCCCAGGGTCGCCTCGACACGGCAGGCGGCGAGCAGCGGCGGCACCAGGGAGGCGTCGGTTCGTGTGGCCGCCGCCAGCCCGGACAGGGCCGCGTCGACCGCTCCCTGGTCCCGTGCCCGGCGGCGGGCGGCCAGGTCGGCGACCTGCTGCACCTCGACCTGGTGTGGGACCCGCAGGATCTCCAGCTCGTGCGTCACCGACTCCTGGTGGCAGTTGACCCCGACGATCCGCTTCTCCCCCTGCTCCAGGGCGGTCTGGTAGGCGAAGGCAGCATCCGCGATCTCGGAGGTGAACCAGCCGTCCTCGATGCCGCGCAGCACGCCGTCGGTCATCGGCGTCGCGCCGGAGCGTACGGCGGTCGCGATCGCGGTGAGGTCCCCGGAGGACAGGGTCGAGCCGCCCAGCGCCAGGATCCGGTCGAAGACGGCCAGGGTCTCCGCCTCCATGCGATCGGTCAGCGCCTCGACGTACCAGCTGCCGCCGAGCGGGTCCGCGACGTTGGCGACGCCGGTCTCCTCCAGGATCACCTGCTGGGTGCGCAGCGCGATCTCGGCGGCCTGCTCCGAGGGCAGCGCGAGGGTCTCGTCGAGGGCGTTGGTGTGCAGGCTGTTGGTGCCGCCCAGCACCGCGGCGAGGGCCTGGATGCCGGTGCGCACGACGTTGTTGTAGGGCTGCTGCGCGGTGAGCGAGACCCCGGCCGTCTGGGTGTGGAAGCGCAGCCGCTGCGCCTTGTCGGTGGTGGCCCCGTAGACGTCGCGCAGCCAGGTCGCCCAGATCCGGCGCGCCGCCCGGAACTTGGCTATCTCCTCGAAGAAGTCGAGGTGGCTGTCGAAGAAGAACGACAGCCCGGGTGCGAACGCGTCGACGTCGAGACCGCGCGACAGGCCGAGCTCGACGTACCCGAAGCCGTCGGCGAGCGTGAAGGCGAGCTCTTGAGCGGCCGTGGAGCCGGCCTCCCGGATGTGGTAGCCGGAGACCGAGAGCGGCTTGTAGGCAGGGATC
>DASQDP010000202.1:0-3119 GCA_035634095.1 Nocardioidaceae bacterium | reverse complement strand
AGCTGGTCGCCACGGTGACTGCTCGGCGCACGTTGTCGCTGTCGTCCAGTTGGGCGACCAGCCACGCGGCCAGGTCGACGCGAGAGATCCTGCGCGCCTTCTCCCCGGTCGCGGGGTCGAAGGTCCGGACGGTGCCGGTGGCCGGCTTGTCGGTCAGGATCGCGGGGCGCGCGATGGTCCAGTCCAGCCCGCTGGCCGTGACGGCTCCCTCCATGGCCGCCTTGTCCGCGGTCGAGCCGCGCAGGAAGGTCTTGAGCAGGACCCGCAAGCCCAGAGTGCCGTTGGCCAGGCTGTCGCCGACGCCGACACTGGAGGTGACCAGCACTCGGCGGACGCCGGAACGGGTCATGGCGGCGATGACAGCTCTGGCCACATCGGCTTCCAGCGTGGTGTTCGACTTGTACGGCGTCTTGCCGCCGATCGTGTCGATCACGGCGTCCTGTCCGGCCACGGCGGCGGCCACGGCGTCCGCGTCGGTCGCGTCTCCTTCCGCGACGTCCACTCCGGCCGGGCCGTCGTAGTCACCGGCGTGGTGGACGAAGGCGGTGACCTGGTGTCCGGCGGCCTGCGCCTGCTGGACCACGGCACCTCCGGTCTTGCCGCCGGCACCGAGCACGAGCACTCTCACGGCGTCTCCTCATCGATCGACGGTGCTGCGAGTCGAGCCGCCCACTCGCTTGGATGGCAGTCACCTTAGGAACGCTGCTCGCACGCGAGGGGAACCTGATCGCCGGGCTGCCGAAGCTGAGGGGTACCTGACATCTCCGGGGGGTGGCGAGGACGCCTTCGAGTGCGCGGACCAGGGCCGGCCGCGCCGCGTGCGGCCTGGCCAACCCGGCAGCTGAGGTCAGTTGTCCGACAGGGCGTGGTGGGTGTCGGTGTAGTTCACGCCGGCGGTCGAGACGTCGTAGCGCTTCTGGCCGGGACCGGCCTCCGGCTCGGCGATGTCGACGACGTCGAGGACCTCGGGACCGCCGAAGCGGGTGATCTGCACAGCACGCATGCGGCGAGACTTTGACAGCCGGAGGAGTCCACCGCTGGGTACGTCGCTGCCACCACGGTCGCGCACTCGTGCCGGCCGCCGCGCACCTGGTGGTGAACAACAAGATGGCAGGCGAGCAGGTCTGGTCGCTGGGTAAGCATCTCCGTAGGGTCCGCGGCTGTGGAGCTCCGTCAGCTGCAGGCCTTCGTGGCGGTGGCCACGCAGCTGCACTTCGGTCGTGCGGCGGAGCAGCTCAACATCGGTCAGCCCACGCTGAGCGAGCTGGTGCAGCTGCTCGAGCGTGAGCTGGGCACACCGCTGTTGATGAGAGCGACCCGCCCGGTCCACCTGACGGAGGCGGGGTCGGAGTTCCTGCTGCGGGCGCGCGCACTGCTCGACGACGCCGCCGAGGCGGTCACGGTCGTGAAGCGCATCAGTACCGGTCAGAGCGGCACCGTCCGGGTGGGCGTCACGCCACCGGCAGCTCCGGTCCTCGTGCCGCACCTGCGGTCGACCCTCGCTGAGGTGGCGCCGAATGTGGACCTCGTCGTGGCCCGGTTGTGGTTGCCGCTGCTCGAGCAGGCCGTGTCGGACGGGACCGTGGACGTCGGCATCACCTGCGGCCGCTTGGACGACGTCCGGGGCATGTCGACCAGGGTGTTCTGCGCCCAGCCGCTGCTCGTCGGACTGCGACCGAGCCACCCGCTGGCAGGCGAGTCGGCGATCCCGTTGTCGGCATTGGCGGACCAGGTGCGCGGAGCGACCACCGACACCTTGTTCCCCGCGTGGTCGTTGGCGCAGCAGCAGGCGTTGCAGGTGGCCGGCATCACGCCTCCTACGGTGCAGCTCGACTCCCCGGACCTGAATGCGGCCCGCTGGATGGAGCAGCCCGAGGTCGACTGGGTCCTGCTCATCGGCTCGCTCACGGCGGGTCACGTCGACACGGTCATCCGCCCGGTCACGCCTCGCCTCGACGTGCCGTTCACGATCCGCTGGCGGCGTTCGCGGGTGCGGACCCCGGCGGTGGCGAGCGTCGTCGAGCACGCCCTCACGATGTCGCCGGCGCCAGGGTTTTCCTCGCTGTCCGACTGATCCTCTTCCCGAGATTCCATCGGCTACGCCGATCGCAGCATCCCGATCCCGTCGTTGACCGGGCCGCAGGGCACAAGCAGATTCGGTGCTGCCCGACAGGAAGTCGCGACGGCCACAGCGGACCGCCGCATGTCGTGGCCCAACCGGTGGCCCGCCGGGGACCGCCGTCCGCGATCGACGTCGCACGGAGGCGCACAGTGACCGTTCCTTCCTCCACCGCACAGCCCACCGTCGTGCTGGTGCACGGCGCGTTCGCCGAGTCGGCAAGCTGGAGTGGGGTCATCAGTCGGCTGCTCAGCCGCGGCCACCCCGTTGTCGCGGTCGCGAACCCGCTGCGCGGGGTGCGCACCGACGCCGCGTACCTCTCCAGCGTGGTCGACAGCCTCGACGGCGACGTCGTCCTGGTCGCCCATTCCTACGGCGGCATGGTGACCAGCAACGTCAGCAGCGAGCGCGTGCGGGCGATGGTCTTCGTCGGGGCGTTCGCTCCGGACGTAGGCGACAGCGCCGCCACCCTGTCGGCCCGCTTCCCGGGCAGCACGCTGGCCGAGACGTTGCAGGCGGTGCCGCTGCCGGACGGCGACACCGACCTCTACATCCGCCAGGACCGCTACCACGCACAGTTCGCGGCGGACTCGTCAGCCGCCGACGCTGCGGTCATGGCCGCGGCCCAACGGCCGATCACCCAGTCCGCTCTTGAGGAGCCCTCAGCCGACGCGGCCTGGCGGACGGTGCCGTCGTGGTTCCTGTTCGGCGCGGAGGACCGCAACATCCCTGCGGCCGTGCACAGGTTCATGGCCGAACGTGCCGGGTCGCACCGCACCGTCGAGCTGGCCGGGGGCTCGCACACGGTCGCCATCCCCGAGGCCGCCCGTGTCGTCGAGCTGATCGAGGAGGCCGTGGCGTCCGTAGCCGCCGCCCGCACCCCCGCACACCCCTGACGCAGCCGCCGCCCTGACGGCTGGCGCCCGCCAGCCGCCGATCGACCATGCACCTGGAGGAGATCCGCATGGGAACCGTCACCGTCGGACAGGAAAACACCACC
>DASQDP010000201.1:0-3695 GCA_035634095.1 Nocardioidaceae bacterium | reverse complement strand
TCCACGACTACGACGCCTGGCGGGCGGCCGAGAACGAGGCCAAGCGCCACAAGGAGTTCGCGCGCGAGCGGTTGAGGGGCCGGTCCGGGCCGGCGGAGGACCTGTACTGCGAGTGGTCCGGTGGCGGCCTGCGCACGCAGGTGGACAAGGACGCCGCGGTCGAGCGGCTGGTCGAGCTCGGTGAGATCGTGCCCACCCGGAGGACGCGCAGCCCGCAGACGATCCGGGTCACGCGGAACGGCACCCGGCAGGACTGACCGCTCGGTCGTGTCCGTCCGCTCGGTCGTGTCCGTACGGGGACCGGCCGGGTCCGCGTCGGGGGGTCGCGGCGTCGGCCCACCCGGGGTCGAGCTGTGGACCCCCGCCGGCTCGCGGAGACTGGGGGCGCCGGGCTGTCGTGCAGGGTGGAGGTGCCATGACCGACGGGGTGTGGCTGGAGGTCGCGCTCAACGGTCCGTGGACGCGACAGCGGCAGCCGCGGATGCCGGTGACACGGGCGCAGCTCGTCGAGGAGGCCGTGGCCTGTGCGGACGCCGGCGCGGCGATCGTGCACGTCCACGCCTACGACGAGGGCACCGGGCGTCCCCGGGAGGCCTACGACCTCTACGCACCGGTCTTCGAGGCGATCCGCAGTCGGCGCGACGTCGTCTGCTACCCCACCGTGCCGATGGGCGCGCACCCCTCCTCGGGGCCGGAGGAGGCCCGGGCGCGCTACGAGGTCGTCGAGCGGCTGGCCCGGGCCGGCCTGATCGAGTGGAGCGTCGTCGACCCCGGCGCCGTCACCCTGGCGACGTACACCGAGCTGGCGGAGGGCGAGGACGGGTTCCTCTACGCCAACTCGGCCTCGGACGTGCGGGCCGGGTTGGCGGTGTGTGGCGAGTTCGGCCTGGTGCCCAGCTACGCCGTCTACGAGCCCGGCTTCCTCCGCGCCGGGGCGGCCCTGCGCGCCGCGGTACCCGGCGCACCGCGGCCGGTCTACCGGTTCATGTTCTCGACCGCGTTCACCTTCGGCCTCCCGCCCACCGGGTGGGCGCTGGACACCTACCTGCGACTCCTCGACGCCGCCGACCCCGGATCACCCTGGATGATCGCGGGACTGGGGGTCGAGCTGGACCAGCTCCGGGACGCCGCGGTGGCGCGCGGCGGCCACCTGCGCGTGGGTCTGGAGGACGCACCCCTCGGCTGCAGCACGAGCAACGCCGAGCTGGTGGCCCAGGCAGCGCGTGCGGTGCGGGCGGCGGGCGGGGAGCTCGCCGCCGCTGCCGAGATCCGCAGGACCACCGTCGACGGCGGACGCCCACCGTCGACGCACGGTGACCCGGGCGGGACGGCGACCACCGACCGGACGTGAGTGCCCGGCGGTGTCAGCCGGTGGCGGCCAGTGCGGCGCCCGACTCGAGGGCGAGGGTGAGCACGCTGGGGCTGCGGTCCAGGCGGGCGCCCAGGAGCTCGACCTGGTCCGCGTCCGCGAGGACGTCGAGCGTGACCCGCCAGTGACCGTCGCCGGCGCCGTCGGCCGCGAAGCGGGTGAGCGCGTACCGGCGACCGGTCAGCATGGTGAGGACGCGCTGGACGCCGAGGACGTCGGTGACGGTGAGGTGGAGCCGGACGGTGTTCGTCGTGCTCTGACCGGGGGGCATGTGGTCCTCCGAGCCCCGGAGGGCCCTGATCGATCGGCGGGGCGCTCTCGAGGGCCTGCCCACGGACCCGCCGGCTCGAGAGTCACACGCCGACGTGTCCGCAGCCGATCAGTCGTCCTGCCATGCGGCGAGGCTACGTGCCGGGGCCCTCGGGGAACAGCGTGCAGGGCCAGGCGGTCGCTCACCGGGCGGAGCCGTCGTCGAGCGCACGGCCCGCCCCGGCGGAGGACGGACGCTCGCTCGGGTCTCGCCCAGCAGACCGGCGGGTGGGACCACTCATCGGCGCCGGCGCAGGAGCGTGCGGTCCCCGCGGCGGGGGGAGGGGATCAGCGGGGCGGGCTCGGCCGCCCCGCGTCGTCCGCCAGGCTCGGGAGACGTGGCCAGGAGGCCGGCGTCACGGGCCCGTTGGACCGCCATCAGCCGGTCCCGCACGCCGAGCTTGCGATACAGGTGCTCCAGGTGCTTGTGCACCGTCCGGGGGGAGGTGTCCAGGCGGCGGGCGATCGCCTGGGCGGTGAGTCCTGCCCCGAGGAGCGTGAGGACGGCGAACTCGCGTTCGGTCAGGCGGCGGTCCCGGACGCGGTCGACCTGCTCCTCCGACACGTCGTGGAGCACCCGGTGCTGGCGGACGAGCGCAGCCAGTGCCGGGACGACCAGGGTGGCCAGCTGGGCATCGGCGTCGTCGTAGTCGTCGTCGGGACGACTGACCACGTATGCCTCGATCCCCTGGCCCACCCGGAGAGGCAGGGCGAGCTGGTGGGTGATCCCGAAGGGACGGGCGAACGCCGACCACTCCGCGCACATCCTCGGACCGGCCACCGCGCTGGGCACCCGGCCCAGGATCTGCGGTGCGCAGCTGCCCGTGACGGAGTACCAGCGGATGAGCGGCTGCGTGGTGGCGTCGGGGAGTGGACCGGACGGCGGCGCCGTCGGGAGGTAGCCGTCGGGCCAGCCACCGACGACGTGGTCCACCCACGCGCGGTCCACGACGTTCCGCGAGCAGCAGGCCGCGGCGAAGGAGTCGAGGAGCAGGTCCGCCACTCGCGTGTGTGGGAACTCCCGTGCGTCGGGCTGCCCCTGCAGGATGTCGCCGACGAGTTCCAGCCACGCTGCATGACGCCTCGTGGTGCGCGACACACTGCTGAGCGTAATCCGCCGGCGCCGGGTCGTGGAGGCCGTCCCGGGCATGGCGGCCACGTCCCCTGGAGTCGGTGGAGCCCGCCGTCGCCTGCCGCGAGTACGCACAACTGCGTACGGTCCCGGCCCCCACCATCGGCGGCTCGGTCGAGAGGATCTCGCACAGGCGAGCCCGCCCTCGAGCAGTCGGGTCGCGGGCCGAGCCCAGTGCTGCCGGTCGTCCGAGCGGCGCGATCCGGAGCTGGATGACGGGTCCACACGGATCGGGTCGCTCGACTCGAGTGGAAGGACCAGCCACGTGGACCGTCCGTCACCCGCCCGCGTCACGCTGCTCGACGGCTTCAGCCTCGAGGTCCCCGGCCGCCAACGGCGGTCCACCGCCGACGACCTGCCACGTGGGGTGCAGCGGCTGGTCGCGCACCTGTGTCTGTCCCACAGGCCGACCCGGACGGCGACGGCCGGCCAACTGTGGCCCGACGTCCCCGACGACCACGCGCACGGGAGCCTGCGGTCGGCGTTGTGGCGGCTCAACAAGGCAGCGCCGGGCCTGATCGAGGTGTCGGGGAGCGCGCTCCGGCTGGCGGCCGGCGTCCGTGTCGACGTCCGGGAGTTCAACGACTGGGCGCAGCAGGCGATCGCTCCGCCCGGAGGTGCCGACGACGTCGCGGTTCCGGACGCAGCGCTCCTCGGCGAGCTCCTCCCCGGTTGGTACGACGACTGGGTCCTCCTCGAACGGGAGCGCCTGCGCCAGCTCCGCATGCAGGCGCTGGAGGCGGTGGCAGCCAGACTGGCCTTCCTCGGCCGCCACTGCGAGGCCCTGGAGGCCGCGTACGCAGCGGTCCGCGCTGAACCGCTGCGGGAGAGCGCTCACCGGACGGTGGTCCGGGTCCACCTGGCCCAGGGGAACCTGGCCGAGGC
>DASQDP010000200.1:0-16805 GCA_035634095.1 Nocardioidaceae bacterium | reverse complement strand
TGCCGGGCGGGCACCGCGAGGCGCAGCACGTCGGAGCGGGTGCCTGCGTAGCGGGCGGCGACCAGCTCGGTCAACCGGGCCACCTGCGGGGACAGCACCGGCTCGGCGCTGGGCGCTCGACGCAGCGGCGCCAGGCGGCCGTCGTGGTCACTGGCGTCGACCCGGTCCAGGACGAACGCGGCGACGTCCTGGCCGGCGAACCGGACTCGCACCCGGGAGCCCGGGACCACGCTGTCGTGCAGCGCGGCCGGCACCAGGTAGTCGAAGGGCCGGTCGAGGTGAGCCAGCGGGATGTCGACCAGCACCCGGGCGACAGGCCGCTCCGCAGCGACGGCGGCCGGGGCGGGTGCGGCCGCCGCGCGCTGGCGCGCCTTGCGGGCGCCGGTCCGCGCCAGGTGAGGCATCAACGCCACCTGGCCGTCCCGGTCGGGCTTCTGCTCCGTCACGGGCCTCAGTGTCCCAGCCGCCACCCACCGAGGCGCTCGTCCGGCGTACCCCTGTGGACAGCCGCAGGTCGGGGGCCCGACGGGCGACGTCGTACCGCTCGCACGAGGGCCCCCCGCCCTGCCACTTCTGGCACACCCCTGCCGTTGCAACGCCGGGGGTGCGCCAGATTCCCTGGGCCCCCAGGGAATCCGGCAGCCGGGAGCCGCCGGGTCAGACGCCGGCGGCCGCCTTGAGGGCGTCCACCCGGTCGGTGCGCTCCCACGTGAAGTCGGGCAGCTCCCGGCCGAAGTGGCCGTAGGCGGCGGTCTGGGCGTAGATCGGCCGTAGCAGGTCGAGGTCGCGGATGATCGCGGCGGGGCGGAGGTCGAACACCTCCTGGACGGCCTTCTGGATGGTCGCGACCGGGATCGTCTCGGTGCCGAAGCAGTCGACGTAGAACCCGACCGGGTGCGCCTTGCCGATGGCGTAGGCGACCTGCACCTCGCAGCGGTGCGCGAGGCCGGCGGCGACCACGTTCTTGGCCACCCAGCGCATGGCGTACGCCGCGGAGCGGTCCACCTTCGACGGGTCCTTGCCGGAGAACGCACCGCCCCCGTGCCGGGCCATCCCGCCGTAGGTGTCGATGATGATCTTGCGACCGGTCAGGCCGGCGTCGCCCATGGGACCGCCGACCTCGAAGCGGCCGGTGGGGTTCACCAGCAGCCGGTAGCCGTCCGAGGGGATGTCGAAGTCGGCCAGCACCGGGTCCACCACGTGCTGCTGGACGTCGGGGGTCAGCATCGTCTCGAGGCTGATGTCCTTGGCGTGCTGGGTGGACAGCACGACGGTGTCCACGCGGACCGGCCGGTTGTCGTCGTCGTACTCGATGGTGACCTGGGTCTTGCCGTCCGGGCGCAGGTAGGACATCGTTCCGTCCTTGCGGACGGCGGACAGCTGAGCCGCGAGCCGGTGCGCGATGGTGATGGGCAGCGGCATCAGTGTCGGCGTGTCGTCGCAGGCGTAGCCGAACATCAGGCCCTGGTCGCCGGCGCCCTGCCGGTCGAGCTCGTCGTCGGAGTGGTCGTGGCGCTCCTCGTAGGCGTCGTCGACGCCCTGAGCGATGTCCGGGGACTGCGCGCCGATCGCGATCTGCACCCCGCAGGAGTTGCCGTCGAAGCCCTTGACCGAGGAGTCGTAGCCGATGCTCAGGATACGGTCGCGGACCAGCTGCGGGATGGGGGCGTAGGTGCGGGTGGTGACCTCCCCGGCCACCACCACCAGGCCCGTGGTGAGCAGCGTCTCCACGGCGACCCGGCTGCCCGGGTCGTCGGCGAGCAGCGCGTCCAGGACGGTGTCGCTGATCTGGTCCGCGATCTTGTCCGGGTGCCCTTCGGTCACGGACTCGGAGGTGAAAAGGCGTCCAGCCACGTCGTCGTACCCCTTGGTTTCTTGGAAGTTGTCCGCCGACAAGATAACCCGTGCGGCAGGCGTCGCCGCGCCGGTCTCAGCGGGGCGCGCCGAGCAGCGCCGCCACCCGGTCCCACACCGCGTGGGCGAGCGCGGCCTTGGAACCGCGCGGCACCGGCATCACGCCGCCGGCCGCGTCCAGCACGACGGCCTCGTTGTCCGGGCTGCCGAAGACCTTGCCGCCGCTCACGTCGTTGAGCACCAGAAGGTCGCAACCCTTGCGGGCCAGCTTGGCGCGCGCCAGGTCCAGCACGGAGTGGTCCGCGTCGCCGGTCTCTGCCGCGAAGCCGACCACCACCGACCCGGGACGCGGCCGGTCGTGCGCGAGCTCGGCGAGGATGTCCGGGTTCTGCTCGAGCTCCAGCACCGTGGTGGACCCGTCCAGGGCCCGCTTGAGCTTGGTGGCGCTGACCTCGCGCGGCCGGTAGTCGGCCGGGGCGGCGGCCATCACCACGACGTCCGCACCGGGTGCAGCCGCCAGAACGGCGTCGCGCAGCTCGCCGGTGGTCTCCACGCGCACCACCTTCGCCCCGGCGGGGTCCGGCAGCGTCACGTTCGCGGCCACCAGGGTCACCTGCGCGCCACGCGCGGCGGCGGTGCGGGCGAGCGCGTAGCCCTGCAACCCCGAGGACCGGTTGCCGAGGTACCGCACCGGGTCGAGGTACTCGCGGGTCCCGCCCGCCGACACAACGACGAGCCTGCCTGCGAGGTCCAGCCGGCCGGGCCGCCCGGACCGGGCGAGGACGTCCCGCGCCACCTCGAAGAGCTCCGCCGGCTCGGGCAGCCGGCCCTTCCCGGTGTCGGCACCGGTCAGCCGGCCCTCGGCTGGCTCGAGCACCAGGACGCCGCGCCGCCGCAGGGTGGCGACGTTGTCCCGGGTCGCGGGGTGCTCCCACATCTCGGTGTGCATCGCCGGGGCCAGGACGACCGGGCAGCGCGCGGTCAGCAGGGTGTTGGTCAGGAGGTCGTCGGCCAGGCCGTGCGCCGCCTTGGCCAGCAGGTCCGCGGTCGCGGGTGCCACCACGACCAGGTCGGCGCCGCGCCCGAGCCGCACGTGCGGCACCTCGTGGACGTCGTGCCAGACGTCGGTGGCCACCGGCTTGCCGGACAGGGCCGCCCAGGTCGGGGCACCGACGAACTCCAGCGCCGCGGCGGTGGGTACGACGGTCACGTCGTGACCCGACTCGGTCAGCCGGCGCAGCAGCTCGCAGGCCTTGTAGGCGGCGATCCCCCCGGCCACCCCCAGGACCACCCGCGGTCGGGGCGTCACCGGCGGGCGTTCGCTGTCCATGCTGCCCACCGGCCTGCGGCTCAGCCTTCGGTGGTGGTGGTGCTCGCCTCGGGGTCGATGTCCTCGCAGGTGAGGAGGTCGTCGTTGATCTCGCGCAGCGCGATCGACAGCGGCTTCTCCTGCACGTGGGTGTCGACCAGCGGTCCGACGTACTCCAGCAGGCCCTCGCCGAGCTGGGAGTAGTAGGCGTTGATCTGGCGGGCGCGCTTGGCGCTGTAGAGGACCAGCTTGTACTTGGAGTCGGTCTTCGTCAGCAGCTCGTCGATGGGCGGGTTGGTGATGCCCTCGGCGACGGGCTGGGTGCGGGACGTGGGCGAAGACACAGGTGGAGCCTCACAGATCAGGTCGACAGGAAAGGCGCCGACCGGTCGTCCGGCACGGTGTGACGGCGGTGATGTGGCGGTGGTGTCAGGCGCCCTGCATCAAGGCTACCAACTCCTCGGCTGCCCGCGGAACTTCGCTGTTCACCACGGTGGCGTCGAACTCGCTCTCGGCGGCCAGCTCGGACCGGGCCGTGTCGAGGCGCCGCGCCCGCTCCTCGGGGGACTCGGTGCCGCGGCCCACCAGCCTGCGCACCAGCTCCTCCCACGACGGCGGCTTGAGGAAGACGAACAGCGCGTCGGGCATGCTCGCGCGCACCTGGCGGGCGCCCTGCAGGTCGATCTCCAGCAACGCGGGCCGTCCAGCCGCCAGCGCCTCCGTCACCGGGCGACTGGGGGTGCCGTACCGCGCGCTACGGTGCACCACGGCCCACTCCAGCAGCTCGCCCTCGGCGACCATCCGGTCGAACTCGGCGTCGGTGACGAACCAGTAGTGCCGGCCGTGCACCTCCCCGGGCCGCGGGTGCCGGGTGGTGGCCGACACCGAGATCCACACCTCGGGATGGTGCTCGCGCACGAAGGCAGCGACCGTTCCCTTGCCGGCCGCGGTCGGGCCGGCCAGCACGGTCAGCCGGCTGGCCGGCCGGCTCACCACGCAGACCCGGTCACCGGGGCGAGCCCGCCCTAGGCACGCGACCCGAACTCGCGCTCCAACGCGGCGATCTGGTTCGCTCCCAGTCCGCGCACCCGCCGGCTCTCGGAGATGCCCAGCCGCTCCATCATCTGCCTGGCCCGGACCTTTCCGAGGCCGGGCATGGACTGCAGCAGGTCGACGACCCGCATCTTGCCCACCACGTCGTTGTCCTGCCCCTGCTTGAGGACGTCGACGATCGAGGCGCCCGAGTGCTTGAGCCGGTTCTTGATCTCGGCCCGCTCACGCCGTGAGGCGGCCGCCTTCACCAGGTTCGCCTGTCGCTCTTCGGGTGTCAGTCGCGGCAGGGCCACTGTGCAGACCTCGTCCTGTGCGTGGGCGGTCGAGCGGGACAGTCGAAATCTAGTCAAGGCCCCGCCGGGACGGCAACGCGGCCCACCGGTGATCAGCCGTGCAGCCCTCGCCGCCGCAGCAGCGGCCCGGTGCGGGGGCCGCGCCCCCGCACCGCCGTGAACGCCGCCACCGGGTCCACGGTGCCTCCCACCGACAGCAGCTCGCGGCGGAACACGTCGCCGGCCCGGCGGGACAGCCCGCCCTGGTCGGTGAACCAGTCGACCAGGTCCGCGTCCAGCACCTCGCTCCACAGGTAGGAGTAGTACGCCGCGTCGTACCCGCCGCTGAAGACGTGCGCGAAGTAGCCGCTGCGGTAGCGCGGCGGAACCAGCGTGGTGAGGACACCGTGCCGGGCGAGCGCCCCGGCCTCGGCATCCTCGACGTCCTCCGCCGCGACGGCGGGCTGCTCGGAGGTCCGCAGGTGCCACTCCTGGTCCAGCAGGGCGGCGCCGAGCATGGAGACGGTGTCGAACCCCTGGCCGTGCGCCTGGGCCGCGACCAGCCGGTCGACGACGTCCTGGGCGAGCGGCTCGCCGGTCGCGTGGTGGACGGCGTAGCGGGCCAGCACCTCGGGCCACCAGGCCCACATCTCGTTGACCTGCGAGGGGAACTCGACGAAGTCGCGCGGGACAGCGGTGCCCTGCAGTCTCGGGTAGGTGACGTCGGAGAACAACCCGTGCAGGGCATGCCCGAACTCGTGGAACCCGGTGCGCACCTCGTCCACGGTCATCAGCGCCGGCTGCCCCCGCGGGGGCTTCGGCACGTTGAGGCAGACCACCACGACGGGTCTGGTGCCGAGCAGGTGGGACTGCCGTACGAACGACGACATCCAGGCGCCACCGCGCTTGGTCGGGCGGGCGTACCAGTCGCACA
Organism: Nocardioidaceae bacterium; assembly: GCA_035634095.1. Lineage (GTDB taxonomy): Bacteria > Actinomycetota > Actinomycetes > Propionibacteriales > Nocardioidaceae > Nocardioides_B. The sequence continues at coordinate 11,383 of DASQDP010000200.1, read as the reverse complement.
CGAACAGTCCCAGGCTCCGGCTGTCCGGACCGTCGCCGTCCAGCACCTCGAAGACCCGGACGTCCTCGGCGTACACCGGCAGGTCGTCGCGCTCGCGGAACGTGACGCCGTAGAGCTGGGAGGCAGCGAAGAAGATGCCGTCGTGCAGCACCCGCTGCAGCTCGAAGTAGGGCTTGAGGGCGTCGGTGTCCACGTCGTACGTCGCGCTCAGGTCGCGTCGCGCGTAGTACGCCCAGTCCCAGGGCTGCAGCGGTCCCTGGACCCCGTCCTGGTGCAGCAGCTCCTCGAGGCGGGCCTGCTCGCGCTCGAGGTTCGCCATGGCCGCGGGCACCATCTCGTGCAGCATGCCGAGCACCGCCTCGGTGCTGCCGGCCGTCTGCTCGTCGACGACGTAGGCGGCGTGGTGGGCGAAGCCGAGCAGCGCTGCTCGCTCAGACCGAAGCCGCGCGATCTCGCCGACCAGCTCGCGGGTGTCGTTCGGGCCGCCGCAGGTGCCCCTGGTCGTCGCCGCCTCGTGCAGCCGGCGGCGTAGGTCCCGGTCGTGCAGCGAGGCGAGGGCGGGCTGGATGGTCGGGAGCACGAGGGGGATCAGGTAGCCGTCCAGGCCGGCGCCCGCGGCAGCCGCGGCGGCTGACTCCACCACGGTGTCCGCGAGGCCGGCGAGGGCACCGCGGTCCGTGACCTGCACAGCCAGCTCGTTGGCCTCGGCGAGCACCCGGTTGCCGTACTCGGTGGTCAAGGTGGTCAACCGGGTGTTGAGCCGGCGCAGCCGCTCGCGCTCGGGCGCCGGGAGCGCCGCGCCGGCGCGCACGAAGTCCTGGTGGTAGCGCTCCACGAGCCGTTCCTGCTCGAGCGTCAGCCCGTCCGCGCGGGCTGCGTGCACCGCGTCGAGGCCGGCGAACAGCTGGGAGTCCAGCCGGATCGCGTCCAGGTGCTCCGCCACCAGCGGCGCCAGCTCGGTCTCCAGGGCCCGCCTCTCCTCGGTGGCCAGCGACGAGCACAGGTTGTCGTGCACCGCGAGCACTCGCGCGAGGGTCCTCCCGGAGCGCTCGAGGGCCTCCACGGTGTTGGTGAAGGTGGGCTCCTCGTCGCTGGCCGTGATCGCCGCGACCTCGGCGCACTGCTCCGCGACCCCCACGTCGAACGCCGGCCGGAAGTGCTCGAGCCGGATCCGGTCGAAGGGCGGGTACGCGAAGGGCAGGGTGCTGGGCTGCAGCAGGGGGTTCGGCTGCTCGGACGGCTCGGGCGTGGTCTCGGGCATGCGGACTGTTCTACACGCGACCAGACGTGTCGCGCGGCGGACCGGGGTCAGCGGAGGCCGGCGAAGCTGTCCGCCAGTCTCCTGGCGGCGTCCCGGAGGGCTGCCGGGTCCGGCCCGGCCGCGAGGACCTCCCTCGAGCTGCTCGGCAGCACCGAGGCGCTGGCCGCGCCGAAGATCCGGCGTACGTCGTCCACCGTGCCGCCCTGGGCACCGATGCCCGGCACCAGCAGCGGCCCACCGACCTCGAGGTCCGCCTCGCTGACGTCGTCGGGGAGCGAGATGGTCGCGCCGACCACCGCGCCCACGGCGCCGGCGCCCCCGGCGTTGCGGGCCCGCACCGCGGCCAGCACCTCGGCCGCCACGGTCCGGCCCGTGGTCGTCCGCGCGTGCTGGACCTGTGGCCCCTCCGGGTTCGAGGTGAGCGCGAGCAGGAACACGCCGGCGTCGTTGGCCAACGCAGTGTCGACCAGCGGGTCGAGGGAGCCGACGCCGAGGAAGGGGCTGGCCGTCACCGCATCCCCGGCGAGCGGCGAGCCGGGGCGCAGGTAGGCGTCGGCGTAGGCCTGCACGGTCGAGCCGATGTCACCCCGCTTCACGTCGAGCAGCACGAGCGCCCCGTGCGCCCGGCATCCCTCGACCACCCGCTCGAGGACCGCGACGCCCCGGGACCCGTGCCGTTCGAAGAACGCCGACTGCGGTTTCACCACCGCGGCGACACCGGCGAGCGCGTCCACGGCGGCCATCGAGAACCGCTCCAACCCGGAGACGTCGTCGGGCAGCCCCCACGCGCCGAGCAGGGCCGCGTGCGGGTCGAGCCCGACGCACAGCGGCCCGCGGGTACCGACCGCCGCGGTCAGCCGGACCCCGAAGCTCACCGGACCGCTCCCGCCGAGCGAGCCAGCTCCCGCTGCACCCGGGCCGGCCACAGCGGGCCCTCGTAGACGAACGCCGTGTAGGCCTGCAGCAGGGTGGCACCCGCCTCCAGTCGAGCCCGGGCGTCCTCCACGGTCTCGATGCCCCCGACGGCGACCAGGGTGAGCTCTGCGCCGACCCGCTCGCGCAGCAGCGTGAGCACCTCCAGCGAGCGGGCCTTGAGCGGAGCCCCGGACAGTCCCCCGGCTCCGGCGGCCTCGACCAGCCCGGGCTCCGAGCGCAGGGCGTCGCGCCGGATGGTGGTGTTGGTGGCGACGATCCCGTCCAGCCCCAGGGCGACGGCGAGGTCCGCGACGGCCAGGACGTCCTCGTCGGAGAGGTCCGGGGCGATCTTCACCAGCACTGGCAGCCGCCCCGCCGGCCTGACCGAGTCCGCGGTCCGGCGTACGGCGTCGAGCAGCGGCCCCAGCTGGTCGACGGCCTGCAGGTCGCGCAGCCCGGGGGTGTTCGGGGAGCTGACGTTCACGACGAGGTAGTCGGCGTACGGCGCGAGCAGGCGGGTGCTCCTGACGTAGTCGGCGACCGCCTCGGCCTCGGGGACCGCCTTGGTCTTGCCGATGTTGACGCCGACGACGACGTCCCTGTGTGGTCGCCGGAGCCGAGCGGCCAGGCGTCGCGCGACGACCTCCGCGCCGTCGTTGTTGAAGCCCATCCGGTTGACGACCGCCCGGTCCGCGGGGAGCCGGAACAGCCGCGGTCGGGGGTTCCCCGGCTGCGGCTCCGCGGTGACGGTGCCGACCTCGACGAACGAGAAGCCCAACGCCGCCAGTGCGTCGATGCCGACGGCGTTCTTGTCGAACCCCGCGGCCAGGCCCAGCGGACCGGGGAGCTCGAGGCCGAGCGCGGCCACCCCCTCGATTCGTCTGCGATCCAGGTGGGTCGCCCCGCGCCGCGGGCGCAGACGAATCAGGGGGGCGGCGCCGCGCACGGCCGCGAACCCCCAGCGGTGCGCGGTCTCCGGGTCGATTCGGGTGAGCACCGTGTCGAACAGCAGGGAGTACGGCGACCTCACCTGCGCGCCCAGTCCTGCAGCGACCGCACCCCGATGTCACCGGTGCGCATCGCCTCGATGCCCTGCACCGCCGCCCCCAGGCCCTGCACCGTGGTGATGCACGGGATGTTGGCCATGATCGCCGCGGTGCGGATCTCGTAGCCGTCCACGCGTGCGGTCGCGCCGCCGCCGGACCCGTGCGGGGTGTTGACCACCAGGTCGATCTCACCGGCCAGGATCATCTGCACCGTGGTCGGCTCACCGTCCGGTCCCGGGCCCTCGAAGTGCTTGCGGACCACGGTCGCCGCGACGCCGTTGCGGCGCAGCACCTCCGCCGTGCCCTGGGTGGCGAGGACGTGGAAGCCCCGGTCCGCGAGCACCTTCACCGGGAAGATCATGGACCGCTTGTCCCGGTTGGCCATGCTCACGAAGACCGTGCCGCTCGTGGGCAGCGACCCGAACGCCGCGGTCTGCGCCTTGGCGAAGGCGGTGCCGAAGTCGGCGTCGAAGCCCATCACCTCACCGGTCGACTTCATCTCCGGGCCGAGCACGGTGTCCACGTTTCGGCCGTCGGGTGTGCGGAACCGGTTGAACGGCATCACCGCCTCCTTGACCGCGATCGGCGCGTCCGCGGGCAGGTCCCCGCCGTCCCGGCCGGTGGGCAGCACCCCGGCCGCACGCAGGTCGGCGATCGTCTCCCCGAGCATCACCCGGGCCGCCGCCCTCGCCAGCGGGGTCGCGGTCGCCTTGGACACGAACGGGACGGTCCGGCTCGCACGCGGGTTCGCCTCGATGACGTAGAGCACGTCCGCACCCAGCGCGTACTGCACGTTGAGCAGACCGCGCACGCCCACGCCGCGCGCGATCGCCTCGGTGGCCTCCCGGATCCGCTGGACCTCCCGCGCCCCCAGGGTGATCGGCGGCAGCGCGCACGCGGAGTCACCGGAGTGGATGCCGGCCTCCTCGATGTGCTCCATGACGCCGCCGAGGAACAGGTCGGTGCCGTCGTACAGCGCGTCCACGTCGATCTCGACCGCGTCGTCGACGAACCGGTCGACGAGCACCGGGTGCTCCGGGCTGATCTCGGTGGCGCGCTCGATGTATCCCTCCAGCGCGACGTCGTCGTAGACGATCTCCATGCCGCGCCCGCCCAGCACGTACGACGGCCGCACCAGCACCGGGTAGCCGATCTCCGCGGCGATCGCCTTCGCCTCGTCGTACGACGTGGCCAGGCCGTGCTTCGGCGACGGCAGCCCGGCGCGGTCCAGCACCCGGCCGAAGGCGCCGCGCTCCTCCGCGAGGTGGATCGCGGCGGGCGGCGTGCCCACGATCGGCACGCCGGCGTCCTGCAGGCCCTGGGCCAGCCCGAGCGGCGTCTGCCCACCGAGCTGGCAGATCACCCCTGCAACGGGGCCGGCGAGCGTCTCCGCGTGCACCACCTCGAGCACGTCCTCGAGCGTCAGCGGCTCGAAGTAGAGCCGGTCGCTGGTGTCGTAGTCGGTGGACACCGTCTCGGGGTTGCAGTTGACCATCACGGTCTCGTAGCCGGCCCCTCCGTGCTTGGAGCCGAGCGCCAGGCACGCGTGCACGCAGGAGTAGTCGAACTCGATGCCCTGACCGATGCGGTTGGGCCCGGAGCCGAGGATGATCACGGCCGGCTTGTCGCGCGGCTGCACCTCGGTCTCCTCGTCGTAGGAGGAGTAGTGGTACGGCGTCCGCGCGGCGAACTCCGCCGCGCACGTGTCCACCGTCTTGTAGACCGGCCGGATCCCGAGCGCGTGCCGCACCCCCCGCACGACGTCCGCCGGCATGCCGCGCAGACGGCCGATCTGCACGTCGGAGAAGCCGTGCCGTTTCGCCTTCCGCAGCAGGTGTGGGGTGAGCTCGTCGGCATCGAGCAGCTCGCCGGCGACCTCGTTGATCAACGCCAGCTGGTCCAGGAACCAGGGGTCGATGGCGGTGGCGTCGAAGACCTCCTGTGGCGTGGCGCCGGCACGCAGAGCGTCCATCACCTTCTTGAGCCGGCCGTCGTGGGGGGTCGAGACCGCGCGCAGCAGCGCGTCCTTGTCGAGGTCGACCCACTCGTGGCTCCAGTCGAACGGCGCCGACCCCTTGCCCGACGGGCTCTCCAGGGAGCGCAGCGCCTTCTGCAGGGCCTCGGTGAAGTTGCGGCCGATCGCCATCGCCTCGCCCACCGACTTCATGTGCGTGGTCAGCGTCGGGTCGGCGAGCGGGAACTTCTCGAACGCGAACCGCGGCACCTTGACCACCACGTAGTCCAACGTGGGCTCGAACGCCGCCGGTGTCTGCCGGCCGTCGTTGGCGGTGATGTCGTTGGGGATCTCGTCGAGGGTGTAGCCGATCGCCACCTTGGCGGCGATCTTCGCGATCGGGAAGCCGGTGGCCTTGGACGCCAGCGCGCTGGACCGGGAGACGCGCGGGTTCATCTCGATCACGACGAGCCGGCCGTCGGTCGGGTCGACGGCGAACTGGATGTTGCACCCGCCGGTGTCCACGCCGACCAGGCGGATGATCCCGATCGCGAGGTCGCGCATCGTCTGGTACTCACGGTCGGTCAGCGTCATCGCCGGTGCCACCGTGATGGAGTCGCCGGTGTGCACGCCCATCGGGTCGAGGTTCTCGATCGAGCACACGATCACGACGTTGTCGGCGTGGTCGCGCATCACCTCGAGCTCGTACTCCTTCCAGCCGAGGATGGACTCCTCCAGGAGCACCTCGGTGGTGGGGCTGGCTGCGAGGCCGGTGCCCGCGATGCGCCTCAGGTCCGTCTCGTCATAGGCCATCCCGGACCCGGCGCCGCCCATCGTGAACGAGGGCCGGATCACCACCGGGAACCCCAGTCCGCCCCCGCCGAGCACCGCGTCGAGGCAGTCCTCCATCGAGTGGCAGACCACCGAGCGGGCCGTCTCACCACCGAGCTCCTCGACGATCTTCTTGAAGGACTCGCGGTTCTCGCCGCGGTCGATCGCCTCGATGCTGGCGCCGATCAGCTCGACGCCGTACCTCTCGAGCACGCCGTTCGCATCCAGCGCGACCGCGCAGTTCAACGCCGTCTGACCACCCAGCGTGGCGAGCAGCGCGTCGGGCCGCTCCTTGGCGATGACCTTCTCCACGAACTCCGGCGTGATCGGCTCGACGTACGTCGCGTCCGCGAACTCCGGGTCGGTCATGATCGTCGCCGGGTTGGAGTTCACCAGCACCACGCGTAGGCCCTCCGCGCGCAGCACCCGGCACGCCTGCGTCCCCGAGTAGTCGAACTCGCTGGCCTGCCCGATCACGATCGGTCCCGACCCGATCACGAGCACGCTCTCGATGTCCGTCCGCTTCGGCATCAGGCGTCCCCTCCGGCAGATGAGACCTCGTCGCCCTGGGCCACAGGAGCCGGAGCCCTGCCGGCGGACGGTGCAGAGGGGGGCGGGGCGGTGGTGGACGACAGCAGGTCGACGAACCGGTCGAAGAGATAGGCGGCGTCGTGAGGGCCGGCCGCGGCCTCGGGGTGGTACTGGACGCTGAAGGCGACGAGCTCGCCGTCACGACGGAGCTCGAGGCCTTCGACGACGTCGTCGTTCAAGCAGATGTGGGACACGGTCGCCTCGCCGTACGGTGTGGTCGTCGCACCACCGAGGGGGGCTTCGACGGCGAAGCCGTGGTTGTGCGCGGTGACCTCGACCTTGCCGGTGGTGCGGTCCATCACGGGCTGGTTGATGCCGCGGTGGCCGTACTTGAGCTTGTAGGTGGCGAAGCCCAGCGCCCGGCCGAAGAGCTGGTTGCCGAAGCAGATCCCGAAGAACGGGATTCCCTGTGCCAGCACGTCCCGCAGCAGATCGACCTGCCCCTCGGTGGCAGCGGGATCGCCGGGGCCGTTGGAGAAGAAGACACCATCGGCTCCGGCGGCGCGTACGTCGTTGAGGGTGCTCGTGGCAGGGAGCACGTGCACCTCGACGCCGCGCTCGGCCAGCATCCGGGGGGTGTTCGCCTTGATTCCCAGGTCGACCGCGGCCACGGCGGCCCGACGCTCGCCGACGGCTGGGACGACGTACGACGTGGCGGTCGTGACCTCGGACGCGAGCTCGGTCCCGGTCATCTCCGCGGACGCGAGGACCCGCTCCAGCAGCGCCGCCGGGTCGGCCTCGGTGGTGGAGATGCCGACCCGCATCGCGCCGCGCGCGCGGAGGTGCCGGGTCAGGGCTCGGGTGTCCACCCCGGAGATGCCCACGACCCCCTGCTCGCGCAGTTCGTCATCGAGGGTGCGCACGGAGCGCCAGCTCGACGGCACCCGGGCGGGATCGCGCACCACGTAGCCGCTGACCCAGATCCGCCGCGACTCGGGGTCGTCGTCGTTCATCCCGGTGTTGCCCACGTGCGGTGCGGTCATCACCACCACCTGCCGGTGGTACGACGGGTCCGTCAGCGTCTCCTGGTAGCCGGACATGCCGGTGGAGAAGACCGCCTCCCCGAAGGTCTCGCCCGCCGCTCCGAACGACTGTCCGTGGAAGGTCCGACCGTCCTCGAGGACCAGGAGGGCCTCGACGGGCCGGTGGGGTGACGTCTGGGCAGGCGGCGGCACGCCGAACCTCCTTCTCCGCCTCACGGGACGGATCGTTAAAGGATGCCGATCGACGGCGACGATAGCAGTCCAGGGTCCACTGCTCGGACCCGCGGTCGCGCCTTCCCTGACCGGTCGCCGGTGGCCGCGGGTGCCCGGGGCCAGACGGTCGTCGACCCGTCGTGGGCTCTCGCCAACCGCGGCGGTGGCACTGACCGGCTCGGGCTCGACGCGGTGCGCCCGACGTTCCTCCTGGCTCTGCTCGTGGCCGAGCTGCGCGAGCCACGTTCGCGTGTCGCTGTCAGCGGAAGTCGTCCTTGCGGATCAGTCCGTGGATGCCGGTGGTCCGGTCCACCACCTGCGAGCACTGGAAGTCGGCGGCAGCGGACAGGTACGCGTAGGCGACCGGGCCAGCCATCCCCAGCTCCTGGGTCAGGTGCGCCAGCGCGTGCCGCACGGCCACCTTCATGGCCCTGTCGAGGCTGGTGCGGTTGACACCTCCCTCCGGGCCGTTCCGGTCGCTGAGCCCGATCGGGATCCAGAACTCGGGAGTCTCCGCGAACGGGTAGTCGAAGGCATGCCTGGGTGCGCCGCGGCTGCCCTTCTTGATCACGGTCAGACGGAAGGTGGGGCGCAGCGATCCCTCCATCGCGGTGAGGGCCACCTCGCCGTCCCCCTGCGTGTGGTGGGGGTCGCCGCTGAAGAACATGGCACCGCGCACCTGCACCGGCAGGTAGAGGGTCGACCCGAGGGTGAGGTCGTTGATGTCCAGGTTTCCGCCGGCGTCGGTGGGTGGCACGGAGTCGACGAGGGCAGAGGTGTCTCGGGCCACGCCCATCAGACCCATGAACGGACGGAGGTCGAAGCCGACCGGCACCTCACCCGGAAGCCGACCGCGCAGCCGCCCGTGCGACCGGTGTGCGGTGGCGAAGACACTGACGTTGCCGCCCTCGTTGAAGTACGGCTCGTTCTCCGGAACCCGCTTGAACTTGTCCGGGTACTCCCCGGGCAGTGCCCCCTTGCCGTGGCGGCTCGAGATCACGCCGTAGGGCACCCGCAGCGGCAGGCCGAGCATCTCGATCCTCAGCACGTCGCCCGGTTCGGCGCCACGCACAGCGACCGGACCGGTCACCACGTGCGGTCCGGGCCCGTCGTGGACCGTCCGGGCCGCCACGGCGATCGCGTCCTTGAGGACACGACGCTCCGGGACGCCGTACGTCTCGAAGAACTGACGTGGGTCCTTCCCCTGGTCCTCGAGGAGACCCTCGTGGGAGATGGTGTCCATCGTGACGACGTCGCCGGACGACACCACGGCGACCGGAGCGCTGTCCCGGTTCGGCAGCCTCCCCCAGTAGACCTCGTCCGCTCGGGCCCGCACGTACCGACCGGGGGTGCGACCGGTGCCGGGCTGAAGGATCCGGATCCCGTCGCGCCCGCCCCGTGGCTGCCGCGGTGAGCCCTGCGCCTCGGCACCGGCGAGCACCACGCCTGACCCGACGACACCCGCCGCGGCGGCGCGGAGCATCGCGCGCCGCGCGAGGCCTGCGCCGAGCTCTCCTGCTGGCGCATCGATGTCGATGTGGGAGAGGGACGACTCGGTCATGGGTGCTCCTGGCGTGGGGGAAACGTCCGCCCAGCCGATCACGCCCATGTTTCTCCAGTGAACGCGTGTGATTTCCGGCCCGTGACGACCGCGGGCCGGTGCGGGACCGCGGCAGCGACCATGAACAACGCGAGGAACGAGTAGTAGACAGGGCGACCCACGGCCTGCGCGACGTGTGACGGGCAAGCCGCTCCGGCAAGGACTCGACGGTCAGTGCCCGGATCCGCTCGCACGTCTGCCCGACCGGGAGCTGGACGCGCTTCGGCCGATCCCTGCGATCACCGGCCGGCCGTTCCTCAGCGCCCGCACTGTCGAGGGCCGGACCTGCGGCCTTGACAACATAATTTGTCAACGGCATCGTGGGGGCATGCAGGACGTCGAGGTCATCGAGAGCGCGCAGGCAGCCGCGGCCGCGCTGGACCCGGTCCGGGCGCGCCTGCTCGGCGAGCTGGCCGTCCCGGCTTCCGCCGCCGGCCTCGCCGCCCGGGTCGGCATCGCGCGCCAGAAGGTCAACTACCACCTCAAGGCGCTCGAGGCGCACGGCATGGTGGAGCTGTTCGAGGAGCGCCGGCACGGGGGCCTCACCGAGCGGGTGCTCCAGGCGACGGCGGCGTCGTACGTCGTGTCGCCGGCGGCCGTCAGTACGTCCGCGGCAGACCCGGACGCCAACGCCGACCACCTGTCGGCGGGCTACCTCATCGCGCTCGCCGGCCGGCGGGTGCGCGAGGTCGGCGCGCTGGCGCGGCGGGCCGGGGCTTCCGGCAAGCGCCTGCCTACGCTGACCATCGACACGCAGATCGGCTTCCGGTCGGCCGCCGACCGCGCGGCCTTCGCAGACGACCTCACCGCCGCGGTGCTCGACCTGGCCGCGCGCTACCACCACGACGACGGGCGCCCCCACCGGCTCGTCGTCGCCGCCCACCCACTTCCTGAGGAGATCGCATGAGCACGACCCCGAACGTCCCGTACCGCCTGGAGTTCAGCGTCGAGGTCCCGGGCAGCCCCGAGCAGGTCTGGCAAGCCATCGCCACCGCCAAGGGCATGAGCGCCTGGTTCCTGCCCACGGAGATGGAGGAGCGCGAGGGCGGCTCCCTGCACATCAGCATGGGTCCTGAGATGGGCTCGGACGGCCAGGTCACCGGCTGGGACCCGCCGCGCCGCCTCGTCTACGAGGAGGACTGGGCCGCCCTCATGGGCAGGGACCCGGATGCGCTCAGCCCGCTGACGTCGGAGTTTCTCGTCGAGGCCAAGTCCGGCGGCACCTGCGTCGTGCGCGTCACCACCAGCGGCTTCGGGACCGGCGCCGCCTGGGAGTCGGAGTTCTGGGACGACATGGGCCCCAACTGGATGCCGTTCTTCGACAACCTGCGCCTCTACCTGGCGCACTTCCCCGGCCAGGAGGCCACCCAGCTGGAGGCCACCGCCTCCCACCCGGGCGACGCGGAGGCGCTCTGGTCAGCCCTGCGCAACACCCTCGGACTGGGCGACGAGGGCGCGACGGTCGAGGTGCGCGGCACCACCGGCACGGTCGAGCGTGTCGGCGAGCGGCAGACGCTGGTCCGGCTCACCGCGCCGGTGCCTGGGATGCTCAGCGTCTTCGTTTACAACCTGGGCGACGGCAAGGCTACGGCGGGCGTACGGGCGTACGTCTTCTCCGCCGACGCGGCGGACTACGTGCGGCGCGAGGAGCCGGCCTGGCAGGCCTGGCTGCAGGGGCTCTCCGTCCCGGCATGACCTTCGTGCTCATGGCTGGCCATCCCTCACGCTGTTGGCGGCAGGATCGTCGTGATGCAGAACGGGTGGCCAGCCGGATCCAGCAGCACCCGCCACCGGGGATCCGGCTGCGGATCTGCCAGGCGAGCTCCCAATGCGACCGCACGCCGTTCGGCGCCGGCCAACGCGGGGCCGGCCGTCAAGTCGAGGTGAACCACCGACGAGCCCGGCCATGAGGGCGGTTGGTAATCCGTCACCCGTTGCGGGATGAGGAGCAGCCCTGGGGTCTGCACCCCCACACTGGCAGGTCTGTTC
>DASQDP010000199.1:0-3987 GCA_035634095.1 Nocardioidaceae bacterium | reverse complement strand
GTGGGGCCAGGCACGCCCCGGCGGTCCCGGCCGGCGCCGGCGGCGGGCTGCGCGCGGCGGCACCGGCCGCAGTGCAGGCACCCGGCTCCACCGGCAACCGAGGCCTGGCAGCGGGTCGCCGGCCGCGATCTGGCGCCGTCGGGCCCGGCCGGGAACCGGGTGCACCCGTCGGTTAGGTTAGGCAAGGCTCATTACGGGTTTCCGGTGCTCGGCGTGTCCTCCCGAGGCCGGTCCGTCCGGTCGGCGCCGCGCGGCCGGACCAGTGACAGGGGAACGAACCAGCATGAGAACGTCCATCCGCCGGGTCGGTCTGACCGCCATCGCCGTCATCTCCGCGTGCGCCCTGACCGCGTGCGGCGCCTCCGAGCCGGTGGCGGAGGACAGCGCGACCGGCGGGGGCGAGGGCGTCACGGAGTACCCGCTCGTGGTGGACAACTGCGGCCAGGAGCTGACCTTCGACGCCGTTCCGCAGCGGGTCGTCTCGCTCGACCAGGGAGCGACGGAGATCCTCCTCTCGCTCGGCCTCGGCGACCGGGTGGTGGGCACCGCCTCCTGGACCGACCCGGTGCTGCCGGAGCTCGCCGAGGCCAACGAGTCCGTGCCGCGGCTGGCGGACAACGCGCCGAGCTACGAGGCGGTGCTCGGTGCGGACCCCGACCTCGTCACCGCCTCCTTCGGGCGGCACTTCACCACGGGCGGTGTGGCCGAACGCGCACGCTTCGACGAGACCGGGATCGCCTCCTACCTGTCGCCGACCGACTGCGAGAACGGCGTGAGCATCAACGGCGGCGGCACGCGCACCGTCCCCCTGGAGGTCGACCCGCTCTACCAGGAGATCCGGGAGCTCGCCTCGGTCTTCGACGTCCCCTCGCGGGGCGAGGCGCTCATCGCGCAGCTGCAGGAGCGCTCCGACGCCGCGACCGCCCGGATCGAGCAGAGCGACGTCACGATGGCGTTCTGGTTCGCCGACACCAAGAGCCCGTACGTGGCGGGCGGTCTCGGCTCGGCGAACCTGCTCGCCACCACGGTGGGCGCGCGCAACGTGTTCGCGGACCTCGACGAGGACTGGTCGGCCGTCGGCTGGGAGACCGTGGTGGAACGCGACCCCGAGGTCCTCGTCCTCGGCGACCTGCAGCGCAACCGGTTCCCCGGTGACCTGCTGGAGGACAAGGAGGCGTTCCTGGCGTCGGATCCGCTGACCAGCACCCTGCAGGCCGTCCGCGACGAGCGCTACATCGCGTTGCACGGGGCGGAGATGAACCCGTCGATCCGCTTCGTCGACGGGCTGGAGAAGATCGCGGCCGGCCTGGAGCAGCTCCGGGGGACGTCCTGAGCGCTGGACCCGCCGTCGCCGTGTCGGGAAGGGCCGAGGCGGTGTCCTCGGCCCCGCGCCGTCGCAGGCTCCTGGGTCTGCTGCTCGCCACCGCAGGGGTCGCCGCGGTCGCGCTCTCGGTCGCGGCCGCGATCACGCTCGGGCCGGCGGACGTCTCGCTGGTGAACGTGCGGGACGTGCTGCTCAACCACGTCGGGCTCGCCGACATCCCGGTCCGCGCGGTGGAGGACGCCATCGTGTGGGAGGAGCGGCTGCCCCGCGCCCTCACCGCGGCCGCGGTCGGTGCCGGTCTGGGGATCTGCGGTGCGGTGCTGCAGTCCCTCCTGCTCAACCCGCTGGCCGACCCCTTCGTGCTGGGGATCTCCTCGGGTGCGTCCACCGGCGCCGTGGTGATCGGCGTGTTCGGTCTCGGCGGGTCCGCGCTCGGCCTGTCCGGAGGCGCCTTCGTCGGAGCGATCCTCGCGTTCGGTCTCGTGATCCTGCTGGCCCGCCTGTCCGGGGGAGGCACCGACCGGGTCATCCTCGCCGGCGTGGCCGGCACGCAGTTGTTCTCCGCGCTGACCTCCTTCGCGATCTTCGCCTTCGCCGACTCCGACGAGACGCGCGGCGTGATGTTCTGGCTGCTCGGCTCCCTGGAGGGCGTCCGCTGGGACGACGTCGCGCTCTGCACCGTCGTCGTCCTGGCGGGCACCGCGCTGTGCCAGGGCTACGCCCATGCGCTCGACGCCTTCTCCTTCGGCGACGAGGTCGCCGCCTCCCTCGGCATCGCCGTGACCCGGTTGCGGACGGTCCTGCTCGTGCTGACCGCCGTCATCACCGCGACGCTGGTGAGCGTGGCCGGCGCCGTCGGCTTCGTCGGGTTGGTGCTCCCGCACGCCGCGCGGTTCCTCTTCGGTCCCCGGCACGCCCGCCTGGTCCCGGCCACGGCCCTCAGCGGCGCGGTCTTCATGGTCTGGGTCGACGCCGTGTCGCGGGTGGCCTTCCAGCCCACCCCTCTGCCCGTCGGCGTGGGGACGGCGCTCGTCGGTGTGCCGGCCTTCGTGCTGATCCTGCTCCGCAAGAAGCGGGTGCCGTGACCCTCGAGGCGCGAGAGGTCGTGTGGCGCCGCGGGGAGGCGCTCGTCGTCGACGGGGTCACCCTGTGCCCGACCCCCGGCACGACGATCGGCCTGCTGGGACCGAACGGCTCGGGGAAGTCCTCACTGCTGCGGCTGCTCAACGGCGCCGCCAAGCCCAGTTCCGGTGTGGTCACCCTCGACGGTGCGGAGCTCGACAGCCTCTCCCGCCGCGACGTCGCGCGCGCCGTGGCGGTGGTCAGCCAGCACGCCCACACCGACACCGACATCCGCGTCCGGGACGTCGTGCGACTGGGGCGGATCCCGCACCGCGGGTTCCTCGGCGCGGCCGCGCCCCGCGACGAGGTGGCCGTCGCCGCAGCCCTCGAGCACACCGGGCTGACCGACAAGGCCGACCGGCTCTGGCACACCCTGTCCGGTGGTGAACGCCAGCGCGCCCACATCGCCCGGGCGCTCGCGCAGGAGCCCCGCGAGCTCCTGCTGGACGAGCCGACCAACCACCTCGACATCCGGCACCAGCTGGAACTGCTCGCGCTGGTCGCGCGGCTCCCGGTCACCAGCGTCGTCGCACTGCACGACCTGAACCTCGCGGCCATGTTCTGCGACGAGGTCATCGTGCTGGACCGGGGGAGAGCGGTGGCCGGTGGGCCGCCGGGCGAGGTGCTCACCGCCGAGCTCATCGCCAGGGTGTACGGCGTCCGGGCACAGGTGCGCGCCGACGAGCGGGGGCTCACCGTCCTGTTCGAGCCGGGCCCCGTCGACGTGCCGGTCGAGCCGTAGCCGGACGGGCCGCCACCGGCCTCGGTCCGCGACTTCCCGCCGCGGAGATGCGCTCCGCACGACCCACGCCGCTCCGCCGGCCGTCCGCCGTCGCTGCTCTCCGTCGACGGGGTCGGTGGGCGTCGGGTTGCGGGGAGCAGCTCGCCGTGGCCGCACAGCAGCCCGGCGCTGCCCGCACCCGCCGTCGACCTCGTCGCGACGGTGGGGTTCGTGACTCCGCTGGCTCGCCGGCACGCGATCATGGGGGAGTGGCCAGGGTGACCCGTCAACGAGACGCTGTGCGCGCCATCTTCTCGAGGCTCGACGGCTTCCACAGCATCCAGGACGTGCACGCGCGGCTGCGTGACGGCGGGGACGCGGTCGGCCTGACGACGGTCTACCGGGCGGTGCAGTCCCTGGCAGAGGACGGGGAGCTGGACTCCATCCGGACCGACTCCAGCGAGGCCCTCTACCGCCGGTGCAGCACGGAGCACCACCACCACCTCGTCTGCCGGGCGTGCGGACGCACCGTCGAGGTCGCGGGGCCGGCGGTGGAGCGGAGGGCGAGGCGAGTGGCCGAGGAGCACGGTTTCGTCGATACCAGCCCCACCGTGGAGGTCTTCTGCACCTGCAAGGACGGCCACCGGGCCTCGCCGGGCGACGGCGGGCGGGAGGTCCGGCCCAGGGGAGGGGACTGACCTGTTCCGGAGCAGGTCCCCGCACCGCCGTCCGGCGTGCGTGGGACCCCGGTCGGGCGGGACCTAGACTCGACCCGCCACGGGGTGTGGCGCAGCTTGGTAGCGCACCCGCTTTGGGAGCG
>DASQDP010000198.1:0-18914 GCA_035634095.1 Nocardioidaceae bacterium | reverse complement strand
GACGGATTTGCAGTCCGTTGCCTCGCCTCTCGGCCACTCCACCGTGGAGGCTGCGACCATCTCCGAGCGGACGACGAGGCTCGAACTCGCGACCTCAACCTTGGCAAGGTTGCGCTCTACCAACTGAGCTACGTCCGCTTGTCGCCCGGCCGAGGCACGCCCCCGCCGAACACGCGTGTGAACTTTATCGGACAACGCTCAGATGACAAATTCAGCATCCGGGACGCGTGTTCGCGCCCGCAGCCGGCTGTCGGAGGGGCCTAGGGTCGGCCCATGCGTGCCTGGGTGAACGGTCGCCTCGTCGATGATCCGCTGGCTCCGTCGATCACCGTCAGCGACCACGGCTTCACCGTCGGGGACGGTGTCTTCGAGGCGGTGAAGGTGCTGGAAGGGCAGCCGTTCGCGCTCACCCGACACCTGGAGCGCTTGCAGACGTCGGCGACCGGGCTGGGGCTCCCTCCCTGTGACGCGGAGCAGGTCAGACATGCTGTCGAGGTTGTCCTGGACGGTCAGGACCTCGCCCGCGGGCGGCTTCGGATCACCTACACCGGGGGCGTGGGGCCTCTCGGCTCTGGCCGTGGTGACAGCCCCCCCACCCTGGTGGTCGTTGTCGACACCCTGCAGCCGGGGGCGGCCACCACGTCGGTGGTCACGGTCCCGTGGCCGCGCAACGAGCGGGGTGCGCTGGCAGGGATCAAGACCACGTCGTACGCAGAGAACGTGGTGGCCCTCGCCTACGCCCGGGAGCGAGGCGCCACCGAGGGGCTCTTCGCGAACCTGGCCGGCCACCTGTGCGAGGGAACCGGCTCCAACGTCTTCTACGTCGTGGACGGCGAGCTGCGCACCCCGACGATCGCCTCGGGCTGCCTGGCCGGGATCAGCCGCGCCCTGCTCCTGGAGTGGTACGGCGCCCGCGAGGTCGACGAGCCCGTCGACGTGCTCACCTCCGCCGAGGAGGTCATGCTCGTCTCCACCACCCGGGACGTGCAGGGTGTCTCGCGCTGCGACGGCAGAGAGCTGCCGTCGCCCGGACCGGTGACCGTGGACTGCCAGAGGGTGTGGGCGCAGCGCGAGGGTGAGGACCCCGACCCCTGAGGAGGCTCAGGCCGACTCGGCCGCGAAGATCGCCGCCAGGGCGGAGTCGATGTCGAGCAGTCGCGGCTCGCTCCCGGGCGGCACCGCTGCCGTCACCCGGTCCAGGAAGGCGGCGAGCTGTTCGGTCCGGGCCTGGATGAGGGCCTCGCCGTCGGGCGAGCACAGCTCCATGAGCACCACGGGTCGCCCGTCCGCGTCCATGCACGGCCACACGTGCACGTCGCCGTCCCCGGCGGGCTCGGCGATCCCCTCCAGCAGGAGGTCGCGGCCGAAGGTCCACCGGACCGGGCTGTCCCCGGTGAGGAAGACCGCCGTCACCGCGTACGGGTCGCTGGGGTCGTAGTGCAGCTCGGCCTCGATCGGGGTCGCCGACCCAGCCCCGTCGATGAGCTCGAGCCCGAGCAGCTGGGTGACCGTGGCGGGTGCCATGTTCAGCGGGTGCTCCATCATGGTGGTGCCTTCCTCCCAAAAGGTCGTCCCCTCCGGACGTGTCAAGGAGACGGACGAGTGCCGCCGCTATGACGGCGGCGCCGCCCGATAAGTCCGATCTTTTTACCTTCGTCCTGACGGGTGCCGCGTCAGGGCAGCAGGACCGACCCGAGGTGGGCGTGGTGTCAGAGCGATGCGGCGATGCGCTACTGTTTCCGGCGCACCGGCTCCACGGGGTCGTCCGGGCGATTGGCGCAGTGGTAGCGCGCTTCGTTCACACCGAAGAGGTCACTGGTTCGAACCCAGTATCGCCCACCAGCACGAAACAGCCCCTGACCTGCGAGGACGCAGCACGGAGGGGCTGCTCGAATTCGCCGCGTGTCGGCTACGCGAGACCAGGCGGCGCGCTCGACCGGCCCAGGGAGAGCCCGTTGCGCTCGAGCGGTCCCACCCCCCGCACGCCTCGACGAGTGGTGAGCACAACTGACGGTCGTACTACCGGCGAGACAAGATCGCGGTCATCGCCGACACCCGGGAGTCGCGCACAGCAGAGTTGATCCAGAGCGCCGGCCGCCCCGTCGGCCCGGAGCGGCGTACTTCCTCCTCACTTCACCAATGAGAAGACGTTGACCGCCGCGCGCCCCCGTGTGTAGATGACCGAGAAATTGTCCGCGCCCGCCAGGTTGTTCTCGAAAGTTCTGCTCGAGACCCGCCTGGATCCATTGCCGGTGTCGAGGAACAGGAGGTCGTTCGCGTCGTAGAACAGCTTGTGCCGACAGCGGCCCCAACAACCAACCCAGTCCCGGTCGTCCTCTTGGCCGACCGTCCAGGCCCAGAAGTAGTTGTCGCGCTTGTTCACATAGGTGACCCCTGTGCGCTTGTCGCCGTCGAAAGCGTAGAACTTGTATCCGTTGTTGAGCGGAAGCTTGTAGTTGTCCCGGCCGGGACCAGCCACGCGCGGCCGACACTCGAGCCTGTCCCCGTTGCGGTCGTAGAAGTCGGCTGAGGCTGCGTGTGTAGCCCAGAGCGACAGTGATCCGCATGGGTTGGTAGCTGTCGCGGCATGCGCGGGTGCGGCCAGGCCTAATGCGGCGGTCGCGCTGGTGGCGAGCAATAGACAAAGTCGTTTCATCATGGTGTGTACCCCCGACAAGTAGTCAATGTCGCTCACCAGCAGATCACTCACCCGCGGTGGTTCCTATAGCCTCTTCGGGCTACGGCTGCGCTGTTAGACGCAGGCTACCGGAGATCCAGGAACTCCCTTTGCCTCACCCCGGAGCGGCGGTCGGCTGATGTTCGACTTGAAGGCGCAGCCGTGACAGAACGCTCGCTGATTCACAGCCTTTTCGGGCAGGCCGTCAGCGCCGAGTGCTGGATGCTTGCATGGCGATCTGACAGCCGCTCGGGTCGTCGCCCCGAACGTGGGGCTGGGTGGGTGTTCAGACGGCCGTCGCGGCGACCGAGAATATGGGCAGAGGCCAACAAGGCCTCGCCGGTCGGTCGAGGAAGGGCGTCAGGACATGACAGAGGCTGCGACCCTCCTGGCCGAGCCTGCCGTGGACCTTCACGACCACGACTGGCGACGGGTCGGCTCCGAGGTGGAGGCCGGCATCCTGCACTACCGCTGCGACCTGTGCGCCGTCACGTGGTCGGGGCCCCGCCCTGCTCGTCCACGTGACCCGCGCGAGACCGGCCTGCGCCGCGGCTGAGGCCTACCTGGCTCGTCGTCCGGCCCCGGCGGACTCGACCGGCGGCGCTCCGGCGCACCGGATCTCCGCGCATGAGCTGTGCGGTTCGGGGAACGCGTACGAATCCTTTACGGGTTCAACGGACGAGAGCTGGGGCCATGTCCCTGAAGAGCCACCTGGCCGCGGTCGTCGCCAAGGTCGCGCCCCCGGGCCGTCCCGAGGCCGGTGCCGCCGGCCCGGAGAGCACTCGCAGCACCCTCCCCGACCCCTTCCTGCAGCTGATGGAGCGAGCCTGGCGGGCGCAGCCCGACGACAGTGCGGGATGGTGGTGCATCACCCTGGCGGAGGACCCGCGCACACCGGCGGACGGCGCCCTGCCCATCGCCATGCTCTTGAGCCGCGACCTGGCGAACCACATCACGAAGATGCACAACAACAGCCTTGCGTGCTCTGACGCTGCCACAGGGCTCAGCTGAGCCCAGCACGGCGCGACAGCCGGGTCCGGAACGGGGCCGTCAGCGGGGCGAGCCACCGATACCATCGAGGCGTCATCCGGCCCACGGCGTACGACGGGCCGCAACCCCACCAGCGGAGTGGAGCTCTCGTGCCCGACATCCACGTCACCGTCACCGACTCAGGCGCCACCGCCGAGCGCACGGTGACGGCGGGCACCAGGGCCTGGGAGCTGTTCAAGGACACCCCCACGGTCATCGCCGCACGCGTGGGCGGTGTGCTCCGCGACCTTGCCGGTGAGCTCGCCGACGGAGACGTCGTCGAGGGGGTCGAGATCGACAGTGCCGACGGGCGCGACATCCTGCGGCACTCCACCGCTCATGTGCTCGCCCAGGCCGTGCAGGAGCTGTTCCCGGACGCACGGCTGGGTATCGGGCCGCCGATCACCGATGGCTTCTACTACGACTTCGACGTGGCCGAGCCGTTCAAGCCGGAGGACCTTGAGGCGATCGAGACCCGGATGCGCAAGATCGTCAAGGAGGGGCAGCGGTTCTCCCGGCGGCCGGTGTCCGACTCCGAGGCGCTCTCCGAGCTCGCCGACGAGCCCTACAAGGTCGAGCTCATCGGACTCAAGGGTGGATCGGGGGACCTGGCCGAGGCCGCCGAAGGGGCCGGCGTCGAGGTCGGATCGGGTGAGCTGACCATCTACGACAACCTGAAGCGCGACGGCTCGTTGGCCTGGAAGGACCTGTGCCGCGGGCCGCACCTGCCGACCACCAAGCGCATCCCTGCCTTCACGCTGATGCGGTCGGCGGCGGCGTACTGGCGCGGCGACGAGAAGAACAAGCAGCTGCAGCGGATCTACGGCACCGCCTGGGAGTCCAAAGAGGCGCTCGAGGACCACCTGCACCGCATCGAGGAGGCGGAGCGGCGCGACCACCGCAAGCTGGGACGCGACCTCGACCTGTTCAGCTTCCCCGACGAGATCGGGTCCGGCCTGCCGGTGTTCCACCCGAAGGGCGGGGTGGTCAAGCGGGAGATGGAGGACTACGTCCGCCGCCGCCACATCGAGGAGGGCTTCGAGTACGTCGGCACGCCACACATCGCCAAGGAGGGCTTGTTCCACACCTCCGGGCACCTGCCGTACTACGGCGAGGGCATGTTCCCCGCGCTCGACGTGGACGGCATGGACTACCGCCTCAAGGCGATGAACTGCCCGATGCACAACCTCATCTTCCGGTCGCGGCAGCGCTCCTACCGCGAGCTGCCGCTGCGGCTCTTCGAGTTCGGGCACGTCTACCGTCACGAGAAGTCCGGGGTGGTGCACGGCCTGACCCGGGTGCGCGGCTTCGCCCAGGACGACTCCCACTCCTACGTCACCAAGGAGCAGGCGCCGGGCGAGATCAAGCACCTGCTCGACTTCTGCCTGGGGCTGTTCCGTGACTTCGGGCTGGACGACTACTACCTCGAGCTGTCCACCCGCGACGACTCCAAGCCCGACAAGTTCGTCGGCTCCGACGAGGACTGGGCCGAGGCCACCGCGGTCCTCGCGAAGGTCGCCACGGACTCCGGCCTGGAGCTGGTCGACGACCCGGGCGGCGCGGCGTACTACGGGCCCAAGATCTCGGTCCAGGCCCGCGACGCGATCGGCCGCACCTGGCAGATGTCGACGATCCAGTACGACTTCAACCAGCCCGCGCCGGACCGGTTCGCGCTGGAGTACCAGGCCGCCGACGGCTCCCGCCAGCAGCCGGTGATGATCCACTCGGCGAAGTTCGGTTCCATCGAGCGGTTCCTCGGCGTGCTCGTCGAGCACTACGCGGGCGCGTTCCCGCCCTGGCTGGCGCCAGTGCAGGTGCAGGCGATCCCGATCGCGGAGCGGCACGTGAACTACCTCCGGCAGGTCAGCGCCACGCTCCGCGGCCGCGGGGTGCGGGTGGAGGTCGACGACTCCGACGACCGGATGCAGAAGAAGATCCGCAACGCCCAGCTGCAGAAGGTGCCGTTCATGCTGATCGCCGGCGACCGTGACGTCGAGGAGGGCGCGGTGTCCTTCCGCTACCGCAGCGGCGAGCAGGACAACGGGGTCTCGGTCGAGGAGGCTGTGGCCCGGGTCGTGGACGCGGTTGCGCGCCGGGTGCAGGTGTGAGCGGTACGCCGGGTGGCCCTGCCGACCCCGCGGCCGACGCCGTGCACCAGGACGGGGCCGGGATCCCCGACCAGATGGAGCGGCTGTGGACTCCGCACCGGATGGCCTACATCCAGGGCGAGAACAAGCCGGCCGATGCGTCGGCGGGGGAGTGCCCGTTCTGCCGCATCCCGGGGCTCGACGACGAGTCCGGGCTGGTGGTGCACCGGGGCGAGGCGTCCTTCGTGGTGCTCAACCTCTACCCCTACAGCCCGGGCCACCTGATGGTGTGCCCCTACCGGCACGTGCCCGACTACACCGAGCTCGACGAGGCCGAGACCGCGGAGATCGCCGCGCTCACCAAGACCGCCATGCGCACCGTGCGCGACGTCAGCGGCGCCCACGGCTTCAACATCGGCATGAACCAGGGGGCGGTCGCCGGCGCCGGGATCGCTGCGCACCTGCACCAGCACGTCGTACCCCGCTGGGGCGGTGACCAGAACTTCCTGCCGATCATCGGGCGCACCCGCACGCTCGCCCAGCTGCTGCCCGACACCCGCGCCCTGCTCGCCGAGGCCTGGACCGCCGCGTCGCCGTAGCCGTTGCCGGGGGTGGACCGCCGCGACCGATAGCCTGGACCCGAGATGATGGAACACTTCCGCGCCTTCTGGGCCAAGGTCTTCACCCCCGTCGCCCGGCTGTTCCTGCGGCTCGGCATCAGCCCCGACACGGTCACCGTGGTCGGGACGATCGGGGTGTGCGCGGGCGCGCTGGTCTTCTTCCCCCGCGGCGACTTCCTGGTCGGGGTGCTGGTGTGCACCGCCTTCGTCTTCTCCGACCTCGTCGACGGGCTGATGGCCCGGATGAGCGGCCAGTCCTCGAGCTGGGGGGCCTTCCTCGACTCGACGCTGGACCGCTTCGGCGACGCCGCGGTGTTCGCCGGGCTGGCGCTGTACTACGCCGGTCCGGGCGACTCCCAGCCGCTGACCGCCCTGGCGCTGTACTGCCTGGTGGCCGGCTCGGTGACGTCCTACGCCCGCGCCCGCGCCGAGTCCCTGGGCATGCAGGCCAAGGTGGGCGTCGCTGAGCGCTCCGACCGGATGGTGGCCATCCTGGTGACGACCGGGCTGGCCGGCCTGTTCGACGCACCGGTCCTGATCACGATCACCATGGGCCTGCTGGCGGTGGCCAGCACCGTGACCGTCCTGCAGCGGATCCTCGTGGTGCGGAGCCAGGCTCTCGGGACGGTCCGGAACGGTGCGCAGCCTTCCGGCCCCGGCTGACATGCGCACCGGTGCGGCACGGTCGCAACCCAGAGTGACGGGGCGGTGACCGAGCGGCTCACCGCCGTCGCCTTCGTCGCCGGGTGGCGGCTGGTCGGTCGTCTCCCCGAGCGTCTCGCGCAGCGGCTCTTCCGGCTGGCGGCCGACCGGATCTTCGGCCGCGACGGTGCCGGCGTGCGGCGTCTGCGAGCAAACCTGCGTCGGGTCCGGCCGGACCTCGACGCACCCGCCCTGGAGGACCTCACCCGCGACGCGGTGCGGTCCTACCTGCGCTACTGGTGCGAGCTGTTCCGGCTGCCCCGGTGGCCGGTCGAGGACGTCGTGCGACGCACCCGCACGGTCGACGAGCACCATGTCCGGGACGCCTACGCCCAGGGCCGCGGCGTCGTCGTACCCCTGCCGCACCTGGCCAACTGGGACTGGGCGGGCGCCTGGGCCTGCGCGAC
Organism: Nocardioidaceae bacterium; assembly: GCA_035634095.1. Lineage (GTDB taxonomy): Bacteria > Actinomycetota > Actinomycetes > Propionibacteriales > Nocardioidaceae > Nocardioides_B. Next base: position 11,392 of record DASQDP010000198.1, on the reverse strand, counting down.
CGGCATGCCGCTGACCACGGTCGCGGAGCGGCTGCGACCCGAGCGGCTCTACGACGAGTTCGTGGCCTACCGCCGCACCCTCGGCATGACGATCCTGCCGCTGACCGGCGGCCAGGCGGCGTTCCCCCGGCTGGAGGAGTGGCTGCACGGGGGCGGGCTGGTGTGCCTGCTGGCGGACCGCGACCTGTCCAGCACCGGCGTGCAGGTCCAGCTGTGCGGCGCGCCGGCCCGGATGCCGCGCGGGCCGGCGCTGCTGGCCCGCCGGACCGGGGCGCCGCTGGTGCCGGTCACCTTGCACTACTCCGGGCCGGACCTGACGGTCAAGTTCCACCCGCCCGTGCCGCACGCTCCGGGGGCCGAGGGCCTCGTCACGATGACCCAGGGCGTCGCGGACGCCTTCACGGCGGCGCTGCGGGCGCACCCCGAGGACTGGCACATGATGCAGAAGGTCTTCGTCGACGATCTCGCCCGGACGTCCCGGTGAGGATCGGCCTCGTCTGCCCCTACTCCCTCGACGTGCCCGGCGGCGTGCAGAACCACGTCCGTGACCTGGCCGAGGCGCTGCTCACACGCGGGCACGAGGTCTCGGTGCTCGCGCCGAGCGAGAGCGACGACCTGCCTCCCTACGTCGTGCCCGCCGGACGCACCGTGGGCGTGCACTACAACGGGTCCGTGGCACGGGTCTCGTTCGGCCCGGTGGCCGCGGGGCGGGTGCGGCGCTGGCTCAGGGACGGCGGGTTCGACGTCCTGCATCTGCACGAGCCGACCGCCCCGAGCATCTCGCTGCTCACGCTGTGGGCTCACCCCGACACCGGATGCCCGGTCGTCGCGACGTACCACACCAGCAGCTCCCGCTCGCGCGCCCTGTCCGCGTCCGCGGCCGTGCTGCGGCCGTCCCTGGAGAAGGTCCGGGCCCGGATCGCGGTGTCCGAGCAGGCCCGGGACACCCAGGTCAGCCACATCGGCGGCGAGCCTGTGGTGATCCCCAACGGGCTGTACGTCGACCGGGTCGCCGCTGCGGCCCCGCGCGCGGACTGGCGCGGGTCTCAGGGCACCGTCGTGTTCGTCGGCCGCCTGGGTGACCCGCGCAAGGGCTTCGGGCTGCTCGCCCGCGCCTTCGGCGACCTGGCGGCGACCCGTCCCGACCTGCGGCTCCTGGTGGTGGGAGGCGGCGCCGTGGACGAGGCGCGTGCGTTGCTCGCCCCGCGGGTGCGGCCGCAGGTGACGTTCCTCGGCCAGGCACCGGACCAGGACAAGGCCGCCGCGCTTCGCACCGCCGACGTCCTGGTCGCCCCCAACACGGGGGCGGAGAGCTTCGGCATCGTCCTCGCCGAGGGGATGGCAGCTGGTACGGCGGTCCTCGCCAGCGACATCCCGGCGTTCCGGCAGGTCCTCGAGGGAGGCGCCCTGGGTGAGCTGTTCCCCTGCGGGAGCGTCGACCACCTGGGCCGCGGGCTGGTCGGCCTGCTCGACGACCCGGGCCGTCGTGCCCGGCTCGTCGTGGCCGCCCAGGTGGCCGTGCGCCGCTACGACTGGTCCGCAGTCGCGGAGCGGGTGCTGCGGGTCTACGAGACGGTGCTCGGAGGAGACCCGGGGCCGGTGACCGGGCCCACCGGGCTCGGTGCACGGACCTCGTCGTGACGGTGCAGGGGCTGACCCTCGTACTGCTCGGGGTGCTCGTGCTAGCCGTGCTGGGCCTCTGGCTGTCCTGGACCGCGAACCGGCTCGACCGGCTGCACCACCGCATCGACGTCGCCCGCGAGGCGCTGCGGGTCCAGCTGCTGCGCCGCTCCGGCGCCGCGCTGGAGCTCGCGGCGTCGGACGCGCTGGACCCAGCCAGCGGGCTGGTGCTGCTCGACGCCGCCCACGGGGCGCGCAACGCCGACCTGACGGGGCTCGAGCCGGCGGAGTCCGTGCTGTCGGAGGCGCTGCGAGCGGTGCTCGCCGACCCGGGCACGGTGCGGGGGATGCGGTGCGACCAGGCGCTGAGCCCGCTCGTCGACGAGCTCGCGAACACGTGCGCCCGGGTGGAGCTCGCCCGGCGGTTCCACAACGATGTGGTCGTCACTGCACGCGCCCTGCGGTCCCGGCGCCGGGTCCGCTGGCTGCGGCTGGCCGGTCGTGCGCCCTCGCCGCGCACCGTCGACCTCGACGACGTACAGCCGCCCGCGCTGGACGCCTCGGTAACCGGCTGTCCCGCGGAGCCCCGCGAGACGTAGGCTGGCGGGCGCCCCATCGCCTCCGGTTACCGTGTCCTGCGGTGCTCCCGGACCGCTGCCCCGACCACCCAGAAGGCCCTCGTGACGAACAGCCCGGCAGAGCAGAGCCCCGGCACCGATGCGGCGACCGGGACGGTGGCCGTCAAGCGCGGGATGGCGCAGATGCTCAAGGGCGGCGTCATCATGGACGTGGTCACCGCGGAGCAGGCCATCATCGCCCAGGACGCCGGCGCCGTCGCGGTGATGGCGCTGGAGCGGGTGCCCGCCGACATCCGGGCGCAGGGCGGGGTGTCGAGGATGAGCGACCCGGACATGATCGACAGGATCATCGGCGCCGTCTCGATCCCGGTGATGGCCAAGGCCCGGATCGGGCACTTCGCGGAGGCGCAGGTGCTGCAGAGCCTCGGCGTCGACTACATCGACGAGTCCGAGGTGCTGACCCCGGCCGACTACGCGCACCACATCGACAAGACGCCGTTCACGGTGCCCTTCGTGTGCGGCGCGACGAACCTGGGCGAGGCCCTACGCCGGATCACCGAGGGTGCCGCGATGATCCGCTCCAAGGGCGAGGCCGGGACGGGCGACGTGTCGAACGCGGTCACGCACATGCGCACGATCACCGGCGAGGTCCGACGACTCCACGGCCTGTCGGCCGACGAGCTCTACGTCGCCGCCCGTGACCTGCAGGCGCCCTACTCGCTGGTGAAGGAGGTCGCCGAGGCCGGCGCCCTGCCGGTGGTCCTGTTCACCGCGGGCGGCATCGCCACGCCGGCCGACGCGGCGATGATGATGCAGCTCGGCGCCGACGGCGTCTTCGTGGGGTCGGGGATCTTCAAGTCCGGCAACCCGGCGCAGCGGGCGGAGGCCATCGTCGCGGCCACCACCTTCTACGACGACCCGGACGTGGTGGCGAAGGTGTCGCGCGGCCTCGGCGAGGCGATGGTCGGCATCAACGTCGAGGACCTCGCGCAGCCGCACCGGCTCGCCGAGCGCGGCTGGTAGGCGCCGTGGCGACCCACCCCGGGACCGAGGAGCACGTCCGCGACTTCGCCCGCGTCTGCGTGCGCGCCGGACTGCTGTCCACCGAGGAGATGCACGCCGCGGTGGTGGAGGCGATCACCACCGGGCTGCCCGACCGTGCCGGTGAGGCCGACGAGCTGGCGACCGCCTGGCTGGCAGAGGAGCACGACCGGGCACGCGAGAACCAGCGCAACTGGCCCGAGTCCACCGACTTCGAGCGGCTCCAGTCCGCGTTCGCCGAGATGGAGCTCCTCGACGTCTCGGTCCTCCAAGGCTGCGAGGACCACCGGACCCCGACGCGGCTGATCGAGGAGAGCGATGCAGCCGGGCTGCGTGGGGTCGCGTGGTTCACACCGGCGGACGTCTGGCACGCCGTCGACGAGGGCATGCTCGCAGTGACCCTCTGGCACGGCACCACCGCCAACGCGGCCCCCGACGACGATCTGCTCTACGACGTCCTGGGCATCCTGGAGAAGCACGGCCTGGTCGCACGCTTCGACGAGGGCCGCATCGAGGTGGACGCGCACTGGCAGAAGCCGATGGCCTGATGCGGTCAGGTGCCACGCCCAGCGGCCGTTCGGACGCCGGAGGGGACGGGCCGCTCGTCGGCGTCCTGGCGCTGCAGGGCAACGTCGCCGAGCACTGCGCGATGCTGGCGCGCGCAGGGGCGCGGCCCCTCGCCGTACGCCGTCCGCGCGAGCTCGATGCCGTGGAGGGCATCGTCCTCCCGGGCGGGGAGTCCACCACCATGGCCAAGCTGGCGCGCGCCTTCGGCCTGATGGACCCGCTGGCCCGGCGGCTCCGCGACGGGATGCCCGCGTTCGGGACCTGCGCCGGGATGATCCTGCTCGCCGACCGCGTGCAGGACGCGAGCGCGGACCAGGAGACCTTCGGCGGCCTGGACGTCGTGGTGCGCCGCAACGCGTTCGGGCGGCAGGTGGACTCCTTCGAGGCGGACCTGTCCGTTGACCTGGGGCCGGACCAGGCCCGCGCGCCGTACCCCGCCGTCTTCATCAGGGCGCCCTGGGTGGAGAAGGTCGGCAGCGGGGTCGGCGTGGTCGCCACGGTGGCCGCCGGCAGCACGATGGGTAGGATCGTCGCCGTCCGGCAGGACCACCTGCTGGCGACCTCGTTCCACCCCGAGCTCACCGACGACCACCGGTTCCACACTGCGTTCGTGGACCTGGTGCGGCGAGCAGGAACGCCACGATCGCGCTGAGAAGGTTGGTGACGCCGCATGTCCGGCCACTCCAAGTGGGCGACCACCAAGCACAAGAAGGCCGTCGTCGACGCCCGCCGCGGCAAGCTGTTCGCCAAGCTGGTCAAGAACATCGAGGTCGCCGCCCGCGCAGGCGGCGGTGACCCTGCCGGCAACCCGACGTTGTACGACGCGATCCAGAAGGCCAAGAAGACCTCGGTCCCCAACGACAACATCGACCGTGCCGTCAAGCGCGGGTCCGGTGCGGAGTCTGGCGGCGCGGACTACCAGACGATCATGTACGAGGGTTACGGGCCGCACGGAGTCGCGTTCCTGATCGAGTGCCTCACCGACAACAAGAACCGGGCCGCGATGGAGGTCCGGACCGCGATGAACCGCAACGGCGGCTCGCTGGCGGACCCGGGATCGGTGTCGTACCTCTTCCACCGCAAGGGCGTGGTGATCGTGCCCGCCACCCAGGACGGCGGCAGGGACGTCTCCGAGGACGACGTGCTGGAGGCGACCCTGGACGCCGGAGCGGAGGAGGTCAACGACCTCGGAGGCTCCTTCGAGGTGGTCACCGAGGCCACCGACCTGGTCGCGGTGCGCACCGCGCTGCAGGCCGCCGGCATCGACTACGACTCCGCGGAGGCGTCCTTCGTGCCGTCGATGCAGGTGGAGCTGGCCACCGACAGCGCGGCATCCGCGGTGCTGCGCCTCGCCGACGCTCTCGAGGACCTCGACGACGTGCAGAACGTCTACGGCAACTTCGACGTCACCGACGCGGTGCTGGAGACCCTGGACGCCTGAGGCACGCACCGCCCGCGCCGTCGAGCGCTGGTCCGTCGGTTCTGCTCGGGGCGGGAGTGTCGTACGCCGGGATGCGGACCCGTCTCGGCTAGCGTCCTAGAACAGGTGTTCGGACGGGAGGTGCTCATGCGCGTGCTGGGAGTCGACCCGGGACTGACCCGCTGCGGTCTGGGCGTGGTGGAGGGGGCCGTCGGCCGACCGCTCGCCATGCTGCGGCACGGCGTCGTCCGCACGCCCCCGGCCACGCCGACCCCGGCCCGCCTGTGCGCCATCGAGCAGGTCCTCGACGAGTGGTTGGACGAGCACGCACCGGACGTGGTCGCCGTCGAGCGGGTGTTCAGCCAGCACAACGTCCGCACGGTGATGGGCACCGCTCAGGCCAGCGGGGTGGTGATGGTGGCAGCGGCCCGGCGTGGCATCCCGGTGGCGCTGCACACGCCCAGCGAGGTCAAGGCCTCGGTGAGCGGCAGCGGCCGGGCCGACAAGGCGCAGGTCGCGGCGATGGTGACCCGGCTGCTCCGCCTGGACGCGGCCCCCACCCCGGCGGACGCCGCGGACGCCCTCGCGCTGGCCATCTGCCACATCTGGCGCGGGACCGCGCAGGCGCGACTGGGTGCCGCCGTCGCCGCGACGACGGGGACCGCCCGGTGATCGCCTTCGTGCGCGGCACGGTCGCCGACGTGACCCTGGACAGCGTGGTGCTCGAGGTCGGCGGCGTCGGGCTCCAGCTGCACTGCACGCCTCCGACACTGGCCACCCTGCACGTCGGGGCGCCCGCCACCCTGCCCACCAGCATGGTGGTGCGGGAGGAGTCGCTGACGCTGTTCGGCTTCCTCGACGAGGAGGAGAAGGCGCTCTTCGAGCTTCTCCAGACCGCCAGCGGGGTCGGGCCCAGGCTCGCGCAGGCCATGCTGGCGGTGCTCACCCCCGACGAGCTGCGGCGGGCGGTGGCAGGGGAGGACGTCCGTGCACTGACCGCGGTGCCCGGGATCGGGCAGAAGGGCGCGCAGCGGATCATCCTCGAGCTCAAGGATCGCATCGGAGTGGTCGGCACCGCCGGAGGGTCGCGGCCCGCGCTTCCGAGGTCGCCCCAGGACGGCTGGCGGAGCCAGGTGCACGCCGGGCTGGTCGGGCTCGGGTGGTCGGCCAAGGAGGCGGACCGGGCCGTGGAGACGGTGGCGCCCGAGGCGGAGCGCGCCGACGGATCGGCGCCCGAGGTCGCGTCCCTGCTGCGGGCGGCCCTGCGGTCCCTGAGCAGCGCATGAGTGCCCGGGACGGCTCCGGGTCGAGGCGGTCGACCGAGGCCGAGCTGGCGGCAGCCGAGTCGGCGTACGCCGAGGGGCGGCCGGTCGTCGCGGCGGAGGCGGACGCCGACGAGCACGCTGTCGAGGCGGCCCTGCGGCCCCGCACGCTCGACGAGGTCATCGGGCAGGAGCGCGTCCGCGAGCAGCTCTCGCTCGTGCTGCAAGCCGCCCGCGCCCGCGAGCGTGCACCGGACCACGTCCTGCTCTCCGGGCCGCCCGGGCTCGGGAAGACCACCCTCGCGATGATCATCGCCGCGGAGATGAGCAGCCCGCTGCGCCTCACCTCCGGTCCCGCCATCACGCACGCGGGTGACCTCGCGGCGATCCTCTCCGGCCTCAACGAGGGCGACGTGCTCTTCGTCGACGAGATCCACCGGATGTCCCGCCCGGCGGAGGAGATGCTCTACATGGCGATGGAGGACTTCCGGGTCGACGTCGTCATCGGCAAGGGACCGGGGGCGACCGCCATCCCGCTCGAGATCCCGGCGTTCACGCTGGTGGGTGCCACCACCAGGGCCGGTCTGCTCCCCGGGCCGCTGCGCGACCGGTTCGGGTTCACCGGGCACCTGGAGTTCTACGAGCCCGCCGAGCTCGAGCTCATCGTCCGGCGGTCCTCGGGCCTGCTCGGCGTCGAGCTCACCGACGACGGCGCCGGGGAGATCGCCTCGCGGTCGCGCGGCACCCCGCGGATCGCCAACCGCCTGCTCCGCCGGGTCCGCGACTACGCGCAGGTGCGCGCCGACGGCGTGGTGACCCTCGACATCGCGCACCGGGCGCTGGACCTCTACGAGGTGGACCGCTCCGGCCTCGACCGCCTGGACCGGGCGGTGCTCGACGTGCTCTGCCGCCGGTTCGGCGGGGGACCCGTCGGCGTGTCGACCCTCGCTGTGGCGGTCGGTGAGGAGCGGGAGACGGTCGAGGAGGTGGCCGAGCCGTTCCTCGTGCGCCTGGGCCTGCTCGCCCGCACACCGCGCGGGAGGATCGCGACCGCTGCCGCCTGGGCCCATCTCGGCCTTCCCTCGCCCGCCGGGGCTCCGTTCGGCGCGGCCGCCGCGACCGAGACCCTCTTCGACGTCGACGAGTGAGGCAGGCCCCGCGGCGGCCCGTGGCCGACGCGCAGGAGACGCCGAGACCGCAGGCGCGTCGTCCGGGACCGCCCGCTGCGCCGGTTACACTCGGTGCTCGGTCGACCCGCTCGGCTCATCTGCGTCATGCCCGAAACCCTGCTGAGGTGCATCTTCCGTGTCAGACTTGGCGAGTCTTCTGCCGTTCGTCCTGATCGCTGCGGTCTTCTACCTCCTGATCCTCAGGCCGCAGCGACGTCGTCAGCAGGCCCTCGTCGCGACGCAGTCGTCGTTGCGGCCGGGCGCAGAGGTGATGCTGAGCTCCGGGATCTTCGGACGGGTTGCTTCGTTGGACGACGAGACGATCCGGCTCGAGGTGTCGCCCGGCGCGCTGGTCAAGGTGTCGCGGCAGGCGGTCGTCCGCGTGATCGACCAGCAGGAACAGCCGCACGCGCTCGACGAGGACGACACCCCAGGATCGCCAGACCAGCACCCGTAGCCGACTACGCCGGCAGCCGCCGGCGTCGAGGAGCAGATTCGCAGTGGCACGACATGCGGCCCGTCCCGGGCGCCGGCTCATCCTCTTCGCGTTGGTCGTCCTGGCGATGTTCGCCGGGCTGGGCGTCGCGGGCCAGTGGCAGCCCAAGCTGGGACTCGACCTGCAGGGGGGCACCCGGATCACGCTCGAGGCGAGCACCGCGACCGGCCAGGAGGTGACGCCGGCCAACCTGCAGGAGGCCCGGGGCATCATCGACCAGCGGGTCAACGGCAGCGGGGTCACCGAGGCCAACGTGGCCACCCAGGGAGCCACCAACATCGTCGTCGAGGTGCCCGGGGAGAAGCGCGGGGACCTCGTGGACGCGGTCAAGCAGACCGCGCAGCTGCGGTTCCGGCTGGTGGCGGCCGCTGGTGCCGGGCAGCCGCAGCCCGCACCCAGCGCGAACCCGTCGGCTGGCGCCTCGCCGGGCGGCAAGGCCAGCGCCGCACCGAGCGGCAGGGCCAGCGCCAAGCCCGGTGCACAGCAGTCCGCCGAGCCGGGCGGCTCCTCGAGCGCCAGCCCGAGGAACCGCGCTCTCTCCTCGGGGCTGCTCGCCGCCGACCCGACCTCCACGCCCAGGCCCAAGCCCTCGGCCACGTCGACCCCCCGTCCCGGTGCCGCCCCGACGCCTGCCGGCCCGACCCCTGCCCCCCCGACAGCGCCGGCCGTCACCGCCAAGGGAGCGCCGGTCGACTCGCCGCTGGCCTGGCAGGACAACCCGGGCCAGGCGTGGCTGCAGAGGTTCCAGAAGTTCACCTGCCCGCCCGCCGACAGGCCGGCCCCGCCCGTCGACGACGTGGCGGAGCAGCCGCTGCTGACCTGCGACGACGCGGGCAACAAGCTGCTGTTGTCGAAGACCCTGATCGAGGGCACCCAGCTCAAGAGCGCGGAGGCCACCCCTCCGGGCCAGCAGAACCTCGAGTGGACGGTGAACCTCACGTTCGACGGCGAGGCGCGCCGGATCTTCTCCAACGTCACCCAGCGGATCGCCAACCAGCCCAGCCAGGTCACCCAGCAGCAGAAGCAGTTCGCCATCGTCCTCGACGGCATCGTCATCTCGGCGCCCACGGTCAACGGCGTCATCAACAACGGGCAGGCCGAGATCAGCGGCAGCTTCACCCAGACGAGTGCCCAGGCGTTGGCCAACAGCCTCCGGTACGGCGCGCTCCCGCTGAAGTTCGACGTCCCCGTGGTCAGCGAGCAAGGTCCGACGCTGGCCTCGGACCAGCTCTCCGCCGGCCTCGTCGCCGGTGGCATCGGGCTCGGTCTCGTCCTGATCTACTGCATGCTCTACTACCGGGGCCTCGGCTTGGTGGTGCTGGCGTCCCTGGCCTTCGCCGCTGCCATCACCTACGCAGCGGTGCTGGCGATGAGCCAGGCCATCGGGTTCACGCTCACGCTGCCGGGCATCGCGGGCCTCATCGTGGCCGTGGGCATCACCGCAGACTCCTTCATCGTCTACTTCGAGCGGATCCGCGACGAGATGCGCGGTGGCAAGTCCATGCGTGTCGCGGTCGAGACCGGGTGGGTCCGAGCCCGGGCCACCTGCCTGGCCGCTGACGCGGTCTCCCTGCTCGCGGCGGTGGTCCTCTACATCTTCTCCATCGGTGTGGTGAAGGGGTTCGCCTTCGCGCTGGGCATCAGCACCCTGATCGACCTCGTGGTGTTCTTCCTGTTCACCAAGCCGATGGTGTCCTGGCTGGCCAGCTTCAAGTTCTTCCACTCCGGACACCGGCTCTCGGGGCTCTCCCCGGACCAGGTCGGCTCCCACCGTCCCCTACCAGCCCGCCCGACACCGGTCGGAGGTAACGCCTGATGGGCAAGATGTCGCAGCTCGGCCACGACCTCTACGAGGGCACCGTCTCGATCGACTTCGTGGGCCGCAAGCTGCTGTGGTACGCGTTCTCCGCCGTGATCCTCCTCGTCGCGATCAGCGGGCTGCTCTTCCGCGGGCTCAACCTGGGCATCGAGTTCCAGGGAGGCGTGGAGTACCAGGTCGCCATGCCGGCCGGCCAGGCCAACCAGGCGAACGTCGAGAAGATCCGCGAGGCGGTCGCCCAGGAGGCCGACGACTCAGGCATCGCCGAGGCGAGCGCCCCGATCGTCAACACCTCGGCGGGCAACATCCGGGTGCAGACCGAGCCGCTCGACAACGCCGACTCCACCACGATCGCCGGCGCCATCCAGGAGGCGGCCGGGGTCGACCGCAACGCCATCAGCAGCGACGCCATCGGCGCCACCTGGGGGCAGCAGGTCGCCGACCGGGCCCTGCTCGGGCTCGCCGTCTTCCTGGTCCTGGTGGTGCTGTTCATCTGGGCGTACTTCCGCGAGTGGAAGGCGTCCGTCGCAGCGCTCGTCGCTCTGGCGCACGACCTCGTCATCACCATCGGCATCTACGCGCTGTCGGGGTTCGAGGTCACCCCCGCGACCGTGACCGGCGTGCTCACCATCCTCGGGTTCTCGCTCTACGACACGGTCGTGGTCTTCGACAAGGTGCGCGAGAACACCAAGAACCTGGCTCGGAGCAGGCAGACGTACGCCGAGGCGGCGAACCTCGCGGTCAACCAGACGCTGGTGCGCTCCATCAACACCTCCATCGTCGCGCTGCTCCCGGTCGGCGCGCTGCTCTACGTGGGCGTGGTCTCGCTGGGCTCCGGTGCGCTCAAGGACCTCGCCCTCTCGCTGTTCGTCGGCATGGCCGCCGTTGCCTACTCGTCCATCTTCATCGCCACCCCGCTGCTGGTGCAGCTCAAGGAGCGGGAGCGGGGCGTGCGCGCGGGCGACGCGCGAACGATGCGGCACCGCGACCGTCGAGAGGTGGATCGCTACGCCTCCGTGCCGGCCTTCAGCGAGGACCTGCCGCTGCAGGACGAGCCGGACGCAGGCCCGCCGGTGCGCAGCGGCGCCACCGCGGTGGAGGTCGCCGACCTGGACGACTCCGAGGACGGCGCGGTCCCCGTGCCGCAGCCCCGGGCCCCCCGGTTCACCGCTGGTGAGAGACCCGCCTCCCGCTCGGTGTCGCCGTCGGCTGCGGCGAAGCGCGCGCAGCCGTCGCGCAAACCGCGCTCGCAGCGCGGCAAGCGGTGAGCTCGGGGGAGGACGGGCTCGGCAGGCTCGACCGCCCGGAGGACAGGCTCGACCCGCCGGTGCCCGAGCTGGGGCACCTCCTCGGTGAGCTGGTCCGTGACGTCCCGGACTACCCGCGCCCCGGCATCGTGTTCAAGGACATCACGCCGCTG
>DASQDP010000197.1:0-3030 GCA_035634095.1 Nocardioidaceae bacterium | reverse complement strand
CTGACCGTGCTCTGCCCGTACTTCCGTTCGCTGCTCGCCCCGCCCGAGGAGGCCGCGCTCGAGTGCCGGCACCGCGACCGCGTGCACGCGCTCGCCGCCTACGACGACGACTCGTTCCGGCTGACCCACCGCGGTGAGGCGCTGCGGCTGACCGGGGAGCTGGACGGGGCCAACACCGCGGCCCTGCGCGCGGTGCTGGCCGCCACCGCCAGCCAGGACGACGGCCCGCGGGTGTGGGACGTGAGCGGCCTGCACTTCCTCGACGTCGCTGCCGCCGACGCCCTGGTCGCCGCCGCCGGCGCACCGCCGGGGCTGACGGTCCGCGGCGCCACCCCGCTGCTGGGACGGCTGCTCATCGCCGTCGCAGCCGGCACCCCGGACGCCGAGGTCCGGCTCCGGCCGACGCCGCACACCCACGGGCCACTCTGATGCACGGTCGTGGCGCCACCCCGGTGCACCAGTGCGCCTTCTCCACCGGCCCCGGGGAGGCCGCCGAGCTCGCCGCGCAGGTCTGCCGCTCGGCCCTGGCGGCCGGCTCGCCGGTGCTCGTCTACCTGGACCCCGATGTGTGCGACGACGTGGTGAGCCGCGTGCCCAGGGCCGGAGGAGCGGTCATCCGACCGCAGCAGGACCTGGTCGGCGTGGCGGCCGACCAGCTGGTCGGGAGCTGGCTGGCCGTCCTGGCCGCCCACGGTCCCGGTCCGGTGACCGTGCTCTGCCAGCGGCCGTACGACCTGCTCCCCGACATCGACCGCTGGCGGGACGCCGAGCTGGCCGCCACCGCCGCCGTGGCCGGCCAGCCGATCGCGCTCACCTGCCTGTTCGACGAGACCCGGACGCCCGCCGCCAGCCGGCACATGGCGCGTGCCACGCACCCCGCGCTGCTCCTCGACGGGTCGACGCTGGCCAACCCCGACTACCGGCCGCCCGCCGCGACGGACGGGGACGGCGCCGCTGCGGGCCGGGTGCTCGCGGACGCCGTCCTGGAACCGGCCGCCACGGCCGTCAACCGCGCCTGGTGCCACGAGCAGCTGCGGGACGCCGGCGTGGAGGGGAACCGGCGCGACGAGCTCGTGCTCGTCGTGCACGAGGCGGTGACCACCGTCGCCGCGCACGACGGCGCCGGGCGCTGCGTCCCCGTGCGGCTGTGGGCCACGGAGGGCGCGGTCGGCTGCGACGTCCTGACCCAGCGCCCCTACGAGCCGCTCGAACCGCACCGCTGGCCGACCGACCGGCACCTGGTCATGCTCTGGCTGGCCGAGAAGGTGTCCCCCACGGTGACCGTGGAGATCCGGCCGCACGGCGAGGGATCCCGCATCCGGGTCTGCTCCAGCTCGCCCGACGGTCACGACGGGCCCCCGGTGTACTGAGCCCGGGGAGCGTGTTCGGAGTCCGGATCACGGCCGTCCCCGAAGACCCAGGCCGCCCTCCCGAGGGCGGAGCTGAGGGGACTCCAACCCCAGACCTCCGCGCTGCCCGGACGGCGGGGACACGAGGCGGCCCCGGCCAGACCCCTCGACCCAGCCCACGGGGAGGACCACAGCGGGGGAACCGGAGGGGCCTGCTGTTCCGCCGAGGGCGGCGCCAGTGCCTCGTGCGTTGGCGGTCGGCGGGGGCCGAGGTCCCCGAGGTGCGATGACCTCGGAGCCGTTTGCGGGCGCCGCGAGCGCGTACCGTTCGCCGGGTCCGGAACCCGTGACAGCCCTCTCTCAGGTGCTCACCGAACCGGCAGCAGCACCAGCTCGGAGTGGACCATGTCTGTTCTCCACCCCCACGGCACTCACGACCGGGACGACGAGACCAGGCCCCGCCGGCCTACTCGTGCGACGTCTTCCGAGCCGCGCCGGCAGTGGAACAGGGACTCCACTCATCGAGGACGCCATGGTGACGCACGCTTGACATGATCTCGAACACCATGGCGCGAGCCGCGCCTGGGGGTCCTGCCAGAGAACTCTGATCAACGACACAGCCGGCACGCAAGCGCAGGCACAGCGCATCCTGCCCAGCGCGCACGCCGAGTCGGACGAGCCCTGTCCTCGACCATCGATCCGATGGCAGAGACCGAGGGGTTGCGGGGATGGCGAGGACGATGACGAGGGCCGATCCGCCGACCACTGGTGGGGGCCGAATCGGTGTCCCACGTCCGCGAGGTGATCGTGCACCGGGACTCGGAGGGGAGTTCCCGCGGTGACGGCCAGTGCTGGCGTGGTCCGGGACGGGGCGAGCTGGGCGCTGGCTCGATTGAGCAGGGCCAGCGTGCTGCTGCAACAACTCATTCCGGTCGCTTCGTTCCTGCTCGCGCCTGTCCGCCATGCCACGCTGCGACTGGTGGACCTCCGGCGGTGGATCGCGAGTCGGAGGAACTGGAGTGGCGCCTCCCGCAGGGGCTGTCGAGACATCGATCCAGATCTCCAGGAGATCGACGCACTGGACGCCGAACACGTCCCGTTGCGCCTGGTTTCTGATCGGCTCGTCGGATGCACCGAGGAGAGCGCCATCAGCTTCCGGGTGACTGATCTCGTCGTGCTCACGAAGAACGGGCGCCGATTGTTGGACCGCGTCGGGTTCAACTTGAGGGAGCGCAACCTGCTCGCGGTCGTCGGCCCCAGTGGTGCCGGGAAGTCGACCCTGCTGGGAGCACTCACCGGCTTCCGGCCGGCGAACACCGGCACCGTCGACTACGCCGGCAGGGATCTCTACCACGACTACGCCGAGTTACGGCAGCGGATCGGGCTGGTTCCGCAGGACGACATCCTGCACCCGCAGCTCACCGTCCGCACCGCGCTCCGCTACGCGGCCCAGTTGCGATTCCCGGCGGAGGCCTCCGCCGCCGAGCGGCAGCGTCGCATCGAGGAGGTGCTGGCTCAGCTCGGCCTGGACGGGACGGTTGCGGAGCAGCGGATCTCGACCCTCTCCGGCGGCCAGCGCAAGCGCACCAGCCTGGCGTTGGAGCTGTTGACCCGTCCCCCACTGCTCTTCCTCGACGAGCCGACCACCGGCCTCGATCCAGGGCACCGCAAGGAGGTCATG
>DASQDP010000196.1:0-65298 GCA_035634095.1 Nocardioidaceae bacterium | reverse complement strand
TCGGCATCGAGGCGCAGGTCGAGAACGCCCTCGGCCTGGTCAACGTCGACGCCATCGCCACCTCGTCGCCGCGCCTGGAGACGCTCATCTTCGGGCCGGCCGACTTCATGGCCTCGATCAGCATGAAGACCCTCGTCGTGGGGGAGCAGCCGCCGGGGTACGACGAGGGCGACGCGTACCACTACATCTTGATGCGGCTGCTGATGGCGGCCCGGGCGCACAGCCTGCAGGTCATCGACGGCCCCTACCTCGCGATCGGCGACCTCGACGGGTTCCGCCGGGTCGCCGGCCGGTCCGCGGCGCTCGGGTTCGACGGCAAGTGGACGCTGCACCCGACCCAGATCCAGCCGGCGAACGAGGTATACTCCCCGCGGCAGGAGGACTACGACCACGCCGAGAACATCCTGGACGCCTATACGCACTACACCTCGGCCGAGGGCGGCGCCCGGGGAGCGGTGATGCTGGGCGACGAGATGATCGACGAGGCCTCGGCCAAGATGGCGCTCGTGGTCTCCGGCAAGGGGCGCGCCGCCGGCATGCAGCGCCGCGCCGTGTGGTCTCCTCCCGAGGACTGATCGAGCGGGTGCCACCCCGTACCATCCCTGTCGTGCCACCCCCCGAGACCGCCGCTCCCGCCGTCTCCGGGGTGCGGGTCGACGACGAGGGCATCCGAGCGGTCAGCAGGGACGAGGTGGTCCTCGACGTCGTCTTCGACGGTCGCCGCATCTGGTCGTTCTGGCTGCACCGCGACGGGCAGCCGAGCGGCGGCTCGTTCCTGGCGCCGTGGCCGTCCGCGCTGCGCCGGTTCCTGCACGGCACGACGAGGCTGCAGCTGGTCGCGCACGTCAGCAGCGAGGTCGTGCACGACGAGGAGGTGCACCTCGGTGAGGGCGACCAGCGGATCGCCGTGGTCAACGACCGCGGCCTGCCTCTGGGCATCGACAAGTCCCTGCGCCTCGCGCAGACCTTCGACACCCGCAGCCGCGACCAGGTCGCGCCGCTGCTGGACTCGATCGAGACGGTGCTCGCCGCGCTCAAGGCCGCCGGCGTGGAGGCCTTCCCGGCCTACGGCACGCTGCTCGGGGCCGTCCGGGAGGGCCGGCTGATCGGCCACGACAGCGACGCCGACCTCGGCTACGTCAGCCGGCACACGCACCCTGTCGACGTGGTGCGCGAGTCCTTCGCGCTGCAGCGCGCTCTGGCGGAGATGGCCTACCCGATCACCCGCTACAGCGGAGCGGCGTTCAAGGTCGACGTCCGTGAGGCGGACGGCTCGGTCCGGGGGCTGGACGTGTTCGGCGGCTTCCTCGCGGACGGCCACCTGCACCTGATGGGTGAGATCCGCACCCCGTTCCGGCCCGAGTGGATCTTCCCGCTCGGGACCACCACGCTGGAGGGTCGCGAGCTGCCGGCTCCCGCGAACACCGACGAGTTCCTCACCGCGACCTACGGTCCCGGGTGGCGGGTGCCGGACCCGGCGTACAAGTTCGAGACCCCCCGCTCCACACACCGCCGGCTCAACGGCTGGTTCCGCGGCACGCGGGTGCGTCGCGAGGCGTGGGACCGCTCGTACTCACGCCCGCCCGCGGAGCCCCCGCGGATCGAGCCGACCTCCTTCGCCACCTGGGTCCGCAGGTGTGAGCGCGGCGCCCCCGCCCGCGTCGTCGACGTCGGCTGCGGGCGAGCCGTCGACGCCCTCTGGTTCGCCCGGCAGGGGTCGTCGGTCCTCGGGCTCGACTATGCGCTGCAGGGCAGCGAGCCGGTCGCGGGCTTGGCACGGTCGGAGGACGTCGACCTGCAGTTCCGCCACCTCAACCTCACCGAGCTCCGCTCGACGCTGGGCGAGGGTGCCCGGCTGGCCCGGCTCCCCGGACGCACCGTCGTGACGGCCCGCCACATCGCCGAGGCCACGGACCGGATAGGCCGTGCCCACCTGTGGCGCCTGTGCGAGATGGCGCTGAGCGGCGGCGGGCGGCTCTACCTGGAGCTCCTGGTCAGCCGCCGCCGCGACGGCGACCCGTTCGCCCGGCGCGAGCACCTGCGTCCCCTGCCGCTGAGGAGGGTGGTCTCCGAGCTGCAGGACCGGGGCGCCACGGTGCTGTCCCGCAGGCACGCGCACGAGTCAGGCCCCGACGCCGCGGTGGGGCACCGGATCGGACGGTTGGTGGTGGAATGGCGACGGTGAGGAGTGCCCTGGCCTCCGTGCAGGGTCGGCTCAAGGTTCGCGGCAAGGTGGCGACGCGCCACCTCCACGCGTTCCGCGCCCGGGTGCGGGCCGAGAGCATCGAGGCCCTGCGCGAACGGGTGACGGAGCTGGAGGACGAGGTGCAGGAGTGCCGCCAGCTCCATCTGCGGCTCGCCGAGCTGACCGACGTCGTCCAGGAGCTGCTGCTGCCGGTGGCGCAGCGCGACGAGGCGCGGGTGGCGGCCGTCCTGGAGAAGTACTCCCGGAGCCTCTAGTGGCCCGGACCGTCTTCGTCCACGTCGGCCTGCCCAAGACCGGTACGACGTACCTGCAGACCCTGCTCTGGGACAACTGGGAGGAGCTGCGGCGCCAGGGCGTGCTGCTCCCCGGCGTGTCAGCCCGCCAGCACCTGTGGGCGAGCGGCGTGGTCCGCGAGGACCCGCGGCTCGACCGTCGCGGCCCGGACGCCCAGCACGCCTGGGACCAGCTGGTGCGGCAGATCAACGCCTGGCCGGGCACCGCGGTCGTCAGCCACGAGTTCTTCGCCGGAGCCAGCGCTGCGCAGGCCACCCGCGCCGTGTCCGTGCTCGACGGCGCGGAGGCACATGTCGTGGCGACGGCTCGCGACACCCTCTCGCTGGTGACCGCGCGGTGGCAGGAGTTCGTCAAGAACGGCTCGACGGTGCCGATCGACGGCTACCCGGTCCGCGAGGAGACCGACCCGGTCGACGAGTGGGACTGGGGAACGCTGGACCTCGCCGACGTGCTGGGCCGGTGGGGGGCGGCGGTGCCGGCCGAGCGGGTGCACGTGCTGACCCTGCCGCGTCCCGACGAGCCGCGGGAGACGCTGTGGCTGCGGTTCGCCACCCTGCTGGGCATCGACCCGGGCTCGTGCCGGACCGGCGGCTCCGCGGAGAACGAGTCGCTGGGCGTCGTCGAGGTCGAGCTGCTGCGCCGGGTCAACGCCGAGCTGCGGGGGTTCCGCTCGGCGCAGGACCGCGGCAACTGGATCCGCGGCTACCTGGCCCAGGGAAAGCTGGTGCCTCGCGGTGGCGAGCGGTTCTGGCCCTCGGACGAGCGGGTGGCCGAGCTGTGCGCCCGCGGGAACCGGATCGCCGACGAGGTCGCTGCGGCCGGCTACGACGTGATCGGTGACGTCGAGGACCTGCGCCCGCCGGCCGTGGTGCCCCCGCGCCGGCACCCGAGCAGCGTCACCGACGGTGAGCTCGCGGCTGCGGGGGCGGAGGTCATCGCGGCGATGCTGACCGACGTACGCCGCCTGACCCGCGAGAAGCGGGCCCTGGAGGAGCGCTCGGCCGTCCTGCGCCCGGTCGCGGTCGCGCCGACAGTCGTGCGCAGGGTGCTCGGAGCGGCACGCAGGGCCGCGGACCGGGCACGGTTTGTGTCGGGCCGCGGGTAGGCGTCTCCCGCTGGTGCCGAGGGTCGTCCCTCAGCCGGCAGGCGGCTCGTCCAGGACCTTGTCGAGGTCGGCGAGCGCACGACGCAGCCGCTCGTCGTCGCGGTCGACCGCGGGCACCAGCACCTCGGTCACCACGTCGACCACGTCGGCGAGCCGCTGGTTGAGGCGCCGGTTCTCCTCCACCGCGGCCTCCAGCGCGGCCACCCGGTCCGCGAGCCGTCGCTGCTCCTCCCCGCTCGCCACGTCGGACGGTCGCGGACGCCGGAGCCGGGACAGCAGCCGGGTGCGGTGGGAGTCTCTGGTCATGAGGCCCACCTCACCACGAGCCGGCACACATGAGGGTCCTCCTCACCGAGGGGGGCCAGGCCGCGCCCGGTCTGCTGGTGCACCACCCGGCCGCCGTACGCCTCGATCTCGCGGACCGCGACTGCTCGCGACACGTAGGTGCGCGGGTGCCGACCGAAGAACTTGGGGTCGGGCCGCGATCTCGGGGTGCGGAACTCCACGAACGTCTCCCCGCCGCGGCGCTGCACCATGGAGGCGAACCGCCAGAAGTTGTCCCGCCCGTGGGGCCCCAGCGTGTCCAGCAGGCCGCGGGCGTACACGGTGCGGGTGCCCGGCTGGTGCGCCAGCCGGGCAGCGGTGACGAGCACCAGCCGCAGGTCCTCGAGGTTGAGCCACCGGTTGCTCACCTTCAGGCCCGCGTCCGTGCGCAGCTCATCGGTGCGGCGCAGTCCGTGCATGGTGAACTCCAGCGCGGTGACCCGGTGACCCCGTGCGGAGAAGTACGCCGAGTCGCGGCCCGTGCCGGCGCCGACGTCGAGGACGTGCGTGCGGCCGACCACCCGCGACTGCACCCACTGGGCGAACAGCGAGGCCTCGGTGGGCACGCGGACCGAGTCGGGGCTCTTGTAGAACTCCTGCCAGAACCGCATCCTCCGCCGCGGCCCCCGGAACCACGCGTCCATGCGGCGTACGTCGACCGGGTCGTGGTCGAAGTGGAAGGCCGGGTCCGGCACCCGCCACTCCGGGCCGTAGGTGAACTCCAGCACCTCCTCGGGCCGCGCCGGCGCCACGATCTCCCGGCCCTCCAGCGTCACCGTGCCGAAGGGCAGCAGCGCTGAGCGGTCCAGCGTGCCGGTCAGGGAGCCGGTGACGTGGAACCGGTCGCCGATGTGGAAGGAGCCGAACACGTCGATGCCGCAGCGCCGCCCGTCCGGCAGCGGCACCCAGACCTTGAAGTTGGCGCCGGACATGCGGACGACGCGCCACCCCAGCGCCCGCATCCGGCGGATGGCGGCCGTGCACTCCCTGATGACGTCGAAGGGGTGGTCGCGCTTGCTCAGGTAGGCGACGTCCGCGTCCGAGTCGTGGCCGATCAGGTGGCCGTCCCGGACGGCGCCGAGCAGGCAGCCGTACATCAGGTAGGCGTCCAGCCCACAGCTCTCGGTCAGGTCGTGCAGCACCCGTTCCAGGGCGTCCATGATCTCGTCGCGCGCCGAGGTCTCGGTGTGGCTGAAGTCGCGCTGCAGCCGGCCGCCCTTGTCGACCGCGAGCGGGTTGCCCTCGACGTCGACGACCCGCACCCGGCTCGTGGCGGTGCCGAACGCCACGGTCTGGGAGTGCAGCACCCGGCGGCTCACGTGGTCGACCAGCTCCAGGTCGGCCACCCCGACGAGGTGCCGTCGCAGGGCCCTGGGCCACGGCACGGACAGTCGGTGGCCGGTTCCCTGGCGACCCTCGCGTGCGGGGTGGAACGACCACACCCGCTGCCCGTCGAGCAGCACGTCCACGGCGCCGGCAGCGGCCAGGGCGGCGGGAACGACGAGGCCGTCGCTGCTCACGTCGATCCCGCGGGTCACTGGGTTGCCCTCCCTCGCCGCTCGGCAGGTGGACCTCGGACGATATCCCCGCGGCTCGGGTATTGCCTCGACGGCGCACCGGCCGCGTGCCAGGCTGGGCTCCCGCACCGCTTCCGCCTGAGCGCCCGACCCCAGGAGACCGAGATGGCCGACACCGCACCCGAGTCCGGCAACGAGGACCTCAAGGCCAAGATGCGGGAGGCCCTGGAGCGCAAGAACGGCAACCGCAAGGGCGTCGCGCACCCGGCAGACGCGAAAGAGAAGGCGCACGGCTCCGAGGTCGTCGGAGGCGCCCCGAAGATGCATCGCCGCAAGGCCGGCGGCGGCGGCTCCTGAGCGGCGGGCCTCCGCGACCGGGGCACCGCGTCAGCCGTCCAGGGTGGCCCGACCCGGCCCGCCCCGAGTCGTCGTCCTGAGTAGGTTGTGGCCCATGAACCACGCGACCCCCTTCGCCGACGCGGAGCTGTGGCTGGTCCGCCACGGCGAGACCGAGTGGAGCCGCGACGGCCGGCACACCTCGACGACCGACCTGGACCTGACAGAGAAGGGCGTCGAGGTCGCGGCCACCCTGCGCGACCGGCTCGCCGACTCCTCCTTTGACCTGGTGCTGACCAGTCCCCGCCGACGCGCCCGCCGTACCGCGGAGCTGGCGGGGTTCCCGGACGCCGAGGTGGACGAGGACCTCGTCGAGTGGGACTACGGCGAGTACGAGGGCATCACCACCCCGGAGATCCGGAAGACGGTGCCGATGTGGACGGTCTGGACGCATCCGACCCCCGGCGGCGAGACCGCGGAGCAGGTGACCGAGCGCCTCGACCGGGTGGTGGCTCGCATCCACGGCCTGGACGGACGGGTCCTCGTGTTCGGCCACGGGCACTCGCTTCGGGCCCTGGCGGCGCGCTGGATCGAGCAGCCGGTCAGCGAGGGCCGCTTCTTCCAGCTGGACACCTCGACGATCTGCACGCTGGGCTACGAGCGCGACTTCCCCGTCGTGCTGCGCTGGAACTCCTAGAGCACCCCCCACTCGGTGAGCGCCTCCAGCAGGCCGGGGGAGGTGTCCAGGCCGTCGAGCTCGTCGACCCGGAACCAGGCGGCGTCCGCGGCGTCGTCCCCGGCCCGGACGACGGACGGCGCGTCCGCAGCGATCGGCCGGCACAGGTAGTCCCTGATCACGTACACCCCGCCCGCAGGAGCGTCCCGCTCCACGACCCCGACGAGCCGGCCCACCTCGACGACCAGGCCGGTCTCCTCGAGGACCTCGCGGGCTGCCGCGGTCGCGTCGGACTCTCCGGCCTCGACCCGACCGCCGGGCAGCGACCAGGTGCCGATGGCCGGCTCCTGCCCGCGTCGGACCAGCAGGATCCGGGCCTCTCGGTCGAGGACGATGCCGCCGACGCAGTCGATGCGTGGTGCGGGCGCCGGCGGCATGGTCGCGAGCGTAGACCGTGCTTGACGACGGGCACGCCGACCGCCACGGTTGGCCCCATGCCACTGGAGCCCGGGTGCCCTCGCTGCCCGGCCCCCGTCCGCGCAGCCGGGCCTGGGTGGCACTGCCCGGACCACGGCGCCATCACACCGCTGTGGCGGCCGTCCATCCCCGACTACGAGTCGCTCGCCGAGCACCTCGTCCGCGCGGGGGAGATGCCGACCTTCATCCCCTGGCCGCTGTCGCCGGGCTGGACGGTGACCGACTTCGGTCCGGTGTGGGCGCCGGGGGCCCCAGCACGCGCCAGCTTCCTGACCTGCGCCGGCCCCAGCGACCTGGACGGGGTCGTCGACGTCACGGTCGTCTCCGAGGAGCCGGGCGTCGGCCTCGGGGCCCGTTTCGCGAGCCTGCACCGCACCGACCCCGGACCCGACATCGGGGACCGGCCCGCTGATGCCAAGGTGCGGATCCGCGGCCACCCGACCCCGCTGTGGTCGGTTCTCACCCACGACGCGGACGAGAGCCTGGACCGCTTCCTGCTCGCGGGCGAGGCGGAGGGCCGTTGGCTGTGGCTGGTGCTGCGCCCGGCGTCGTCCGCGCTGCTGCTCACCGACGAGTGGCTGCTGGTCAACCTCGCCGACCACGGCCCGGAGCTGATCGACCTTCCGTTCGGCGGCAGCCCGCCCGCGCTGTGAGGCGAGGCACCCGGGAACGCCGCCGGTGGGGGAGCCCCGGCGACTAGGCTCCGAGGGGTGCGCATCGACCTGCACACCCACTCCAACCGCTCGGACGGCACCGATTCGCCCGCGGAGCTGGTCCGGCGCGCCCACGCGCAGGGGATCGACGTGCTCGGCCTCACCGACCACGACACCACCGAGGGCTGGGACGAGGCAGCGGACGCCGCGGACGCGACGGGGGTCACGCTCGTGCGCGGCATCGAGGTGAGCTGCGTGTTCGCGGGGTACGGCGTGCACCTGCTGGCCTACCTTCCCGACCCCGCGTACACCCCGCTGGCCTCAGAGCTGCGTCGGGTGCTCGACGGACGCAACTCCCGGCTCCCCGCGACGCTGGCACGCCTGCGCGGCATCGGCATCGACATCGACGTGCAGGACGTCCGCGCGGTCGCCGGTGAGACGGCTGCCACGGGACGCCCGCACGTCGCGGACGCGCTGGTCGCCCTTCGGGTCGTGGCCGACCGCAACGAGGCCTTCGACCGCTACCTCGGCCCGCAGGGACCCGCCTACGTGCACCGCTACGCCGCCGACCTGGAGACGATGATCGGCACGGTCGCCGCGGCCGGAGGGGTCAGCGTCCTCGCGCACCCGTGGGCGTCGAGGCACAACACCAGTGCGCTCGACGACCAGGGGATCGCGCACCTGCGCAGCGTAGGACTCAGCGGCGTCGAGGTGGACCACGAGGACCACGCCCCTGAGGTACGTCGCCGGCTGCGTGCCCTCGCGGAGCGGCTCGACCTGGTGGTCACCGGGTCCAGCGACCACCACGGCACCGGCAAGGTCGGCCACGACCTCGGCTGCAACACCACGGCTCCGGACCAGCTGGAGCGGCTGCTGACCCGCGCGACGCAGGCCGCGGCCGCGTCGGGTCGCCTCGTCCCCGAGGTGCCGGGCGCCAGCCTGCGATGAGTCAGCCGGCGCTCGAGGGCATGCCGCAGCGGCTCTACCCCGCGGCGCCGTCCCGGCTCACGACGTACCTGGACTGCCCGCGCCGCTACCGCTTCGGCTACCTCGACCGTCCGCCGCCGCGACGAGGCGCGCCCTGGGGCCACAACTCCGTGGGTGCCTCGGTGCACACGGCGCTGGCCCGGTGGTGGTCGCTGCCCAGGCTGCGACGCACCCCCGCCGCGGGAGGGACGCTCCTTGTCTCCTGCTGGCTCACCGACGGGTTCCGTGACGCCGCCCAGATGCAGGCCGCCCGGCGCCGGTCCCGGGCGCAGGTGGAGGCGTACCTCGCCGACGTGGACCCCGACGCCGTACCGGTCGGCGTCGAGCGGACGGTGACCATCAAGACTCGTCGGGCCGGGATCTGGGGGCGCGTCGACCGCATCGACGACCGACCGGAGAGGGGCCTGGTCGTGGTGGACTACAAGACCGGCGGCTCGTCCCTGAGCGTCGAGGACGCCCGTTCGTCGCTGGCACTGGCGGTGTACGCCGCCGCGACCGCCGCCACGTTCCGCCGGGACTGCACCCGCGTCGAGCTGCACCACCTGCCGAGCGGGGAGGTGCTGGGCTGGGACCACGACGAGCACTCCCTCGGTGGGCACCTGGCTCGCGCCGACTCGGTGGCCGAGGAGCTGGCCACCCTCGACGAGAGCCATGCCGGTCTGTCCGCCGCGGAGGCGGACGACGCGTTCCCGGCCCGTGTGGCCGGGCGGTGCGGGTGGTGCGACTTCCAGCCGGTGTGCGCGCCCGGACGGGCCGTGCCCCGGCGCGCGCCGTGGGCGGGCGTGCCCGACGACTGAGACCGGGCATCGGCTTTCCGCGGCAGCCGCTGTCGTGAACGCGGCGAGGTGACATCGAGCCGGCCGGGACCTGATTGGGGCTAGCGTGGGCTGCTCAGTCCGACGGAGCGGGGAGAGGGACCATGGCGTATCAGTACATGGTCGTCGAGGTGCGGGAGAAGCTGATCGGCGGCAAGATGTCCGGGCAGAAGCTCGAGAAGCTGCTCAACGAGCACGGGGCGCAGGGCTACCAGCTGAAGGCGATCACGGCCACCGAGATCAAGGGCCGGGTAGGCCCCGGCGGCGTCGAGGGGCTGCTGGTGACCTTCGAGCGCCAGGTGCCGTAGCACCGGACCTGCGACAGGGGCTCGACCGGCACCACCTGGTCGCCCCGACGAAACAGGCACCGCCCCGCTGTTGCAACGCTGGGGCGGTGCCAGATTCCCTGGGCCCCCAGGGAATCTGGCAGCCCGGAGCGCCCAAGGCTCAGTCGCGCCCCAGCCCCTGGAACCGCGCCTGCACACCAGCCGGGGCGTACCTCGCCGCCATCGCCAGCACCTGGTAGCGCCTGCTCGGGATGGAGATCCGGCGGCCGCGGCCCAGGTCGCGCAGGGCGTCGTCGACGAGCCGGTCGGCGTCCAGCCACAGCCATCGCGGCGCCGACCCCTGGCTGACCTGCATCCGCTCGTGGAACTCGGTACGCGTGAACCCCGGCAGCAGCGCCATCACCCGCACGCCCCGGTGCCGGTAGGTGAGGTCCGCCCACTCGCTCAGCGAGGTGACGTAGGCCTTGGCGGCGCTGTAGGTGCCGCGCGGCAGGTACCCCGCGACGCTGGACACGTTCACCACCGCGCCGTACCCGCGCTCCACCATCGCGCCGAGCGCCGCGTGGGTGAGCCGGAGCACGGCCGTCACCAGCACGTCGAGCAGCAGCTGCTCCTCGTCGGCGCTGTTGTCCAGGAACGGCCTTCTCAGTCCGAACCCGGCGTTGTTCACCACCAGGTCCACCGGTCGCGCCGGGTCGGCCAGCCGAGCCTCCACCTGACCGAGCTGGGCTCGGTCGCCGAGGTCGGCGACCAGCACCTCGACCTCCCCGCCGTACGACGCGAGCTCGCGCGCCACTGACTCGAGCCGGTCGCGGGACCGCGCGACGAGCACCAGGTCGTGGCCGGTGGCCGCGAGCCGTCGGGCGAAGGAGAGCCCGATGCCGGCTGTGGCGCCGGTGACAAGGGCGGTGGGTCGCGACATGCGGCCAAGCATTCCCGGACGGTCGAGGGAAAGCGACCCCGGCTGCGGCAGAATGGGCCTCGTGCCAGCCTCCAGGACCCGCATCGTCGCGGTCGCCAACCAGAAGGGCGGCGTCGCGAAGACGACGACCGTCGCGTCGCTGGGGGCCGCGCTCGCCGAGCTCGGCCACTCGGTCCTGCTGGTGGACCTCGACCCGCAGGCCAGCCTGACGTTCTCCCTCGGCATCGACCCCGAGGACCTCGAGCTGTCCATCCACCACGTCCTCACCAAGGGGCTGGACGCCACCGAGGTGATCATCGCCACCGACGACGGCGTGGACCTGCTGCCTGCGACCATCGAGCTGGCTCGCGCCGAGGCCGACCTGCTCACCCGCACCGGCCGGGAGCAGGTCGTGAAGCTGGCGCTCGAGGACCTCGACTACGACTGGATCCTGCTGGACTGCCCGCCCTCGCTCGGGCTGCTCACCGTCGGAGCCCTGACGGCCGCTCAGGGGGTGCTGATCCCGCTGCAGTGCGAGACGCTGTCGCACCGCGGCGTCGGCCAGCTGCTCGACACCGTGCACGACGTGCGCCGGTTCACCAACCGCAGGCTCAAGGTGTGGGGCGTCCTCCCCACCCTGTACGACGGACGCACGAACCACGCCCGCGCGGTGCTGGAGAACGTCTCGGAGACCTACCAGCTCGAGGTGCTCGAGCCGCCGATCCCCAAGTCCATCAGGTTCGCCGAGGCCCCCGCGGCCGGCCGCTCGATCCTGAGCACCACGCGCAACCACCCCGGTGCCGACGCGTACCGCCGGGTCGCGGCCAGCCTCACGCAGCGCGGCAGGTAGCCCGTCTAGGGTGGCGCCCATGGGACACCAGCCCCCCGGTCGGTCGAGCCCGTCGCACCCCCCGCAGGCGGCCCGCCTCGAGGTGTCCGGCTCACGCCGGCCGGCCTTCCGTCCCCGCTACGGCCGCATCGCCGCGGCGGTGGGGTCGCTCCTCGTCACGCTGGTGTCCGTCCTCGGCGGCCTCGGCATCCTGCCCACCGAGCAGGCGAACGCTCAGTCGCAGGGCTCGCGGGCATCCCATCAGGGGTCCACCAGCTCGACCGGCCCGTCGGAGGCGACGACGCACCCCGGCGGTGAGCAGGCCGACGGGGCGATCGCCCTGGCCGGCGGCGTCTACGTCCCCGAGCCGGAGGCCGCCGGGGCAGCCGCCCTGGAGTCTGCACCCGGTGTCCCCGCCGACAGCGGCGCGGGACGACGGATCGTGTTCGACATGACGCAGCAGCGCGTGTGGCTGGTCGACCAGGTGGCCGGCCGCGACGTCGTACGCCGCACCTACCTGGTCTCCGGCAGCGTCACGGACAACCTGGAGGCGGGGTCCTACTCGGTCTACTCGAGGTCACTGCGCGCCTGGGGCATCGACGACTCCGGCTCCATGCGCTACATGGTGAGGTTCGCGTCCGGGGACAACGCCGCCATCGGGTTCCACGACATCCCGGTGCTCGACGGCGCCTACGTGCAGGCACGAGCCCAGCTGGGGACGCCGCAGTCGCACGGCTGCATCCGGCAGTGGCGCCCGGACGCGCGAGCCCTGTGGTCCTTCGCACCGGTGGGCACCCGGGTCGTCGTCGTCTGAGCCCCTGCCCCTGCTCGGGGCAGGAAAGGGTCAGTCGCTGGAGGTGGCCGCCGGCCTGCTCCCGCTGCGCCGGCGGCGACGGCTGCGGCTGCCGGCCGGCTTGTCGCCCGCTGCGCCGTCCGGGGAGCCGGTGACGTCGGACGCGGTGGCGGCTGCAGTGGCCGAGGCGGCGTCGACGGGCTGTCCGCTCCGTGTGCGGCTGCGGCTGCGGTCGCGACGGGGCCGGTCCTCGCGCGGGGTCCGCTCGCCGGTGGTCGCCGGACCGCTGCCCGACCTCCCGGAAGGGCGGTCCGAGCGAGGCTCCGCGGGGCGCTCGGGCTTGAGCCGGCCCTTGGTCCCGGGCGGGATCCCCATGTCGTGGAAGAAGTGGTCGGAGGTGGAGTACGTCTCGGCCGGGTCGTCGAACGGCAGGGCGAGCATCTTGTTGATGACCTTCCACCGCGTCACGTCGGCCCAGTCCACGAAGGTCACCGCGATCCCCGACGCACCTGCACGGCCGGTGCGGCCGATCCGGTGCAGGTAGGCCTTCTCGTCCTCGGGACAGCTGTAGTTGATGACGTGGGTGACGTCGGCGACGTCGATGCCGCGAGCTGCCACGTCGGTGGCGACGAGCACCCGCAGCTTGCCCTCGCGGAAGCGGGTCAGCGCCTTCTCGCGCGCGACCTGCTGCATGTCGCCGTGCAGCGGGCTGGCGTCGAAGCCGCGCTCCTCGAGGTCCTCCGCCAGCCGCTGCGCGGCCCGCTTGGTGCGGGTGAACACGATAGTCAGGCCGGAGTTCTCACTCTGCAGGATCCGCGCGATCAGCTCGGGCTTGTCGAGGTCGTGCACCTGGTAGATGAACTGCGCCGTCGCCGGCACCGTCTGCTGCGCGTCGCCGGACTCCGCGCGGATGTTCATCGGGTGCCGCATGTGGGTGCGGGCCAGCGACACGATCGCGCCCGGCATCGTCGCGGAGAACAGCATCGTCTGCCGGGTCTCCGGCGTCTTGGCGATCAGCCGCTCGACGTCGGGCAGGAAGCCGAGGTCCAGCATCTCGTCGGCCTCGTCGAGGACCAGCACCTTGATGTGGGACAGGTCCAGGGCCCGGCGGTTCATCAGGTCGATCAACCGGCCGGGGGTGCCGACGACCACGTCGACGCCGGCCTTGAGGGTGTCGAGCTGGTGGTCGTAGCCCACGCCGCCGTACACGGTCAGCACCCGGGTGCCACGGTCCGCGCTGGCGACAGACATGTCGTTGGAGACCTGCAGCGCCAGCTCACGGGTGGGCGCCACGATGAGCGCCTGCGGCTTGTCCGGGGCGGCGAGGTCGCCGTGGTCGGGATCGTGCGGGGCCAGGGTGCGCTGCAGCACCGGGATGCCGAAGGCAAGGGTCTTGCCGGTGCCGGTGCGGGCCTGACCGATGAGGTCGGTGCCCATCAGGGCGACCGAGAGGGTCATCTCCTGGCTGGGGAAGGGGGTCGTGATGCCGACGCGCTCGAGGGCGTCGGCGATCTCGGGGAGCACCCCGAGCTCTCTGAAGGTGGTCAGGATCTTGCCTGTCTCTCGGCGTGCACGGAGGCTGCGGAGCGCAGCGAACGGTCTCGAAGTCCGCTGCGAGGCTCAGACTGCTCGGTCCGACCGGGGGTCCGGGCGGCCGCGCTTCGTCGTGCGCTCGACGGCGGTACGCCGCCATTCTATCGGTAGGGTGCCCACATGACGGAATCCTCGGCCGCGCCGCCGGCCGCCGAGGGGCCGAGCCTTGGTCCGGACGCCGGGGCCGCCCGCTGGTCCGAGCAGCTCCCCGTCGCCTTCTCCGACCCCGGCTACGTCGCGGCGGTGGTCGACCTGCTGGGCGCCATCGCCTACGGCGAGGTGTCTGCGTTCGAGCGTCTCAGCGAGGACGCCAAGCTGGCTCCGACGCTGCGGGACAAGACCGAGCTGGCTCGGATGGCCTCCACCCAGTTCGCGCACTTCGAGAGCCTCAGCGCCCGGCTCACCGAGCTGGGAACCGACCCGTTCGGCGCGATGGCCCCGTTCGTCGACGCGTTCGAGGACTTCCACCGGCGTACGGCGCCGTCCGACTGGTACGAGGGCCTGATCAAGGCGTACGTCGGGGACGGGCTCTCGGCAGACTTCTACCGCGAGGTCGCCACGTTCCTCGATGCGGACACCCGCGGCATCATCGTCGGCAGCCTGTCGGACGCCGGTCAGTCCGCGTTCGTGGTGGACCGGGTGCGTGCCGCCATCGCCGCGGAGTCGCGGCTCGGTGGGCGGCTGGCGCTGTGGGGCCGGCGGCTGATGGGGGAGGCACTGTCGCAGGCCCAGCGGGTGGTCGCCGACCGGGACGCGCTCACCGCGCTGCTGTCCGGAGGGGTGGACCGGCCGGCGATGGACCTGGCCGCGATCGGCCGGCTGTTCACCCGGCTGACCGAGAACCACTCCGCCCGCATGGACGCCCTCGGTCTCGCCGCCTGAACGGGCCAGCGGCCCGGGCGAGCTAGAACCGGAAGCCCACCGCGCCGCTGGTCGAGGTGCCGATCTCGACGTACGCCAGCTTGTCGACCGGGACCAGCACCCGGCGGCCCTTGGCGTCGGCCAGGCTCAGCACGCCGCCGCCCGAGAGGGCGGTCGACACCGCCTTCGCCACGTCGTCTGCTGACTCCGAGGAGTCCAGGACCAGCTCGCGGGCGGCGTTCTGCACGCCGATCTTGACCTCCATCGGAGGACCTCCTGTTGCTCGTGGGTGCGTGGGACGGCTCAGGTCTGCTCGTCGGCCCGGGGGTAGCCCCGGATGCCGCGCCAGGCGAGCCCCGCGACGAGCGTAGCCGCGTCCGCCTGAGAGATGCCGCCACTGGTGCCCAGCCAGAACCGGGCGCTGACCTGGGCCATTCCCACCAGGGACACCGCGAGCAGCTGCGACTCCTCGTCGCTGAGCCCGGTGTCCTCGTGGATCACCTCGGCGATGGCCTCGGCGCACTCCCGTGTCACCCGGTCGACGCGCTCGCGGACCAGCGGCTCGTTGGTGAGGTCGGACTCGAACACCAGCCGAAACGCGCCCTGGGCGCTGGCGACGTAGTCGTAGAACACCTGAACGGTCGCGTTCACCCGCAGCTTGTTGTCGTCGGTGGCCGCGAGCGCCTCCTTGGACGCCTCGATGATCGTGTCGCAGGACTGGTCGAGCAGCGCCAGGTAGAGCTCCAGCTTGCCGGGGAAGTGCTGGTAGAGCACGGGCTTGGACACCCCGGCGCGGTCGGCGATGTCGTCCATGGCCGCGGCGTGGAAGCCCGACGCGACGAAGACCTGGAGCGCCGACTCGAGCAGCTGCGCCCGGCGTGCGCTGCGCGGCAGCCGGCCTCCCCGGGGCCTCTGGTCCGGGGTCGTGGTCACCCGGGCAGCGTAACCCCCGCCGCGGGTGCCGGTCGTGGCGCCAGTTTCCCTGGGCCCCCAGGGGAACTGGCACCGCCCCAGCGTTGCAACGGCGGGGGTGTGCACGTTTCCCTGGGCCCCCAGGGAAACCGCCGCCCGGGGCCCGCCCGCCACATGACGAGATCCGCATCGGGCGGCCGGCCCGCTCGGGGAACATGGACGCCGACCGGTGTGTTGAGACCGGGACAGCACCGTCGTACGCCCCGAGGAGAGTCCGTGTCATTGCCTGCCCTGGTCGAGCCCGCGCAGGAGCTCACCATCGACGAGGTACGCCGCTACAGCCGGCACCTGATCATCCCCGATGTCGGCATGACCGGGCAGAAGCGGCTCAAGAACGCCAAGGTGCTGGTCATCGGCGCGGGTGGCCTGGGCAGCCCGGCGCTGCTGTACCTGGCCGCGGCCGGCGTCGGGACGCTCGGCATCGCGGAGTTCGACGAGGTCGACGAGTCCAACCTGCAGCGTCAGATCATCCACGGGCAGAGCGACGTCGGGAAGTCCAAGGCGGTCTCGGCCCAGGAGTCGATCGCTGAGACCAACCCGCTGGTGAACGTGGTCGTCCACGAGGAGCGCCTCGACAACGACAACGTGCTGCGGATCTTTGCCGACTACGACCTGATCGTCGACGGCACCGACAACTTCGCCACCCGCTACCTGGTCAACGACGCGGCGTACTTCCTCAAGAAGCCGTACGTGTGGGGCTCGATCTACCGCTTCGACGGCCAGGCGTCGGTGTTCTGGCCGACGCTGGAGGTCGACGGCGAGAGCGCCGAGGCGCCCTGCTACCGCTGCCTCTACCCCGAGCCCCCGCCGCCGGGCATGGTCCCGTCCTGCGCGGAGGGTGGTGTGCTGGGTGTGCTGTGCGCGTCGATCGGCTCGATCCAGGTCAACGAGGCGATCAAGCTGCTGACCGGGATCGGCGAGCCGCTGGTCGGCAGGCTGATGATCTATGACGCCCTGGAGATGGAGTACCGCAAGCTCAAGGTCCGCAAGGACCCCGCCTGCGCGCTGTGCGGGGACAACCCCACGGTCACCGAGCTGATCGACTACGAGGCGTTCTGCGGCGCGATCTCCGACGAGGCCGCCGACGCCGCGGCCGGGTCGACGATCTCGGTCACCCAGCTCGAGCACATGCTCAAGGAGCGCGAGAACGGCCAGCGCGACTTCGTGCTCGTCGACGTCCGCGAGCCCAACGAGTACGAGATCAACAA
This sequence comes from Nocardioidaceae bacterium, assembly GCA_035634095.1. Lineage (GTDB taxonomy): Bacteria > Actinomycetota > Actinomycetes > Propionibacteriales > Nocardioidaceae > Nocardioides_B. The sequence goes on along the minus strand of DASQDP010000196.1, from coordinate 48,464 downwards.
GATCCCCGGCGCGGTGCTCATCCCCAAGGGCGAGTTCCTCAACGGCCACGCGCTCGAGCAGCTCTCGGAGCTCACCCAGGGCAGCAAGCCGCTGGTGCTGCACTGCAAGTCCGGGGTCCGCTCCGCCGAGGCGCTGGCGGTGGCCAAGGGCGCCGGGTACTCCGACGCCGTGCACGTCGGTGGTGGCGTGGTGGCGTGGGTCAGCCAGATCGACCCGTCGCAGCCGGTGTACTGAGCTCCTCTGGCAGACTGGGACAGCCCCGCACCGGCGTACAGGTCGGCGCGTCGAGAGGGCCCCGCAGGCAACCGCCCGCGGGGCCCTTCTCCTGTGCGCGCGTGGTTATGCTCCCCGGCGTGGACCCCGAGGAGTACGTCGAGGCGGTGCTCTCCCTCGTCGAGACGGTCCCGCCCGGCCGGGTCACCACGTACGGCGCGCTGGCCGACGCCGTGGGCTCCCGCGGCCCGCGCAGCGTGGGACGGGTGATGTCGACGTACGGCGGCTCCGTGCCCTGGTGGCGGGTCGTGCGCGCGGACGGCTCACTGCCGCCCAGCCACGGCGAGGAGGCGCGCATCCACTACCTGGAGGAGGGCACGCCGTTCAGGCCCTCAGGGCGGGTGGACCTGGCCCGGGCGGCGTGGTGGCCGCAGCGGACGTGATCGCGGCGTGTGTCGCCCCCGGTTTCGTCTAGTACTAGACGGACCTGCCCCGGCGATGCAGAAGTCGCCTGTCGGTGCCCGGTGATGGAATGACGACGTGACGACGTACCACCTCGCGCTCGGCCCCCCCGCGCCGGCGACCGCCCCCGAGCTCGACCGGTTCCAGCGGGCCGTCGTGGACCACCCGGGCGGCCCGCTGCTCGTCCTCGCGGGCCCCGGCACGGGCAAGACCACGACGCTGGTCGAGGCGATCGTCGACCGCGTCGAGCGTCGCGGCGTAGCCCCTGACAGCGTGCTCGCGCTCACCTTCAGCCGCAAGGCGGCCGAGCAGCTCCGCGACCGCGTCACCGCCCGGCTCGGCCGGACGACGGCGACCACGCTGAGCTGCACGTTCCACTCCTTCGCCTACGGGCTGGTCCGGCGCTACTCGCCCACCGACCTCTACGCCGCTCCGCTGCGGCTGCTCTCGGCTCCCGAGCAGGACGTCGTGCTGCAGGGGCTGCTCACCGACAGCCCGGAGTCGGTCGCCTGGCCTGCGTCGCTGCGCCGCGCGCTGGGGACCCGGGGCTTCGCGCGGGAGGTGCAGGCCGTCATCGCCAGGGCCCGGGAGAAGGGCCTGGGACCCGAGGAGCTGGAGCGGCTGGGCGCCGAGCACGGCGTGGACGCCTACGTCGCCGCCGGACGGTTCCTGGGGCAGTACCTCGACGTCCTCGACAGCACCAGCGCGATCGACTACCCGGACCTGGTCGCTCGCGCGGTGGTCGAGGCGCAGTCGCACCGCGACGAGCTCCGCGCGCGTCTGCGGCATGTCTTCGTCGACGAGTACCAGGACACCGACCCCAGCCAGGTCGCACTGCTGCAGGCGCTGGCCGGAGACGGTCGCGACTTGACCGTCGTCGGGGACCCGCACCAGTCGATCTACGCCTTCCGAGGCGCGGACGTCCGCGGCATCCTCGACTTCCCGGCCTCCTTCCCCCGAGCCGACGGCCGGCCGGCCGACGTCTCGGTGCTGCGGACGACCCGACGGTTCGGCGCGCACCTGCTGCTCGCCTCGCAGCGGGTGGCCGCCCGGCTGCCCTTGGCCGGCAGCATCGGTGCCGAGGCCGCCCAGGCGTTCGTGTCGCCTCGCTCGGCGCTCGACCTGCCGCCGGGCCGGGTGGAGGTCACGACCTACGACACCGAGCGGGCCGAGGCCGAGCACCTCGCCGACCTGCTGCGCCGCGCGCACCTCGAGGACGGCCGGGACTGGTCCGACATGGCGGTGCTGGTCCGGTCGGGCCGGGCGTCGATCCCGCCGCTGCAGCGGTCCCTGGCTGCGGCCGGGGTGCCCGTCGAGGTGGCCTCCGACGACACCCCGCTGGTCCGGGAGCCGGCTGTCGCTCCGCTGCTGGCGGCGCTGCGCGCGGTGGTTCTGCTCGGCGCCGGCGAGCAGCTGCCGACCGACGCCGTCGAGGGGCTGTTGGTGTCACCGCTGGCCGGGCTGGACGCCACCGAGCTGCGGGGCCTGGCCCGCGAGCTGCGCGCCGTCGAGCTGGCCCACGCCGAGCGGCCCCGGCCGTCGATCGAGCTGCTGCGCGACGCCCTCGGTGGCGCCGGCGCCGTGGACCCTGGTGACGGCGGCCTGAGCCCTGGGTACGGCGGCCTCGCCGACCTCCGCTCGCCGGCCGCCCGCAAGGCCGGCGTGCTCGCGAGGCTGCTCGCTGGTGGCAGCGAGCGGCTCCGGGCGGGCGCGACGGCCGAGGAGGTGTTGTGGGAGCTGTGGGCCGGCACCGACTGGCCTCGGCGGCTGCGGGCCTCTGTGGACGCCGGCGGACAGCGCGCCCGTCTCGCACACCGCGACCTCGACGCGGTGGTCGCCCTCTTCGATGCCGCGGCGCGTGCCGAGGAGAAGCGGGGCCACACCGCCGTCGCGGACTTCCTCGCGACCCTGGTCGCCCAGGAGATCCCCGGCGACACGCTCGCCGACCGAGGCGTCCGGGGAGCCGCGGTCCGACTGTTGACGGCGCACCGGTCGAAGGGGCTGGAGTGGCCGCTCGTCGTGGTGGCCCATGCCCAGGAGGACGGCTGGCCCGACCTGCGGCGCCGGTCCACGCTGCTGCAGGCGGACCGGATCGGCCCGGGTGAGCTGCTGCCTCCGGTCACCACCCGCGACCTGCTGGCCGAGGAGCGGCGGCTGTTCTACGTCGCCGCCACGCGAGCCCGCGAGCGGCTGCTGGTCACCGCGGTCCGGTCACCGGAGGACGAGGGCGAGCAGCCCTCGCGCTTCCTCGTCGAGCTGGGCGTCGAGGTCCGGCACGTGCAGGGTCGACCACGGCGGCCGCTGTCCACGGCCGGCCTGGTGGCCGAGCTGCGGCGCACAGTGGCCGACGACAGCCGCTCGGACGCGCTGCGGGCGGTGGCGGCCGACAGACTGGCGCGGCTCGCCGCGACGGAGGTCGCCGGGCGCCCCGTGGCGCCGCAGGCCGACCCTCGCAGCTGGTGGGGCACCCGAGCCCTCACAGCGGCCGACCGCCCGGTTCGACCGGTCGACGAGCCGGTGCGGCTGACCGCCAGCGCGCTGACCTCCCTCGAGCAGTGCCCGGCACGGTGGTTCCTCGAGCGGGAGGCCGGCGGCGCCTCGGAGGCGACGCAGGCGCAGGGCTTCGGCAACGTCCTGCACGAGCTGGCCGACCGCATCAGCCGCGGGGACCTGCCCGCGGACGCGGCAGCCGTCGACGACCTGATGGCCGAGGTGGACGCCGTCTGGGGCCAGGTGCCCTTCCGCACGCCGTGGTCCGCTGCCCGCGAGCGCGAGGAGGTGCGGCACGCGCTCACCCGCTTCATCGCCTGGCACAACCGGCCCGGAGGGCGGGAGGTGCTGGCGACCGAGCAGCCGTTCGAGGCGGAGGTGGCCCTGCCGGGCGGGGAGGTCGTCCGGGTGCACGGGTACGCCGACCGGCTCGAGCTCGACGCCGACGGCCGGGTGGTCGTTGTCGACCTCAAGACCGGGAAGTACCCCGCCTCCGACCTGGCCCGGCACCCGCAGCTGGGGCTCTACCAGCTGGCGGTCGACCATGGCGCGGTGGCTGACCTGGCCGGTGACGCCGCGAGCGGCGGAGCCGAGCTGTGGCAGCTGCGTCAGGACTCGCGCACCGGCCTCAAGGTGCAGGTGCAGGCGCCCCAGCAGCCGGGACCTGACGGCCGCACGCCCGTCCAGGAGCAGCTCTCCGCAGCGGTGTCCGCCATCCGCGCCGAGCGGTTCGAGGCCCGGCCCGGCGGACACTGCGACCGGTGCGCGTTCCGGGCCCTCTGCCCCACCCAGGTGTCCGGGACGGTGCTGCACTGATGACCGCCGACCTTCGTGCGCCGCAGCCCGTGCTCATCGAGTCCGCGGCCGACCTGCGCCGAGTGATGGCGGCTCCGTTCGAGGTGAGCGCCGAGCAGTGGGCCGCCGTCAGCGCGCCGCTGGAGCCGGCCGTGGTGATCGCCGGGGCCGGGTCCGGGAAGACCTCGCTGATGGCAGCCCGGGTCGTCCACCTCGTGGCCACCGGCCAGGTGCGGCCCGACCAGGTGCTCGGGCTGACCTTCACCACCAAGGCGGCCTCGGAGCTGCGCGGCCGCGTCCGGGACGCCCTGACCGCCGCAGGCCTCCAACGCGGCGCCCCGTCCGGCGACCCGTGCAGCGCCCGGCGCCCCGAGGGGCCGGACGAGCCCGACGAGCCGGTGGAGCCGACGGTGATGACCTACCACGCCTACGCCGCAGGGCTGCTGACCCAGCACGGGCTCCGGATCGGTCACGAGCCCGACACCCGGGTGATGGCCGACGCCTCGCGCTACCAGGTCGCCGCGCGGGCAGTGGCGCGGCACCAGGCGGAGGTGCGGCTGCTGTCGGACAGCCCGAAGCACGTCATCGACGACCTGCTCGCTCTCGAGGCGGCCATGAGCGAGCACCTCCTCACCTCCGCGGAGGTGCGCTCCTTCACCAGGCAGGCCCGCGACGGCTTCGAGGCCGCGTTGGCGACCCGAGCGACCAAGGCTCAGCGCGAGCTCGTGGAGGCGCAGGACAAGCGGCTGGAGCTGCTGGGCCTGGTCGACACCTACCGAGCCGTCAAGGCCGAGCTCGGCCTGATGGACTTCTCCGACCAGATCGCGCTGGCCGCGCGGCTGGCGGTCGAGCATCCCGAGGTGGGCGCTGCCGAACGGGACAGCTTCGCCGTCGTGCTCCTCGACGAGTACCAGGACACGTCGGTGGGCCAGGCGCAGCTCCTGCGCCACCTCTTCTCGGGGCCAGACGCCGCCTCCGGGCTGGGGCACCCGGTGATGGCGGTGGGCGACCCCAACCAGGCGATCTACGGGTGGCGGGGGGCCTCCGTCTCGAACATCCTCGGCTTCGGGCACGACTTCCCGCGGACCGGCCCGGACGGGCGCGCGGACGCCGACGTGGCGTCGTACCCCCTGACGGTGAACCGCCGCTCGGACAGCCTGGTGCTCGAGGTCGCCAACCGGCTGGCGGGGCCTCTCTACGCCGCCCATGCTCAGGCCCACGAGCTCCGGGCGCGGCCCGGCGCCGCCGAGGGCGAGGTCCGGGCCGTCGTCCACGAGACGTACGACGACGAGCTGGTCCGGCTCGCCGAGGAGGTGCAGGCGGCCCACCGGCGGATGCCGGAGCCGGCCTGGCGGGAGATCGGCGTGCTGGTCCGCGACAACGGCCACGCCGCCGATGTCTTCGACGCGCTGTCGCGCGCCGAGATCCCCGTGGAGATCGTCGGGCTCTCCGGTCTGCTGCGGCTGCCCGAGGTCTCCGAGGTGTTCTCGACGCTGACGCTGCTCCACGACCTGACGGCCAACGCCGACCTGCTCAACCTCCTGACCGGCCCCCGCTGGGCGATCGGGCCGCGTGACCTCGCGCTGCTGGGCCGCCGGGCGCGCGAGCTGGCCGGGGACACCGGGCGGCTGCGCGACGGGACCGACCTGCGGACGTCGCTGCAGCGGGCGGTCTCCGGCGCCGACCCCACCGAGGTGGTGGCGCTGTCCGACGCGTTGGCCGACCCGGGCGACCTGCCCTACTCCACGGCGGCGCGGGAGCGGTTCACGCTGCTCGCCCACGAGCTGCGGGCCTTGCGCGGGCACGCCGGCGAGTCGCTGCTCGACCTGGTGCGCCGGATCGTGGACACCTGCGGCATCGACATCGAGCTGGACTCGTCGGTGAGTCCGGCGGCGCGGGCTCGCCGCGACAACCTCGACCTGTTCATCAGGGCGGTGGCGGACTTCCAGTCGATCGACGGTCAGGCCACCCTTCCCGCACTGCTCGCGTACCTGACCGCGGAGGACGAGCTCGGCAACGGCCTCGACGTCGCGTCCCCGTCGGAGGCGGACTCGGTCAAGCTGCTCACCGTGCACCGCGCCAAGGGGCTGGAGTGGGACGCGGTCTTCCTGCCGGGGGTGGTCGCGGAGCGGTTCCCGAACACCTCGGGCCGGTCGCGCTGGCCGGGGCGCGCCTCCGTGCTGCCGACACCGCTGCGCGGGGACGCCGCCGACCTCCCCGCGCTCGCCGGCTGGACCGACAGGGACGTGGAGGCGCTCAAGACTGCGTCCAAGGCCCACGACGCGGAGGAGGAGCTGCGGCTCGGCTACGTCGCGTTCACCCGGGCCCGGCACCTGCTGTGGGTGTCCTCGCACGTATGGCGCCACGGACGGGTGAAGCCGGTGGGACCCTCGGTCTTCCAGCGGGCGGTGCGTGCGCACCTGCAGGAGCGGGGACAGGACGCGGAGGCGTGGCTCGAGCCCCCCTCCGACGGGACCACGAACCCGCTCTCCGACGGTCGCCGGTCGGTGCCCTGGCCGGTCGACGAGCAGACCGCCGAGGCCCGCAGGAGGCTCGAGGCCGCGGCGCTGGTCGCCGAGGCGGGTGGTGCCGCGCCCGGGCAGGTCGCCGAGCACGAGGCGGCCCTGGACCTCGTCGAGGCGTCGCTCGTCGCGGAGTGGGACGGCGAGCTCGAGCGGCTGCTCGCCGAGGCGCGCCGGGACCGCTCCGAGGAGGTCGCCGTCCCGCTGCCCACCAGCCTGTCCACGACGTCCCTCGCGCGGCTGCGCGACGACCCGGACGGCCTGGCGGCGAACCTGGCGCGGCCTATGCCACGCCGGCCGTCACCCGAGGCGCGGTTCGGCACCCGGTTCCACACCTGGGTCGAGGCGCGGTTCGGACAGCAGGAGCTCGTGGACCCGGACGACCTGCCCGGTCGCGCGGATGCCGAGATCGACGACGAGGACGACCTGCAGGAGCTGGTCGCGCTGTTCGAGAAGGGCGAGTTCGCCGACCGGACCCCGCTGGCGGTCGAGCCGCCGTTCGCCGTCGTGCTGGGCGGGCAGGTCGTTCGCGGGAGGATCGACGCCGTCTACGCCGACGGGCCCCCGGGCGCCGGCGGGGACACCGGCACACTTCCCGGCACGATCGGAGCCGGGTGCGAGCAGGGCTACCTGGTGGTGGACTGGAAGACCAACCGCGCCCGGACCGCCGACCCGCTCCAGCTGGCCGTCTACCGGCTGGCGTGGGCGGAGCTGACGGGAGTGCCCGTCGAGCGGGTGCGGGCGGCGTTCTACTACGTCCGCTCCGGCGAGCTGGTGGAGCCGGCGGGTCTCGGCGGTCGCGAGGAGCTCGAGCGGCTTCTGCGTCAGCGCCCGGCGACCCGAGGTGGCAACTAGAGAGTCATCCGACCCTCAGCATCGCCTCCAGCGCGATCTCCACCATGTCCGCGAACGTCTCCTGGCGCTCCTGGGCTGTGGTCTCCTCGCCGGTCACCACGTGGTCGGACACCGTGCAGATGGCCAGGGCGCGCCGACCGAACTGGGCGGCCAGCGTGTACAGCACGCTTGCCTCCATCTCCACCGCCAGCACGCCGTGCGCGACCATCCTCGCCGTGAGCTCCGGGCGCGGGTGGTAGAACGAGTCGCTGGACATGATCAGCCCCACGCGAGCAGCGACCTCGAGCTGCTTGGCGGCCGCCGCGTCGTACGCCGCGCGCAGCAGGTCGAAGTCCGCGACCGGCGCGTAGTCGAGGCCCTCGAACCGGATCCTGTTCATCGACGAGTCGGTGCACGCCCCCGAGGCCAGCACCAGGTCCCGCAGCCGCAGGCTCTCGGTCAGCGCGCCGCAGGACCCGACCCGGACGACCGTGCGCACGTCGTACTCGCGGAACAGCTCGTTGACGTAGATCGACATCGACGGCTGCCCCATCCCGGACCCCTGCACGGACACGCGGTGGCCGCGGTAGGTGCCGGTGTAGCCGAGCATCCCGCGCACCTGGCTGTAGCAGGCCGCGTCCTCCAGGAACGTCTCGGCGATCCACGTGGCCCGCAGCGGGTCGCCGGGCATGAGGACGTGGGGGGCGATCTCGCCCGCGCCGGCGTGGATGTGCGTGCTCATGGCTGCACGGTATCCAGCGCGACGAGCCCGCGGGCGCCGGGTCGTAGGGTCGACGCCGTGACGCACCCGCCCTTTCCCGCTCCGGGCTCCACCGACATCGCGCTGTCCGTACGCACCCACGACCGGGTGGGGGAGCGGCGGGTCGACGAGCAGTGGCTGGAGACGACCTGGCGAGAGCCGGCGACGAGGATCGTGCCGATCGCGGTGACCACGTTCCCGGTCACCGACGACCCCGAGGGCACCCGCGGCGGCGGCGACGAGGACCCCGGCGTCGCCGTCCGGTGGCAGACCGCCGAGGGGCTTCCCGCCGACGGGCTGCGGCTGTTCCTCGGCGAGCGCGACGGCGTGCCGCACTTCGCGCTGGTGGTGCCGGAGCCCACCGACGAGGGTCGCTGGGCGTCCCTGCGCGGCGTGGTGCACCTGTTGCGCGAGCCGGACGCCGGCTTCCTGGTGCACGCGGTGGCGCTGGCCGAGTGGCACGCCTCACACCGCTTCTGCCCGCGCTGCGGGGGGCGGCTGCAGCCGGCCATGGCGGGTCACGTCCTGGTCTGTGACCAGTGCGGACGCCAGCAGTTCCCGCGCAGCGACCCGGCGGTGATCATGATGGTCACCGACGGGGACCGCGCGCTGCTCGGCCGTTCCCCGTCCTGGCCGGAAGGTCGCTACTCCACGCTCGCGGGATTCGTCGACCCGGGGGAGAGCCTCGAGGAGGCGGTGGTCCGCGAGGTGGCCGAGGAGACGGCCGTACGCGTCACCGACGTCACCTACTTCGGCAACCAGCCGTGGCCGTTCCCGCAGAGCCTCATGGTCGGATTCTTCGCGCGGGCGGTGAGCACGGAGATCAGCGTCGACGGGGCCGAGCTCAGCGACGCTCGGTGGTTCACCCGCGAGCAGATGCGGGCCGAGACCGAGGCCGGGACGCTGGCACTGCCCGGCGGCATCTCGATCAGCCGGTCACTGGTCGAGGCGTGGTACGGCGGCCCGCTGCCGGGCAGCTGGTAGCCCTCGCCCGGCCGGGAGCTCAGCTCAGCGAGGCGAGCTTGGCCTTCACGTGCGCCAGCGACGGGTTCGTCTGTGCGGAGCCGTCGGAGTACACCAGCGTCGGCACCGTCTGGTTGCCGTTGTTCACCCGCTCCACGACCACCGCCGCGTCCGGGGTCTGCTCGATGTCCACGACGTCGTAGGCGATGCCCTCGCGGTCCAGCTGTCCGCGGAGCCGGTGGCAGTAGCCACACCAGGGGGTGGAGTACATGGTCACGGTCGACGTGCTCATTCGGCGACGGGGTCCTCTCGCAGCTGTGGGTACGGCTGGGAGAACCGGATCCTCGCCCGGTTTGTTCCGCCGCGGTCTCGTCGGGCGGCGGCGACGGTTGGCGTCCCTGTGGACGGCAACGGTCGCAGGACCGACGGACGGGCGACGGTTGGTGTCCTTGTGGACGGCAACGGTTGGTGATCTACCGTCACGGCCGCCCTGCCGTCCCCGTGGGCGACCCGCCCCTGTGGGTGACCGGGCATGGCTGTCCGCGGCGGCCACTACGCTGACGACGTCCTCGATGCGGCTCCCAGCAGCATCGCGTCCCCGGCCCGAGGAGTGCTGCTGATGCACCCAGCCGCGGCCACCGGCGCGGACGCACTGCTCGAGGCCCTCGACCCCGAGCAGCGCTCGGTCGCCGTCGCGCTGCACGGCCCCGTGCGGGTGCTGGCCGGAGCCGGCACCGGCAAGACCCGGGCGCTGACCCACCGGATCGCCTACGGCGTGGCGTGTGGCGTCTACAACCCCACGGAGGTGCTGGCGGTCACCTTCACCACCCGCGCCGCGGGGGAGATGCGGACCCGGCTCGCCGGTCTCGGCGCAGGCGGCGTGCAGGCGCGGACGTTCCACTCCGCCGCCCTGCGCCAGGCGCGGTTCTTCTGGCCCAAGGTGTACGGCGGTGAGCTGCCCGTCCTCACCGACTCCAAGCTCGGGCTGCTCGGCAGCGCCGCCCGGCGCAACCGGCTGGCGACGGACCTGGGCACGCTGCGCGACCTGGCCAGTGAGGTGGAGTGGGCCAAGGTCAGCAACGTTCGGCCCGACGACTACGTGCGGGTCGCGACGGCGCGGGGCCGAGAGGTGACCGGCCACGACGCCGCGACGGTGGCCCGGGTGTTCGCGACCTACGAGGACGTCAAGCGCGACCAGGGTCGGATGGACATGGAGGACGTCCTGCTCTGCACGGCGGCCCTGCTGGCCGAGGACGAGCGGGTCGCGGCGCAGGTCCGCCGGCAGTACCGCTGGTTCGTCGTCGACGAGTTCCAGGACGTCAGCCCGATCCAGGCGGCGCTGCTCGACCTGTGGCTCGGCGGACGCGACGACCTCTGCGTGGTGGGGGACCCGGCGCAGACCATCTACTCCTTCGCAGGCGCCAACGCCTCCTACCTCCTCGACTTCCCCAAGAAGCGCCCTGGGACCACGTCGATCGAGCTGGTGCGCAACTACCGCTCCACCCCCCAGGTCGTCGCGGCCGCCAACCGGCTGCTGCAGGACACCGCCACCGCGGGCGTGCAGCTGCGCTCGCAGCAGGACGCTGGTGCCGACGTGCGCTTCGTCGAGCACTCCGACGAGGTCGCCGAGGCCGAGCAGGTGGCCGCCGAGATCCGGGAGGCGGTCGACGCGGGGACGCCGCCGCGCGAGGTGGCGGTGCTGTTCCGGATCAACGCCCAGTCCGAGGCCTTCGAGGAGGCCCTGGCAGCGCGCGGCGTGCCCTACGTGGTCCGCGGCGCGGCCCGGTTCTTCCAGCGGCCCGAGGTCAAGCAGGCCGTGGCCCTGCTGCGCGGCAACGCCCGCGGTGGTGAGGGCTCCGGCGAGGACCTGGTCGCCGACACCCGCGCAGTCCTGTCCGGGATGGGATGGACCGAGCAGGCCCCCACCGGCCGCGGCAGCGTGCGTGACCGCTGGGAGTCTCTGCAGGCCATCGTCAGCCAGGCCGAGGACCTGCTCGCCGGCGCACCCGAGGCCACCCTCGGGGACTTCGTGACGGAGCTCGACCGCCGCGCCGCGGAGCAGCACGCGCCGGTGGCCGAGGGCGTCACGCTGGCGACCCTGCACGCCGCCAAGGGACTGGAGTGGGACGTCGTCTTCGTTGCCGGCGTGCATGAGGGCACCCTGCCGATCATCCACGCCGACGGACCGGCTGCCGTCGAGGAGGAGCGCCGGCTGCTCTACGTCGGGATGACCCGTGCTCGGCACCACCTGTCGGTGTCGTGGTCCCTGGCGCGCAGCCCCGGATCCCGCTCCTCCCGCAAGCCGTCACGGTTCCTGACCGGGCTCCGGCCGGCGAGCCCGTCCGACCGCGCCGGCACGGACCGGGCCCGGTCATCGAAGCGCAAGGGCGTCGCCCACTGCCGTGAGTGCGGCGCGCCGCTCGGCACCACGGCCGAGCGCAGGATCGGCCGGTGCGAGGACTGCCCGGCCGGCTACGACGAGCAGCTCTTCGAGCGGTTGCGGACGTGGCGGGTGGAGCGCGCCGGGCAGGAGAAGGTCCCGGCCTACGTCGTCTTCACCGACCTGACGTTGCAGGCCATCGCCGAGGTCAAGCCGGCCGACCCCACCGCCCTGCTGCGGATCAACGGGATCGGCGCCTCCAAGCTGACCAAGTACGGTGACGACGTGCTCGCCATCGTGGCCGCCGCGGGCTGAGGGTGACGCTCCCGGGCGTGCTCGGCAGGCTCGGAGAAAACCCTCGATAAATCGATTGCCGGGGCTCGGCGCAGGGCGCTACCGTGTATCGACTCGCACGAGACCCAGCGCACATCGGCCCTGGCAAGGCCGGCGCACGACACACCGAGGAGGTGACCGCAGTGATGGAGATCAACGTGACCCAGCTGGCCGACCTCGGCATGCCCGTGGCCGGACGCGTTCGCGTGGCACCGCTGCGCCGCCTCCCGGCCAGCGGTGCCGTCGCGGCCGCATGGGTGAGCCGCGCCTCCGTGCAGCACGTCGACTCCTCGGCCCTGTTCACCGGCACCGATGTCGCCGTCATCACGGACGCCTTCCCGGGCACCTCTGCCTGGAGTCCGCCGATCTAGAGTGCACAGCTCTCGAACGGCAGCCTCCAGGCCGCGGAACCCGACACCCGGGATCCGCGGCCTTCGTGTTTCCCGCCCGTACGAGACAGAGCAGAGCGACAGTTACAAGGAGGTGACGAGATGACGATCAGCGTCCTCGACCCGCGGCCTCACGAGGCCGACCCGGAACGGCTGCCCTGCCGTCGGGAGAACCCCGAGCTGTTCTTCGCGGAGGCTCCGCAGGACGTGGAGCTGGCCAAGGCGCTGTGCGTGGACTGCCCGGTCCGCGCTGCGTGCCTGGCCGGAGCCCTGGAGCGGGGGGAGCCCTGGGGGGTCTGGGGCGGAGAGCTGTTCCTGCAGGGAGCGGTGATCCCCCGCAAGCGTCCCCGCGGACGGCCGCGCAAGAACCCCGTGGCCGCCTGAGCGACCACCCGAGGGCCCCACCCGCAGCGACCCGACCCAGCCAGTCACCCGCTCCCAGCCACCCGACCCAGCCACCCGACCCAGCCACCCAACCGGTCACCCGACAGCCGCACCACCGGCTGCACCACACCAGGAGAGAGCCATGTACCCCGAGACCCTCGCCCGAGCCGAGCACCTGGCGCGTCTGCAGGAGGCCGAGCGACTGCGCCGCGGCCACTACCTCGTGCTGGCCCGGCGCGCGTCGCGTCGCGCCGAGCGAGCAGCCCTGCAGGCCCGCCTCGTGCTCGCCCGCTCGCTGTGACCGGCCCGCGGACCGGTCACCACCGGGCCGGCAGCACCCCGGCCGTCCTGCAGAGGCCGACCCTGACCACCGAGCACCACGTCACGATACGGAGCACCACGATGATGTTGATCCATGAAGACCTGGCGCGAGCGGACATGTCCGTGCGCCTGGGAGAGGCGCACGAGCTACGACGCGGGCACGCGCTGGTGACAGCACGCCGCCTCACCCGACGCGCGGAGCGGGCCAGCCAGCAGGCGCGGCTCGCCCTCGCCCGTTCGCTGTGAACCCGCGGCTCCCCAGCGGCGCCGCCGACCGGACCCCGGCAGCCATCGGCTGCCGGGGTCTGTTCCTGCATGCGGGCCCGGCCGCCCGACCCCGTGCGCGCCTCCGACCGACCGGTCAGGCCTCCGCGAAGCCGGGCAGCGACTCCTCGAGCATGGTGCGGAACGGCAGCTCCGCCTCCAGCTGGCACAGCACTCCGATGGCCCCCACCCAGACCCGGTGGATGAGCAGGTACGACGGGGGCAGGTTCAGCCGCAGCGCCAGGGTGGACCCGGGCTGCCGTGGGTCCTGCAGCCGCTGGAACTGCTCGCGCATCCAGGCGCGGGAGAACGCGAAGGTGTCCGGGCGGGCCGGCTCGATGAACGGGCTGAGGTAGTCGCGCAGCTCGCCCGGATCGACCGTGATGTGCGGCTTCACGAACCCCTCGGCCCGTAGGCCCTCGAGGACGTCGTCGTACTCGTCGTACATCGCGATCCGGATCAGCGACCCGATGGTGCGAGGCAGGCTGCGTTCGGGGAGCCGGGCGACGGCGCCGTAGTCGACCACGCCCAGGCCGCCCATCGACCCGTCCTGCCCGGTCAGCATCCGGAAGTTGCCGGGGTGCGGGTCCGCGTGCAGCAGGCCCGCCCGACTGGGTCCCTCCAGAAGGAACCGCACATACAGACCGCCGTAGTGGTTGCGCTCCTGCTGTGTGCCGTCGGCGATCAGCCTGGCCAGCGAGGCCGGGCTGTCGACCCACTCCGAGACCAGCACGGTCTCGGTGTGCGCCACCACGTCGGGCACCAGGAACTCGGGGTCGTCGCGGAACTCCGCGGCGAAGGCGCGCTGCGCCTGGGCCTCGAGGTCGTAGTCGAGCTCCTCGGCGACCCGGGCCTGGAGCTCGGCCACCAACGGCTTGATGTCCACTCCGGGGGCGAGCCCGCCGAAGGTACGGGCCAGCCGGCTGATCTGCCGAAGGTCGGCCATCAGCGCGTCGCCCGCGCCTGGGTACTGCACCTTGACCGCCACCGGCCGGCCGTCCGCCCAGCGCCCCCGGTGCACCTGCCCGATGGACGCGGCCGCGGCCGGGTCGTCATCGAACTCGACGAGCTTCCTGCGCCAGGACGTGCCCAGCTCCTTGGCGAGCACGTGGTGCACGGTTGCCGCGGACATCGGGGGAGCGGAGTCCTGCAACCGGGTGAGCTGCTGCCGGTAGGGGGCGGCGAGCTCCTCGGGCAACGCGGACTCCAGGACCGAGAGCGCCTGCCCGAACTTCATCGCGCCGCCCTTGAGGTCCCCCAGCGTCCGGAACAGCTGCTCGGCGGTGCGCTGCTGCACGTCCGAGAGCACCGCGTCGGCCGGAGCCCCACCGATGCGGCGACCCATCCCCAGAGCAGTGCGCCCCGCGAAGCTGAGCGGAAGCGCCGCGAGGCGGGCGGTGCGTGCCACGGCCTTGCGGGGGAGGTCGGTCATGCCTTCCATTGTGTCCGACTGCGCCTAGCGCGCCTCGGGCCCGCGCCGCACGTCGAGCCGCTCACTGCCAGGAGCAGCCGCACGCCGGGTGCCGCAGCCAGATGCGGGTCTCCAGCCGGCTCAGCCGCGGGTGCAGCGTGACCGTCGCGGACCATGTCGAGGGTGTGCCACCGTCGACGAAGGTGGCGAGGTCGCGCGCCGCCCACGCCAGCGCGACCGCGGCGAGCAGCGGGTCGACCGGCTCCGGTGCCCCGTCGGCCCGGTCCCGAGCGCTGGCGTCGGCGTACTGCCGCACCAGCAGCGGCCACGCCGGGTCCGCGTCGGTGCAGTGTGCGTCCAGGCAGCGCAGGCAGGCGGTTGCTCCCGGCTGCACGAAGGGGCCCAGGACCGCGCGACCCTCCGTGAGCCGCACCAGGAGGTACGGCGTCCCGCCACGCGTCCACTCGTCGACCCGGTCACGGTCGGGCTCGCCCACGCCGACGAGCACGCCGCAGTCCGGAGCGGCCGCCCGGCGCGGGGCAGCCTCGCGCAGGCCGGCGCTACGGGCCAGGGCGATGAAGGACTCACGGAGCCCCTCCCCCGTGGGGTGCCCGAACCAACCGGTCCGGGTCCGCCACCGGCGCCGCGCAGCCCGGGCGGCGCCGAGGCCCGGGCCGGTGTCGCGGGCCAGAGCGGCCGAGGCGGCGCCGGACAGGTCGTCGTCTCCCAGCAACCGCATCAGGTCGCGCTCGTCGAGCAGGTGGTCGGCGGCCGCGAGCAGGTCGAGCGGCGACGGGTCGGCGTACGCCTCGCGGTCGGCCGACGTGGCCAGCAGCCGGAGACCGGCGCGCGCCGCGGGCGTGTCGGGGAGCAGCAGGGCGGAATCCGGGTCGAGGCCGACCTGCAGGTGGCCGCCCGGGCGCTGCAGCACATGGGTGCCGGGACGGAGCATCGGTCGCATGCCGGTCACCCTGCCCCAGCGCGGACCCGGCCGCGAACGGCCGTCCACAGACAGCGACGCGGACCCCCTGACGTCCAGGAGGCCCGCGCGCGCAGGTCAGCGGTGGGTCAGGCCTTGCCGAGGATGCGGTTCAGGTTGGTGCTGCACACGGGACAGACGGCCTTGGCCATCCGGGTGCCCTTGTCGTTCACCTTCACCTCGCCGTCCGCCTGACGCTTCTCCTTGCACTTCACGCAGTAGAACTCACCGCTCCAGGTCTCCGCCATGACGGCCTCCTTCAGTTGTCCGTGTCACCGGCGAGGAGCAAAGGGGGCGCCCGCCGCGGCCGCTCGGTCGCAGCCGCCTCGCAGACTACGGCAGAGCCCCTCGGGTTGCATGGAGGCGCCAGCGGTGCCCGGGCACGAGAAGAGGCCCCCGTTCCCGCCGACGCACCGCTCACCTTCCCCTTGCGAGCGGCGCTCCGACAGGCCGAGGGCCTCATCTGCGCCCAACCTAGGCGCGCCTACGGACCCGGTCAACGCGAACGCGGAGGCACTTCTCCACTCCTGTGGACAACGCTGTGGACGCCGTTGTGGAGCGACCTGCACAGGTGTGGACGCCGCTGTGTATATCCGTGGACAGACCTGTGCGGGACACGCCCGGCCGTCTCGCCGCCGCGCGTGTGAGCAGCGACAATGTCCGTGCACACGCTGTGGACGGGAATTGCACGGTAACGGTGGACGCCGGAACCGTGAGGAGTCCGGACCGCCCTCACCCGACGGGAGACCCGTGACCAGCACGCCGCCGAACCCCGGAGCAGGCGTCTCGTCGGAGGCGCCCGACCCGGTGGCCGTGCTGCGCCGGATCGCGTTCCTGCTCGAGCGCCGGCTCGCCGACAGCTTCCGGATCAAGGCCTACCGGGCCGCGGCGGCCGCGCTGCTGAGCATCTCCCGGGACGAGGTCCGCACCCGCGCCGCCACCGGGACGCTGAGGGACCTTCCCGGCGTCGGGGCGAAGACCGCCGCCATCGTCACCGACTGCGTCGCGGGACGGGTCCCGGCGTACCTCGCGGAGCTGGAGGGCACCGCCGGACCGCTGGCCGAGGGCGGCGAGGGGCACAGTACGGCGCTGCGAGGCGACCTGCACTCCCACTCCGACTGGTCCGACGGCGGCTCGCCGCTCGAGGAGATGGCGATGACCGCGATGGAGGTCGGTCACGAGTACCTCGTGCTCACCGACCACTCGCCCCGGCTCAAGGTGGCCAACGGGTTGTCCTCGGCTCGGCTCGCGCAGCAGCTGGAGGTGGTGGCGGCCGTCAACCAGCACCTGACTTCGTCGCCGGGCTTCCGGCTGCTCAGCGGCATCGAGGTGGACATCCTCGACGACGGAGCCCTCGACCAGACCGACAGCATGCTGGCCCGCCTCGACGTCGTCGTCGCGTCGGTGCACTCCAAGCTCCGGATGGACGCGCCGGCGATGACCCGCCGCATGGTCGCCGCCGTACGGCACCCGGAGACCAACGTCCTCGGCCACTGCACGGGTCGACTCGTCACCGGCGGACGGGGCACCCGACCACAGAGCAGCTTCGACGCCGCGACCGTGTTCGCCGCCTGCGCGGAGCAGGACGTCGCGGTCGAGATCAACTCGCGTCCGGAGCGCTGCGACCCCCCCGACGAGCTGGTGGCGCTCGCGCTCGACGCGGGGTGCCTGTTCTCGATCGACAGCGACGCGCACGCCCCGGGCCAGCTGGACTTCCTCGCCTACGGAGCCGAGCGGGCCGAGCGGCTCGGCGTCCCCCTGGAGCGCATCGTCAACAGCTGGCCCGTTGACCGGCTCCTGGACTGGGCGGACCGGTAGCCTCGCTGCCATGGCCGCTCCGCCACGCCACAGCCTCGCCAACGGTGCCGTCGTCGAGGTCCGCCGCTCCTCCAGGCGGCGCCGGACCGTGGCGGCCTACCGCGAGGACGACAAGGTCGTGGTGCTGGTCCCCGCGCGCCTGACCCCGGCCGAGGAGCGCGAGTGGGTCGCCACCATGCTCTCCCGACTCGAGCGGTCCGAGCGCCGCCGACGGCCCACCGACGCGGACCTGCACCGGCGGGCGGTCGGGCTCAGCGAGCGCCACCTCGACGGCGCCGCTGTGCCGTCGACCGTGCGCTGGGTGGAGAACCAGAGCACCCGCTGGGGCAGCTGCACCCCCGGCGACCGGGCGATCAGGCTCTCCACGAGGCTGCAGGGAATGCCCGCGTGGGTGATCGACTACGTGCTCGTGCACGAGCTGGCGCACCTGCTCGAGGCGGGACACACCCCGGCGTTCTGGCGCTGGGTGGACCGGTACCCCCGCGCAGAGCGCGCCAGGGGCTTCCTGGAGGGGGTCGCTGCCGCGTCCCGGCTGGGGGTGCAGGCCGACCCGCCCGACTGCTCGACCGATGGCGCAGCTCAGGCGGACGACCTCTGAGCGGTGGACGCCCGCTGCAGTGCCAGCTCCACCAGCTCGCGCAGGCTCCGCTCGTCGGTCGGCAGGGCGCCGGCCGGCCACCAGCGCACGTCCAGCGACTCCGCACTGACCGCGGGCCGTGCGCCGACCGGTGCAATGGCGAGGAAACGTACGTCGAGGTGGCGCACCCGCTGACGCGACCCGCAGAACGACACGACGTGCGCGTCGAGCTGCAGCGGCTCGGGGTCGAGCACCAGCCCGTCGATGCCCGACTCCTCGGCCGCCTCGCGCAGCGCGGCCCCGGCCAGCGTCGTGTCGCCCGGTTCGCAGTGCCCGCCGAGGTGGAACCACCGCCGCGCCTTGGCGTGCAGCGTGAGCAGCACGTCGGTGCCGTCTGCCGAGAGCACCAGCGCGCCCGCCGTCACGTGGTCGGGATGGTCCTCGCGCGACAGCCCGTCGCCGTGACGGTGCAGGTGGTCGACGTACTCGCGACGGAGCCGCTCCTGCGCCTCGTCGGGGCCCCGCCAGCCGCGCAGGACCGCTAGTGCGTCGTCTCGGAGCGCTGTCACCTGGCCGGCGGACCGTCCGGACCGGCTTCGTCGTCGAGGAGGTCGGCGATGGCGGCGTCGAACTCGGCGTCGGTGAGCGCCTCGGACGCCGGCACGGACCCCTCCTGGAACCCCAGCGGGTCGTCGAGGTCCGCGGACGTGGGCAGGAGGTCCGGGTGCTCCCACACCGCGTCGCGTCCGGACTGCCCCTTGCGGGAGCGCAGCGAGCCCCACAGGGCGGACGCGTCCCGCAGCCGGCGCGGCCGCAGCTCGAGGCCGACCAGGGCGGCGAAGGCCGACTCTGCGGGCCCGCCGGCGGCTCGGCGGCGCCGCACCGCCTCCTGCATCTTCGACGCGTCGGGCATCCGGCTCTCCGTGGCCTGGCCGACCACCTCGTCGACCCAGCCCTCCACCAGCGCGAGCGCCGTCTCCAGCCGAGTCAGCGCCGCCTGCTGCGAGGGGGTCTTCTCCGGCTCGAACAGACCGCCCTCGAGCGCCTCGGCGATCGCCGCGGGGTTGCTCGGGTCGAGGTCCCGCACCGAGGACTCGATCTTCGAGACGTCGATGGTGGTGCCGCGCCCGTAGTCCTCGACCGCCGCGACCAGGTGGCCCCGCAGCCAGGGCACGTGCGCGAACAGACGCTGGTGCGCGGCCTCCCGCAGCGCCAGGTAGAGCACCACGTCGTCGGTGCCGACGTCCAGCCCGTCCGCGAACACCCGGACGTTCTCGGGCACGAGGGCGGCGGTGCCGTCGGGGCCCAACGGCAGCCCCACGTCGGAGGCGCTGAGCACCTCGGCCGCGAGCCCGCCGAGCGCCTGGCCGACCTGGCTGCCGAACATAGCCCCGCCGGCCTGGCCGAGCAGCCCGATCAGCGGCCCGGCCATGGCGCGCGCCTCCTCGGGCAGGGCGTTGCCCATCGCGGCCACCACGTGCTCGGCGACCGGCTCCACGAGCCGCTGCCAGACCGGCATGGTCTGCTCGACCCACTCGGCGCGGCTCCACACGGCGGTCGCCCGCACGCCGGACGGCAGCTCGGTGACGGAGTCCAGCCAGTGGTCGGCCAGCCGCAGCGCATCGGAGACCTCGGTGCGCTGCCGATCGGTCACCGACGGGTCCGGCTCCTGCGCCACCGTGCGCCGGGCCACGTCCTTGGCGAGCCCCCAGTTCACCGACCCGGACTGCGGCGCCATCATCGCCTGCATCTGGCTCATCAGCGCGGACAGGTCGGGCATCCCCGGCATGCCGAAGGGCGGGGTCGGGCCGCCCGCTGCTCCCGGCCCGCCGAGCGGGCCGCCCGTGCCGCCCAGGGCTCCTCCGAACGCGGTGAACAGCTGCTCGAACGGAGTGCCCTTGAAGGGGTTCGGCTGGTCGCCCGGGTCGCGGTCGTCAGGTCCGTCTCTGCCGTCGTCGGGGCCGTCGTCGGGGGGACCGCCCGGGGCGTTCGTCATGAGGCCAAACTACTCGTCCTCGCCAACGGGTGCTCGCCGGCGGCCCGGTCCCGTTCCGGCGCTCCACTAGGCTCGCGGCTGTGACCGCCGCCCCGCCCGTCGTACGCCCCGTCGTGCGGCTCGTGGACCTGCGGGAGACGCCGCTGGAGGTGGCCGAGGTGCTGGACGCGCTGGCCGGTCCCGCGGTCGGTGGCATCGACGTGTTCGTCGGAACGGTCCGCGACCACGACCACGACCAGGGCGTCACCGGCCTGGAGTACTCCGCGCATCCCACCGCCCTGGCGCGGCTCCGCGACGTCGCGGAGTCTGTCGCCCAGAGGTACGACGTCCTCGCGGTCGCCGCTGTGCACCGGGTCGGGCGGCTGGCGATCGGCGACGCGGCCGTGATCGTCGGGACCTCTGCGGTGCACCGGGGCGAGGCGTTCGACGCGTCGCGGGCGCTCATCGACGACCTCAAGGACACCGTCCCGATCTGGAAGCACCAGCTGTTCACCGACGGCACGGACGAGTGGGTCGGCACGCCGTAGCCCGGGGCCCACACCACCCCGGCGAGCCTTCCGCCCGCGACCCGCCCGGCTCCCTAGGGTGGAGCGGTGGAGATCCTCGCCTGGCTGGCACCCTCGGGAGCAGTCCTCGTGGTGATGATGGCCTGGGCCACCTGGGCCGGTCGTCCGCAGCGGGAGGAGGCCGACCGCTCCGACGCGGCGTACGAGCGATTCGCCAAGGCGATCGCCAAGGAGCACCCGGCCGCGGGCCGTCCCCGCCCCGCGGTGGTCCGGGACCGCAGCACCGGCATCGCGGTCCGGCCGTCCCGCCGTGCACCCGCAGCCGCTTCCGGCAGCAGACCTGCGGCAGCTCCCGGAGCCGACGCGCGGCCCGGTGACGGGACCGGACGCACCGCCTGAGCACGAGATCCTGCCCGGCCTTGCTTTCCCGAGGACCAGGATCCGGGTTGTCGCCGGATGAGACAGTGGCCCCATGAGCCGCCGCACCCTGGCCAGCCTCCTGGTGGCCTGCCTGCTGCTCGCTCTGTTCTCCGCAGCGGTGCTGCTGCCCGTCCCCTACGTGACGATGAGTCCGGGTCCCACCGTGGACGTGCTCGGGAAGCGCGCGAACCGGACCATCATCGAGGTGGACGGCCACCGCACCTACCCCACCGAGGGCGAGCTCCGGCTGACCACCGTCGAGGTGACCAGGCCGGGCCGGGCGGTCGGCCTCGCCGAGACCCTGGGCGCGTGGTTCGACGGAGCCCGGGCGGTGTACCCGCGCGACGCGATCTACCCGCCGGAGCAGTCCGCTGACGACGTCGAGCAGCAGAGTGTGGTGGAGATGGCCGACTCGCAGGACCTGGCCATCGCAGCGGCACTCACCGAGCTGGGCTACCGGCTCCCGCGGACCGTCACGGTCTCGGCCGTCACGAAGGGCTCACCGGCTGATGGGCGGCTCCGGGTCGAGGACCGGCTCCAGCGGGTCAACGGCGTCGCGATCCGGTCGTCGGACCAGGTGACCGCGGCGATCCAGCGGAGCGGCGTGGGTCAGGCGGCCGCGTTCGTCGTACGCCGGGGTGGGCGGACCGAGCAGGTTCCGGTCACCGCCGAGGCCGCGGCCGACGACGCCGACCGAGCGGTCGTCGGAGTGCAGATCAAGGCCGGCTTCGACTTCCCGTTCGACGTCTCGGTGCGGCTCGGGAGGAAGATCAGCGGCCCGAGCGCGGGGCTGATCTTCTCCCTCGGCATCTACGACCTGCTCACGCCCGGGTCGCTGAGCGGCGGCACCGACATCGCCGGAACGGGAACCATCGACGAGGACGGGAACGTTGGCTCGGTGGGAGGGATCCAGCAGAAGATCGTGGCGGCCCGCGAGGCCGGTGCGAAGATCTTCCTCGTTCCTCCCGGGAACTGCCGCTCCGCGCTACAGGCCGATGTCAGGAAGGACGAGATCCAGCTCGTGAAGGCTTCCACCATGCACAGTGCCGTGGAGTCGCTGGAGAGCTACGCCCGTGGCGAGGCAGCCGACCTGCCGGCCTGCGCATGAGCGCGGCACCGGTGGACGCCGTGCTCCAGACCGCGGTGCGCGAGATCGAGGCGCACGCGGCGGAGGGTGGCTGGGACCAGCCGGCCCGGCTCTACGCCCTGGTGCCCACCTCGGACCTGCTGGCTCGCGAGCCCGCCCTGGCGGCGGCGATGGGGATCGACGCCGCCGCCGCGGCCGGATCGCTGACTCCGGTGGAGCAGGAAGCGGTACCCGCCGACACCCCCCTCGAGACCGTCCTCGAGCGGATCGTCTGGCCCGGGGAGGTGGCCGGCTGTGCCGCGGTCGTCGAGCGGCTCGTGCTCCCACCGTCCGTGGACGACCAGCTGCCGGCGGACCCCGAGGCGGCCGAGCGGTTCGCGGCAGAGCACCCCGACCGCGAGGAGGTGCGGATCGTGGCCGGTGCGACACGCGCCGGATCGACGTACTGTGCGCTGCGCCTGCGCGCCCACGACGACGCCCTGTCGGTCGTGGAGGCGCCCGACCTGGTGCCCGGACTCCTAGAGTTGGTGCGCAGCACCCTCGAGACCTGAGCTGCATGAACCCGTGAGGACATTGAAGACACTGTGAGCGGACTCTTCGACGACGACACCCCTGCGCAGGCACGCCGGGTTCCGCCGGGATCGCCGCAGCCACGCTCGCGCGCGCTGGTCGGCACCATCATCGTGCTCGTCGTCGCCTTCTTCCTGGTCTCGGTCTTCACCGGGGTGTGGACCGACCGGCTGTGGTTCAGCAGCGTCGGCTACGCCGACGTCTTCGGCAAGGTGCTGGGCACCAAGGTGCTGCTGTTCGCTGTGTTCGGCCTGCTGATGGCTGCCGGCGTCGGCGCCAACATCGCCTTGGCCTACCGCTTCCGGCCGCTGTTCCGCCCCGCCTCCGCCGAGCAGGTCAACCTCGACCGCTACCGCGAGGTCGTGGACCCGCTGAGGCGCTGGCTGCTGATCGGGGTGGCCGCGCTGCTCGGCCTCTTCGCCGGGGGCTCCGGCTCGGGGCAGTGGCGCCAGTTCCTGCTGTGGCGGCACGGGGACGACTTCGGCACCAAGGACGCGTACTTCGACAAGGACGCCGGGTTCTACATCTTCGACCTGCCGTGGTGGCACTACCTGGTGGACTTCGGGATGGCCCTGGCGGTCCTGAGCCTGATCGCCGCCGCGGTGGTGCACTACCTGTTCGGCGGCATCCGGCTGCAGGCCAAGCAGGACCGGCTCTCGAGCGCTGCACAGGCCCAGATCTCGGTCCTCGCCGGCTTCTTCGTGCTGTTCAAGGCCCTGGACTTCTGGCTGGACCGCTACAACCTCACCAGCAGCTCGGGCGGCCTGTTCACCGGCATCGGCTTCACCGACGACCAGGCCGTGCTGCCCGCCAAGGCGATCCTCGCCGCCATCGCGGTGATCTGCGCGGTGCTCTTCTTCGCCAACGTGGTACGGCGCACCTGGCTGCTGCCGTCCGTGGGCCTGGCGCTGCTCGTGCTCTCCTCGATCCTGCTCGGGGCGATCTGGCCGGGCATCGTGCAGCAGTTCCAGGTCCGACCCTCCGAGCCCGACCGGGAGGGCCCGTACATCGAGAAGAACATCCAGGCGACGCGGGAGGCCTACGGCATCGACGGCACGAAGGTGACCGACTACGACGCCAACGACTCCTTGACGGCGAGCGAGGTGAGCGCGGACTCCGCGTCGCTGTCCGGGGTGCGACTGCTGGACCCTGCCCTGGTGTCCGACGCCTTCCAGCAGCTGCAGCAGGTGCGCGGCTACTACAGCGTGCCCCGGGTGCTGGACGTGGACCGCTACGAGGTGAACGGCCGCACGCGCGACGTGGTGCTCGCCGCGCGGGAGCTGAACCTCGACGGCCTTCCCGACGGCCAGCGCAACTGGGCCAGCGAGCACACCGTCTACACCCACGGCTACGGGCTGGTCGGCGCCTACGGCAACCAGGCCACGCGTGACGGCCGGCCGGTCACGAACAACGAGGGCAAGCCCGTCTGGGTCGAGCGGGACCTGCCGCCGGTCGGCGACCTGACCAACATGTTCAGCCCCGACGGCTACGAGCCGCGCATCTACTACGGCGAGGGCAGCCCGAACTACTCGATCGTCGGCAAGGCGCCGGGCGGCAACGACGTCGAGCTCGACCTGCCCGACAACCAGGGGGACAGCGCCCGTACGAACACCTACGCCGGCTCCACCGGCGTCGCCGTCGGCGGGCTGTTCAACAAGCTGCTGTACGCGGTGAAGTTCAGCGAGCCGAACATCGTCCTGTCCAGCCGAGTGAACGAGAACTCCCGGATCCTCTACGACCGGGCGCCCCGCGAGCGGCTGCAGAAGGTCGCGCCCTGGCTCACCGTGGACGGGGACGCCTACCCGGCGGTCGTCGACGGCAAGGTCAAGTGGATCCTGGACGGCTACACCACGACCGACCGCTACCCCAACAGCGAGAAGGACTCGCTGCGCACGATGACCTCCGATGCGCTGAGCCCGAACACGACGTACGCCACGCTGCCGACCGACGAGATCAACTACATGCGCAACTCGGTCAAGGCGGTCGTGGACGCCTACGACGGCACGGTGACGCTCTACGCCTGGGACGACGACCCGATCCTGCGGGCCTGGTCGGACGCGTTCGAGGGGGTCGTGAAGCCGAAGGCGGACATCCCATCCGACCTGCTCCAGCACATGCGCTACCCCGAGGACCTGTTCAAGGTGCAGCGCAACATGCTGGCCGCCTACCACGTCACCAACGCGAAGACGTTCTACGACGGCAGCGACCGGTGGAAGGTGCCGGAGGACCCGGAGAACAAGGCGAACAAGCAGCCGCCGTACCGGCTCTCGGTGAAGACCCCTGGCAACGGCGCCGACCCGGTCTTCTCGCTGACCAGCGTCTACGTGCCGAACAAGCGTCAGAACCTGGCGTCGTTCATCTCCGTGGACGCGGACGCTGACGACGAGGACTACGGCACCATCCGGATCCTCCGCCTGCCCAGCAACACCCAGGTCCCGGGTCCCTCGCAGATCGCCAACCAGTTCGGCGCCGACAGTCAGATCCAGGACCGGCTACTCGCGTTCACCCGCACCCAGTCCCAGGCACAGTTCGGCAACCTGTTGACCCTGCCGGTCGGCGACGGGCTGCTCTACGTGCAGCCGTTGTACACCCAGCGCAGGGAAGGGGAGGGGCGGTACCCGGTGCTCCGCTACGTGCTGGTCTCCTTCGGCGAGCAGGTGGGCATCGGCACCACGCTGCAGGCCGCGATCAACGACGTCACCGGGGCCACCACACCCACTCCGGTCGACACCGGTGGCAGCGGAGGCACCGGGGGGACGGGCGGCACGGTGCCCAGCAACGTGCGCGCACTTCTGCAGCAGGCCACCGTGAAGTTCACGCAGGCCCAGCGGTCCCTTGAGGCGGGCGACCTGGAGGGCTACGCCAAGGCCCAGGGCGAGGCTCGGACACTGGTGCAGCGGGCGCTGGCCGCGGCGGACGCGGCGGCGACCGCGAAGCCGTCGAGGGCCCCGCGTCCTTCTGCCTCGCCGTCGCCCTCGGCGGCAGGTTCGCCTTCCGCGCCTCCGTCTGCGACGGCGTCACCCTCCGCGGCGGCAGCTGGGGGCTGAGAGTTGTGAGGCCGCCACGGGCTGGAATTTGAATTCCCTGGCGGTCGCCCCGTACTCTTGGCTCTACCGACGCGGGGTGGAGCAGCTCGGTAGCTCGCTGGGCTCATAACCCAGAGGTCGCAGGTTCAAATCCTGCCCCCGCTACAAAGTAAAAGCGCAGGTCAGGGCACTATTTCGTCCCAGGAGTGGTGCCCCGTCCGCGTCCGGAACGTTCCGTATGCGACGATCTGGGAATGCCCTGCCTCCATATTTGCGGCCAGTGCGTACGAGATCGCGTCGCCCCGCCGCGGAGAGCGTCTCATCTGGGACAACCGACACAGTGTGAAACAGAGCAGCATGCCTGAGACGCCGGTCTTGGCCGACCCATCCAGTCTCTAGGCACACAACCCAGAGGTCGCAATTATCCCCGAGGATCAAGAGACATCGCGTGGACTGGTCTGTGCCTGGTGGAGGTGTCGACCGGGACCGGGCTGACGGCGACCCGGATCGCCAGGCGGGTGGTGCGGCGACCCGAGTGCGCGAGCTCGGCTTCCGTCGCGAACGGTGGAGCAGGTCGGCGGACGCGCTCGCAAGTCGCCGTGCGGATCGTCGTCGACTTTCGTCGGCGCGACGTCCGCCGCCATCAGCGCCCACTTCGAAAGACTCCCTGAAAGCCACATCAGCCGGGACAGTGAGGTTCGCGTTCTCGCCCGCCTGCGAGTACGTCGACCTGCGCAACTGGCGGCGGCCGCCGTTCGGCAACGCGGACACCGGAACCGACCCGTCAGTCCGGTGCGTACGCCCGTCCTGGCCTCACGAAGCGGGACAGTCATCGTACGAACAGACCTGGGCCGGCCGCCTGCACGTCGAGGTCACCACCGAGTGAGGCGAGCTCCCACGAGGTACGCGCACATGCGGGCGCTGCTCGTGAGGGCGGGCAAGAAGTTGTAGCCGGCGAGCAGATCGGCGAGGGCGGGAAGGCTAGGAACTAGTCCGGGTGTCGCCCGTTCATGGCCGCCACTGCTCGGTTTAACAAGTCGATCGATCAAGGGAGGAGATGTCTGTCATGCACGATCAGAACAACTGCAGCTTCGACGATGTGTCAGGCGACGCCGTTCGGGTCCTGACCGAGGCCGCCCGGTTGCGGCGGCCGCGCGCACGTTCCGACGACATGGCCGGCGACCAGCCGAGGCCGACTTCGCTGAGTTCCTCACACTGGCTCTCGGTGTGCGCGAGACAGGCCGCTCGACCTTGCAGGCAACCACTACCGGCACACCGCTTTGTCAACGGCCAGTTCGTGGTCCCCGATGGTGGCCAGGTAGAAGTCCCCATTCTTCGCTGATGTTCAGTTGGTCTTGAGGCGGGTGCCTCCGTTCTCTCGGTCCTGCTTCATCCGGTAGGAGTCACCGTCCGTGACTACGGTGTGGCAGTGATGCAGGAGCCGGTCGAGCATCGAGACAACGGTGGTGTGTTGGGGTAGGAACCGTCCCCAGGACTCGAACGGCCAGTGCGACCCGAAGCCGAGGGAGCTCCGTTCGTACGCGGCGGCTACGAACCGGAACAGCAGCTGGGTGGCGGTGTCGTTCAGCGGGGCGAACCCAAGCTCGTCGACCAGTACTAGGTCGTTGCGGAGGAGGTTGTCGATCACCTTGCCGACGGAGTCGTTTGCCAGGCCGCGGTAGAGGGTCTCGACGAGGTCGGCGGCGTGAAGTACCGGACTCGGTGCCCGGCTTCGACCGCTGCGATCCCTAGCTCAACGAGGATGTGGGACTTTTCGGTCCCGGCCGGACCGATCAGGCAGACGTTCTCCGCCACCCGGACCCACTCCAGGGAGGAGAGGTAGTCAAACGTCGCCGGCGGGATCGAGGATGCCGCGACGTCGAACTCCTCCAACGTCTTGGTGACCGGGAAGCACGCGAGCCGTCGTCGGGTGCGGGCGTTGGAGGCGTCGCGGGCGGTCATCTCGGCCTCGACCAGGGTGCGGAGGAACTCCTCGGGCTTCCACCGCTGGGTCTTCGCGGTGACCAGCAGCTCAGGTGAGAGCTGGCGCATCGCGGCCATCTTCAACCGCTTCAACCCCTCGGTCAGCTCCGCCGGCAACGGCGGCGGACTCGTCGCTGTCATGCCCGGTCACCGACTTGAGGGCTGCTGCTGGGCCGGGGCTGGATCCGGTAGGCGTTCAGTGACCGGGTCGGCACCGTGGGTAGCCCTCAGCACGAGGGCTTGCCCAGCTGGATGTGGCATGGGTGCTTGACCGTTGGTGGCCAAGATGGAGCGGACGTCGGCCGCGCGCCACCTGTTGAACGCCACGGCCCGCTGCAACGCAGCCAGCATCGGGCCGGTGCCGTGGGCCGCCCGCAGGGTGAGGATCTCGGCGATCTCGGCGATCTCGCTGCTGAGCTTGGTGACGCCCGCGGTCGCGGCACCGGTCAAGAACATCTCAGCGACCGGACCCAACGCCACGAACTCCTTCTCCGCCTTCGTCCTGGGACGGGCGGCACGACGGGGGGTGTCGGGTCGGGGGCCGCCGTAGTGGGCGTCGAGGATGGACGTGTCACCGGGTGCGACCAGGGCGTGTTCGGCGTGCACCTCGCCGGTCAGGGGCTCCACGACGCGCAACTGGCGGTCGCGTTCGTCGACCAGGACGGTCACAGTGGTCCCGATCAGTTGGTTCGGACCGAGTAGCGGGCCGAGGCGAAGCGGATGCAGGACAGCTTGTCGACCTTCCTGGCGACCGGCTTCGGGCCCACTTCGAGCCGCAGCGACGGCAACACTGCGAGCAGGCCACGTTCGGTGTCCAGCCGCTGCGCGGGAACCGCGCAGATCTCCGAATGCGTCGCTGCGTTGACCTCCGCGCACCAGGTCGCTGCCTGGGCGTTGACCCGCGCCAGCCCCGACCCGGGCCCCTTCCACGGGTCGTCCTCGAGGGTGAGCGGGACCATCAGGTCGTCCTTGGCATAGCCGACCAGGTTCTCCGCGATCCCCTTGGACTCCGGGTCCGCAGCCTGGCAGTAGTCCGGCCGGAACCGGTAGTGCGCCGCGAACCGGACGTAGTCCGGGGCCGGCACCACGATGTTGGCGACCACCCCACCCTTCAGGCAGCCCATCCGGTCGGCCAGCACCACCTTCGGGACCCCGCCGAGGACCTCGAAGCATTCGGCCAGCAACGCCAGCGTCGTCGACGCCTTCTCGTCCTCGGCGAAGCGGACGAACCGGAACCTCGACCAGGCCAGCACCGCGCAGAACACGTGCAGCCGGCGACCGCCGACGGTCTCGACGCCCCAGTCGATGACCAGCGTCTCGCCCGGTGTCCACACCGCCGGGCGACGACCACCAGCCCGGTCCTGCCCCAGCCGCCAAGCCTTCTTCTCATTCGAGACGAGTCGCCGGAAGTTCCGCGGCGACCCCGCATAGCCCGCCGCCCGCGCCGCTGGCAGCAGCCGCTTGGCCGAGATCCGACCTGCAGTCCTTCTGACCTTCTCCGCGACCAGATCCACGACCGCGTCGTAGTTCCTGACCCTCGCGCCCCGCTCCACCACCTGCCGCGCGGCGGCGTCATCTGCGGTGGCAGCGCCCGTGGTGGCTTCGTGGGCATCGATGATCCGCCTCACGGTCTTGTGAGTGGTGCCGCAGATTGCGGCCGCCCCTCGGTAGCTGCCCACGTCTCGGTAGGCGGCGATCACGTCCATTCGTTCCCTCGCGTTCGTCAATGGAGTCCTCTGGCTGGTGATGGGTGTGCTGGTTGGCACCGCCACCGTCACCACGCAGGGCCTCACGGCCTCGCTACAACACGACGAAACGAAGAGTGGGGACTTCTACCTGGCCAAAACCGGGGACCCCCAGATGGCCACCAGTGGGGACTCTTTCATGGCCACGGACACCGCTTCCCGCCTACTGTCGAAGGGTCGGTTGGGCCCCCGTTGATTGCGGCGAGGGGATGGAGCGGTCCCGAGGGTCGATTCTGCCGCCCATACAGTTCTTGAGCCCCGGCGAGTCGGCCGTTCCCGTGACTTCCTCGTCACCGCGTGAGGGGAGTCTGCTCTCGAGCTGGATCTCGGCCTCGTCCCGTCGTTCACACGGCCGATTGCTGTTACCGGCGATCGCGTCGCGGAGGCTGCGCGCGGAGAAGACATCATTGAGTCGACTGGCACACTGCCTCGGACTCGCGCGGGGGTGGAGGCACGAGCACCGTGATCGCTGCACCCAGCACTCCGGCGATAGCGATGACATAGAAGTTCCACTGCAGCGCGACAGCCGAACCTAGCAACAGTCCCAGAACCGGCGGAGCTGCGATAGATCCTAGTCGCCCGACTCCCAGCGACCAGCCAAGGGCAGTCCCGCCCATCCGCATGGGGTAGTGCTGGGAAACATACGCGTTGATGAACGCTTGGGTCGCAATGACTCCCGTTCCACCCAGAGCAACCAATCCGTACAGCGCCACAGTCGGAAGGTCAAGGCTCAAGAGGGCGACTGCGACTGACGCCAAGGTGAAGGTCGCGACGATCACGAGCTTCGACCCGAGGCGGTCTGCGGTCGTTGCGATCAGGACGGTGCCGATAATGGCACCTACGTTGAAGACGAGGAGGAACGACAGCGCTGACCCGAGAGAGTAACCTGCTTCACGCATGATTTGAGGCAACCAGGTATTGAGACCGTAAATCATGAACAGGCACAGAAAGCTCGTGCTGCAAAAGCACAGCGTGGCGAACACGTAGCGGCGGGACAGCAACTCTGCCAGCGCCCCAGATGCAGCAGGCTTGTCGAACAGATTCTCCGATTGGGTGACGTCGGCCGGCAGCTCGATGTCGTGCCGATCTGCGACGAGTACCGCGTCACTCCGTCGGCCCCGAGCCAAAAGGAAGGCGATTGATTCAGGCAGAAAGCGCAATGCGACGGGGATAATCAGTATCATCGGCAACAGCGCGACCATGAACATTGGTCGCCACCCGGAACTCGGAATGACGGCCAGCCCGGTCAACGCCGCGAGTATCCCACCGATGGGGAAGCCGGTGAAGAGTAGAGCGTAGGCCAATTTGCGCGCTCGCGGTGGGGAGTACTCAGCTACTAGTGCGCTCGCAGTCGGAAGGACGCCACCGAGCCCAAGGCCTGCGAGGAGGCGAAAAAACCCGAAGGTCTCGGGGGAGCGGGCGAGGGAGCACAGCGCGGTGAAGATGGAGAACCAGGTCACGCAGAGGATGAGAATTGGCCTTCGGCCGAAGCGATCCGTGACCGACCCGATGGTCATGGAGCCGATAAACATCCCGATGAGCGCATAGGACCCGATGACACCGGCGCTCGCTGGAGTCAAGCCCCAGCCATCCTCCTGCAACAGCGACGGAATAACCGCGCCAAAGACAACTACGTCGTACCCGTCAGCTATGATGGTGGCCCAGCAGATGCCGAGCACCATCAGGCCTACGCGACCGAAGCGCGGCTCCTTAGTGGTCTCGGTCGATGTACCAGCCATGTCCTTCATCCTCGTCCTTTTCCGTGAGCTTGGGGGATCGGGTGAGCCGCTAGTAGCTGCCGTAAAAACTGTTGCTGCGGTGATGGCATCTCACCCTCGGCGTCGGCGGCCGACGAGCCATGGGCGGGAGAGCCGCTCACGCGGCTACGGCCTGGGCGCACTTCGCAGTTTCGGCAACGACTTGCGACTGCTTGGACTGCCCACTTGAGGCGCCAGCTCGTCGTCACCAAATGGGCAAGCGACTGCCCTTCCGACGGGGCGGAATTGCGGCAAAGGAGGATCGGCCTGCCGGTGTTCAGATAGGCCTGCGTTTTGACTCCTTACAACCATTGGAATCCTCCCGTGCCTAGGGACAAAGAGACGCCAATGGCGCCTTGATTCACTCGCCATTGACGAAGCTCGAACGTTCTCAGTTGATGGACTACGAGGGGGTCGGATGCGGCGATTGCGTGAGCCTGCTCCTCAGTCTCCGCGCGGAGGATGATCAGTCCGGATCCGGGGACCACGCCGGCTCCTCCGACCAATGGGCCGGACAGGAAGACGGCCTCACTGATCTCGAGTTCGAGGAGCCAGGAACGATGGTGGGGCAGGTGCTCTTCCAGGTCACTTCTGGTGACACCGGCGGCTGGAACTGAGAACACCGCCCAGTAGTCGCGCCCTAGGAGGTGCACCGTCGGTCGCGCCGCGGACGTAGCGTTCGACATGCGGAAGGCTCCTTCGGGTTGAGGCCGGACATCGATGTCGCGTTGCATCAGACCATTGCTCATTTGCGGTATTCGCGTCTCACCGCACGAATCGTCATGGTGTTCATCGAACGGCAGACCTCGCTCGCCACCCTGAGTTGCTGGCCTGGCGTCGACAGAGCAGCGTCCTTGCCCAAGTGGGGAGTTTGCCTTCCGGTCCGTGCTAATACATATAATGATTACACGTAGGGGCGGGCCCGTCAAGTCGGACGCGAATGGTCGGCGAACTGTGGCATGTGGCGCGTTGCAGTATGGGCAGAGCACTGGAGGAAGCGCTGCGCAACTCTGCGGCACGTCAACGTCACGGGGCGGCTCGCGAGTTGGTGTTCGACACGAGAAGTCGCCGGTGGCCCCTGCCCGAGCCGACGACTCGGGATCTGCTCGGCGGCCCGAACGGCTGCCACCCGGGGGGTATGAGGAAGGCTTACGCGTTGAGCTGTGCAAGGAGGCTCCGGTCGAGGAGTGCGGGCCCGGTGGCGGGTTCGGAGGTAGGCTTCGACGCGCGAGAAGGAGAGCGTGATGCGGGCGTCAGCTCCGCCGCTCAGTCGGGGATGAGGATCGAACCAGGCGCCACGCGGGACCGAAAGGCAGATGCCACGGCGCCTTGGACTCCAGGGAATTGCGGTCTGTCGACGACGCTCGAAACGAGGCCCTAGCGACGCGTCGCATCGGCCTCAATAATTCGAGCGTTGCCGCCACGGCCGTCGGGCGATGCGGGCCTCGTGCTGCTGCCAGAAGCACTTCGGCATGGCCGGCGAGCAGTGGGCGTCCCACCGTGAGTGCGGGCCCCGGTAGCGAGCAGATCTCAGGCTCTACGCACCTTGAGGTCAAGGCGCGTGGCCAGATCGGCGTAAGACATCCCGTAGGTGTCGGTGACCACGACGGCCCCTTCGCTGAGCCGGAAGGTGGCCACGTCTGTGTAGACCCGCTGCACGCAGCCGACGCCCGTCAACGGGTAGCTGCAGCGGGAAACCAACTTCGGTGAGCCGTCCTTCGCGAACAGCGTCATCATCACCACGACGCTTCTCGCCCCGATCGCGAGATCCATTGCGCCACCCACTGCTGGAATGGCGTCGGCCGCGCCGGTGTGCCAATTGGCCAGGTCGCCATCGGCGGAGACCTGGAAAGCTCCCAGCACGCAGACGTCGAGATGGCCGCCGCGCATCATGGCGAAGGAGTCGGCCTGATGGAAATAGGATGCCCCCGGCAGCTCGGTGACTGGCACCTTGCCGGCATTGGTGAGGTCGGGGTCGACGTGTTCGGGCTTCGCCGCGGGGCCCATACGCAGCATCCCGTTCTCGGTGTGGAGAACCACGCCAGACTCCTCGTCGAGGTGGTCGGCGACCATGGTCGGCAGTCCTATGCCCAAGTTGACGAAGGAGCCGGATGGAATGTCACGAGCGACGACCGCCGCCATCTCGTCGCGGAATAGGGGGCCTCGGTCAGTGTGTTCTACCGTCTCTCGGTGCGGCGCCTGGCTCATGAGGCGGCTCCCTGACTCGTCATCAGGGCGACGCGGTTCGACACCTCGACGACACGTGTGACGTAGATCGCTGGAGTGACTACGACTTCGGGGTCCAGCTGACCGAGGTCGACGACCGTTGACACCTGAGCGATTGTGGTCGTGGCGGCCGTGGCCATGATGGGCCCGAAGTTTCGAGCGGTCTTTCGGTATACGAGGTTGCCCATTCGATCTGAGGCGTGTGCTGCAATCAGCGCGATGTCGCCCTGGATGGGGTACTCGAGAACGTAGCGGCGGCCGCCGATCTCGCGCTCCTCCTTGCCCTCGGCCAGCGGCGTGCCGACGCCGGTGGGGGAGAAGAAGGCGCCGATGCCGGCACCGGCTGCGCGCATCCGTTCAGCGAGGTTTCCCTGCGGTACGACCTCGAGCTCGATGTCGCCTCTGCGGTAGAGGCCATCGAAGACCCAAGAGTCGCTTTGGCGGGGAAACGAGCAGATCATCTTGCGCACCCGTCCGGCCGCGAGCAGAGCTGCGAGTCCGATGTCCCCGTTGCCGGCGTTGTTGCTGACCACAGTGAGATCGGTGGCTCCTTGGCGGATGAGCGCGTCGATCAGCTCGACTGGCATACCCGCCATGCCGAAGCCTCCAATAAGGACGGTGGATCCGTTGGCGGTGTGGGCGAGAGCGTCGTCGATGCTGCCGCCCACCACAGCCTTCCCCGGTGTTCTCACGTGACGTTCTCCAGCACGACGGCGAGGCCTTGTCCGACTCCGATGCAGATGGCGGCGACGCCCCATCGGGCTTTCTGTGCATGAAGTCGCGCGACGAGGGTGCCGACGATCCGCCCGCCGGAGGCGCCAAGCGGGTGGCCGATCGCGATGGCGCCTCCCTTGGCGTTGACGATGTCGGGGTCGATTCCCCAAGCGTCCACGCAGGCGAGTGACTGGACCGCGAAGGCTTCATTCAGTTCGACTGCCGCCACGTCGGACCAGTCGATCCCTGCCCGCTGTAGGGCCCGCTCGGCGGCCTGAACTGGAGCGATGCCGAACATCTGCGGTTCGAGGGCAGCGGTGCCTCGGCCGGCGATCCTAGCCAGTGGCGGCACCCCGATTCGTTCGGCGGCTGATTCCGAGCCCATGAGGATCGCGGACGCTCCGTCAGTCAGAGGTGAGGCGTTCCCGGCAGTGATGGTCCCGCGGTCGCGAAACGACGGCTGTAGTTGGGCTAGCTTCTCGGGGGTGCTACCAGGACGAATCGCCTCGTCCCTGTCTAGCTCGATCCCATCGACGTGTACCACCAGGTCGTTGTAGAAGCCGTCAGCCCAAGCCCGGTCAGCCCGCTGGTGCGACTCGGCCGCGAAGCTGTCCTGCCGCTCGCGGGTGATGGAGAACTTGTCGGCCAACAGCTCATTGCACTCACCAAGAGAGGTGGTCCACTCCGTACGCATCTTGGGGTTAACCAGCCGCCACCCAAGAGTGGTGGATACCGCATTCACATCGCCGGCTGGGAAGGCCCGAGACGGTTTTGCGAGCACCCAGGGGGCCCTGCTCATCGATTCCACGCCACCGGTGACGACGATGTTCACGTCACCGGTCTCAATGGCCCTCGACGCAATGATGGACGCATCGAGGCTGGAGCCGCAGAGCCGGTTGACCGTTGTGCCGGGCACAGTGACGGGGAGGTCGGCAAGCAACACCGCCATGCGGCCCACGTTTCGGTTCTCCTCGCCCGCACCGTTTGAGTTTCCCCACACCACGTCATCGATCGCGTCGCGCTCGAGGTGGGGGGCCTTGTCGAGCACCCCGCGTATTGCTACAGCGGCGAGATCGTCGGGACGCACCCCAGCGAGCGACCCTCCGAACTTGCCGAAGGGGGTCCGGGCTGCGGCGTAGATGAACGACTGGCTCATGAGTTCCTCGATCGTTGTTGGCTGTCGGTGTATAGGACGTCTTGGGCTATGCGGAAGGCCGTGTTCGCGTCCGGTACGCCGCAATAGATGGCGGTCTGCAGCAGCAGCTCCTTGATCTCGTCGGCCGTGACTCCGTTGCGCAGGGCGGCCCGCAGGTGCATCGCCAGTTCCTCATGGTGGCCACGGGCGACGAGCGCGGTAAGGGTCACGAGTGAGCGACTGCGACGATCAAGGCCCGGTCGGGTCCAGATGCTCCCCCAGGCGTACATGGTGATGAAGGCCTGGAACTCACGCGTGAGGTCGGTGGTACCGGAGATGGCCCGGGCGACGTGCTCGTCGCCGAGGACTGCCCGCCGAACCTCCATCCCGGCGTCGCGTATGTCACGGACGGTCATCTCGTCCCAGGTCGTTTTCGACCGGGTCGGGGTCTCCGCGAGCAGGTGTGCTGTGAGGAGGGCCGCGACCCGGTCTGGGGCCTCGGCCGGCGCCAGGTGCCCTACATCATCGAGAGTGACCAGCGAGCCCTGGCGAACTCCCGAGGCGATTTCGCGCAATGCGGCGGGCGGTGTCGTGACATCCTGGTCACCAGCAAGGGCGAGGACCGGCACGCCTATCTCGGGGAGGCGATGGCGGACGTCGAATGAGGCGAGCGCCTCGCACACCCGACAGTACGCCTCGTCTTGGATCTCTCGAAGCGCGAGGAGCAGCGCCGATCCAGTGTCCGGGTGGCGGTCGAGGAACCCCATTGCGAACCAGCGCTGCGCGGCGGAGGACAGCAGTCCTGCCGTGCCCGACGTGCGGACGGCCGTGATCCGCTCTTGCCATGACTCGGCGGTGCCGATCTTTGCGCCGGTGCACATCAGCGCCGCAGCCTGGACGCGTGGTGCGGCGTCGAGGAGGAGCTGCAGGCCGACCGCTCCACCGACGGAGTCACCGGCGTAGTAGAAGCGCCCCCCGGCCTGGCCCCGTTCCGCAAGCACCTCGTCGACGACCTTGAGCACCCCGTTGGCAAGCTCGGATATTGAGAAGCGGTCCGCTGGCATGGACTGGTTTGTTCCGTGCCCCGGCAGATCCCACGCGAGTAGGTCGAATGCGTCGACGAGCGCATCCGCGCACCGCGACCACAGTGCCGTCGCTGTGGTGCCCAGCGAAGGACCGAGCACCAGGAGCGGCAGCTCGGCGCGGTGCCGTGCCGCGTTGAGCCGTACGGCGGTGACAATTGGCGTCATACGTGCTCCTGCAGGTGCGGCGCGGCGCGGCCGCACACCAGGTCCACAAGCATTGGCCCTGCACCGCGATAGTCACCTTGGGGAACGGTCGCCACTAGATGGCTCATGGTCCGCTGCTCCGCCGTGAGGTCCGGCCAGGCCGAATCGTGGTTGGCGCGCATTCTCTCCTCATCGACGACGAGGTGGGTCAGCAGCTCGGTGGTCTGTCGTGCTGCCACCACGACGTGCTGGGCGAGAGTTCTCAAGGTCTCCCACTCGACGTGCCAGCTGCCGTCGGGTCGTTCGTCCACTGCTTCAGCCGCCGCGAGGTGCAGGGTCGCTCCGAGTTGGGGTGCGCCTATCGCGGCCCGGCGGATGAGCACGGAGAGGACTGGATTGCGCTTCTGGGGCATTGTCGACGATTGACCGCCCCGGCCTTCGGACAGCTCCCCGATCTCAGGGCGGCTCAAGGTCAAGATGTCGTTGGCTATTCGGCCGTACCCATCGGTGCAGCGGACCAGCGCGTCTCCTACTCTGGTCACCGGTGCCCGGGCGGTGTGCCAGAGGTGACGTTCGTCAAGGTCGAGTCGATCGCTCACCAACGCGACCAGTTCCAGAGCCGCGAGTGTTGGGTCCTCCACCTCGGCTGCGGCAGCCAACTGCACGACGGCAGACAGCGTTCCCGCCGCACCACCTGCTTGGGCGCAGAAGCGGACCGCCGCCAGATCCTCGGCGGCATCGACCAGCCCCGTCGCCCATTGAGCCGCTTTGACTCCGAAGGTCGTGGGGACGGCGTGCTGGGTCAGTGTGCGCGCCGCCATGGGGCTGGCACGGTGATGGGCCGCCAGGCCGCAGAGGAGGCGAAGCTGGCGGGCAGTCTCGACCCGCAGCCGTACCACTATGTCTCGAACGCCGATCATGAGCGCCGTGTCGAGGACGTCCTGGCTGGTGAGTCCACGGTGCAGCCACTGGGCCGCCTCGGGATTGCCCGCACGCAGCCGTTCTCGGAGCAGCATGACCAGCGGGACCACCGGGTTGCCGCTTGCCTCCGACTCATGCGCGAGAGCGGTCACGTCTCCATTTCCGACGAGGGCGTCGAGGTCGGCTATCGCGGAGGGTGGCGCGATCCGCGTCTCGACGAGACAGGTCAACCACACCTGCTCGACCCGGACCATCGCGCGCATGACCGTGACGTCGGAGAGCAGGTCGTCGACCCGGTCCTGGCCGGGCCAGAGGAGGCCGCTCACGAGGTCAGGGGCCGGGGTAGGCGAGGAATACAGTCTCCCCGTCACCCTGCAGTCGGATGTCGAATCGGTAACCGGTCTCGTCCTCGGTCGCAACCAGCGTGTCCCTGCGGTCTGGCTCCACCTGCCTCAGGAGCGGGTCGGCGGCCAGCACCGCAGGGTCTAGCGGCAGGTACGCTCGGGTGAAAAGGCGGTTGAGCAGCCCACGCGCAAGGACGGTCAACGCGAAGAACGGCGCGCCACCATCGCGCGTCGGGCCGGGCCGAATGGTAGAGAAGGAGTACCACCCGGCAGCGTCGACTGCTACTCGTCCCCAACCAGTGAACGTGAACCCGTCGCGGTTCAGTGACCCCGGCCGCTGCACCACCTCGCCAGCGGCGTCGGCTTGCCACACTTCTATCAGTGCGTCGCCAATCGGGACATCAGCTCCGTCCAGCACGACCCCGTGCAGTCGAATAGCTCCTGGCTGACCCGGCGGGACGAGCTCGCCACCTCCAGGGTAGGGGAGCGCGTAGCCGAAGAAGGGCCCAATGGTCTGTCCGGGGGTTGCGACCCGTTCTCGGCGGGCATCGGTCGGTGTAGTCACTGCTGCTCCATGGGCGTGCGGTGGTTGCCGGTCAGCACGATGTCCCAGCGGTAGCCGGTGCTCCACTCGGGCTGTGTCAGGTCATGGTCATAGCTCGCCACCAGCCGATCCCGGGCCGCGGGGTCGACGATCGCCTGGTAAATCGGGTCAAGGGCGAACAACGGGTCCCCAGGAAAGTACATCTGAGTGACCATCCGCTGCGTGAAGTCCGTCCCGAACAACGAAAAATGGATATGGGCCGGACGCCAAGCGTTTCGGTGATTTCGCCATGGGTAGGGGCCCGGCTTGATGGTGGTGAACGAATAGGTGCCGTCAGCATCGGTGAGACAACGACCCGCGCCCGTGAAACCGGCGTCAAGGGGGGCTGGGTGCTGGTCTCGCTGATGGACATATCGGCCAGCACTGTTCGCCTGCCAAATCTCCACAAGCTGGTGCGCGACCGGCCGGCCCCCGTCGTCAACGACGCGGCCGCTGACCACCATGCGCTCGCCGACCGGCTGGTCGAGGTGCTGGATAGTGAGGTCGCGATCCATCGCATCCACGTCTCGATGCCCGAACACGGGCGCCCACAGCTCCACGCCTTCCGGGTCGGTCAGCATCAAGTCCTTGGTCGGGTGCCGCAAGACGCTGCTCCGATAGGGGGGGTAGTCCAGCCTGGGTTCAGTTTCCACGACGCCGGTGTGGGTGTATCCCCTCGCCACCGCATCGATCTCTGCGCTCACCGCAGCCTGGCTGGTCTCGTTCGCGGGGTGGCTCATTGTGAGACACCTCGCGGTGTTCGCGGCCGCCTGTCGGAGCGGGGCTGTCCGGATGAGGCAGGGTCTCGGCGTAGCTCGAGATAAGGGCCGCGCAGGAGTGATGCACGCACGGGAGACGAGGCGGAGCCGACATCGGCTCTGCACTTGGCACCATGATGCGCCAGCAGTAGGACCGCGACGAGCAACGCAGCTGCACGATGAGTTCCGTCGCCAACGAACAAACCGGCTGACAGCGCCGTTGTGCAGACGATCGCCGATAGGGCAGTGATCATGAGGTGTTCCTCCGGGAAGTTGTGGGAGCTCATAGCACGAGCCAAGCGAGCGTGCCGACAAGAAGACCTGGCACCGTGGTGATGCAGGTGGCGACCAGCGCCGAATACTTCTCCAGGGCGATCAGGGGAAGCAGTGCGTCTCCGTCCTGACTGATCGCGTTGGCAAGCAGGGTGGGCAGCGGCACGGCGCCGCTGACGTAGAGGCCGGTGAACACGATCTGTACAGCGCACCCCGGGACGAGCCCGATGAGGGCGCCGACGAGAACGCCGGCGATGCCCAACAACGGCAGCTGGCTGCCGTCGAAACCGGTGAGGACGTGGACGCAAGCCCAGGCGACGTAGGCGACGGCGACCCAGACGACGACAAAGGAGGTCTCATGCGCGCCGTGC
This sequence comes from Nocardioidaceae bacterium, assembly GCA_035634095.1. GTDB lineage: Bacteria > Actinomycetota > Actinomycetes > Propionibacteriales > Nocardioidaceae > Nocardioides_B. The sequence goes on along the minus strand of DASQDP010000196.1, from coordinate 8,924 downwards.
CGGAGCACGGCGGTGAACGGCTGATTCGCTGCAGTGGCGGATGCAGACTCCACGGTGTCATCGGCGAGCCTGCCTTTGCCGCGCACAAACAGCACCGTCGCCACGGCCGAGCCGGCGATCCCCAGTGTCAGGTAGGGGTCAACACCCCCAGACCAGGTTGTCAAGGTAGCCGCATCAACCATCTGGAAGGCGGTCGGGAACGCCACCACGAAGCCACAGCAGGCAAGCAGCCAGAACAGCGCCGAAGTTGAGGCTATGGGCGATTGCAAGGCGAGGGCAGTTCGAGCCAGCCCTGTAGGGGCTCGGTTCGTCACCGGTCTTTCGCTGCGGGTTGCCAAGGTGACGTGGGCAGCAGGTCCTGCGGGCCGACCGGTATCCCGAACGTCGGTGACCTGTTGAGGTCCTCGCAGTCGTGGACCGATCCGAAGGACATCCACTGTGTAGCCCGTGACGAGGCCGGTGACGAAGAGCACCGTGTGCACCACCGCCGCCATGCGAGGGTTTGCCGCCATGATGACCCACGAAGAGTCCCCCATGGTCGCGACGAGGCCCGCGATGACAGTCCCAAACGACACGGACTTTCGGGCATAGAGCGGCATCAGCAGGATGGCTCCGGCGCACCCCGGCGAAACTCCGAGCGCGGCCCCGATGAACGGGCCCCAGCGCCGATGCCGCTCCAGGACGACGATGAGCTGTTCGCCGTACCGCCATCGAATCCAGCCGAACGCTGCTACCAGCACCGCTACGAACACCCCGACCTCCATGAAGGCGTCCGCTAGAGCAAGGAGGACGGCGTCGACGAGAGTCATTCGCAGCTCACGCCCACAGTGGTCGCCGGGCGATCCGCGTTGCTCTGGCCTGGACCTCGCCCAGCGTGACACCATGCGACGGGCGTTGCGGCCGTCCACAGGCGCAACACCGATCTTCCCGTCTCCTTGAGGCGGCCATGAGTTCTCCGTTTGTCTTCAGGCGGTGTACAGCGCGTTCGCTCCCGCTGCGATGTCTAGAGCGGCACCGGTGATGTACTCAGCGTCTTCGCTGACGAGAAACAGCACTCCTCGCGACATGACCTCAGGCTCCACCCAAGGAACGGGTATCTGGTTCAGCGTCTGAAACCTCGGCAGAGCGTCTTCCAGCGTCGGGTTCTCGATGTCGGGACAGAACAGCTTGTAGGCGTTTTCGTTCTCCATCATCGGCGTCCGCACGATGGTCGGATTCACGATGTTGCACGTGACACCGGCGGGCGCATACTCGATGGCGATGCACTTGATCAGCCCGTGTAGGGCCCACTTCGACGCTGAGTAACCGGCTAGGTTGCGGCCCCCGGTCCGTCCCAGAGTCGATCCAGTGCACACGATGCGTCCGTAGTGGTTCTCGGTCATGCTCGGCAGGACGCTATGGATGGCGTTGACCGAACCGAAGAGGTTGACATCGGTGACGTCACGCCAGTCGGAATCCGTGAGCTCTTCGAAGCTCTTCCAGTGCACGATCCCGGCTGCATTGACGAGGATGTCTACCTTGCCGAAGCGCTCGAGAGTCCGGTCGACCATGGCCTGCGTGGCTTCGCGTGAGCGAACATCGACGGTCTCGGCTATGCACGTTCCGCCCTGCTCGGTGACCAGCGCGGCGGTGTGGTCGAGGTCGCTCTTCGTGCCCATTCCGTAGGGGACACCAACAATCTGGTCAGCGATGTCGCAGGCAACTATCGTCGCACCCTCCGCACTGAGAGCGACAGCGTGGGCCCGTCCCTGTCCGCGGGCTGCGCCGGTGATGATGGCGACTCGGCCATCGAGTTTTCCCATTGGGTCCTCAATTCCTAGCCTGAATGTTGTGCCGGATGAAATTTCAGCCGCCTACATGAAGGCATCGGGAGGGAGAATGCCCCAGGAGTTGGCCGCGTGGGGACTGGGCTCCCAGACCTTGGGTCGCTGCGGGCGGTCCTCATGCCACGGGCGTGGGTCGAAGTGGCCCACGTCTTCGTTGGTCATGCGGTCGAGTTCGGTGAATAATTCGATAATGGATCCGTCAGGAGCCCGGTGGTACGTGAAGATGTTGTGGCCTGGCCCGTGCCGGCCAGGGCCCCAAAGCAGCGGTATGCCGGCGGCCGCCAGGGCGTCGCAGGCTCTGCCGATGTGGTTGAGGTCGTTCAGCTCGAAGGCGATGTGGTGCATTCGGCCTTGGTCTTCGCGCGTCTTTCCACGCATGAAGTTCATGGTGTGGTGATCGGATCCGCAGCGGATGAAGGCGAAGAAGTCCCCCATCCAATCCGACCAGCGGAACCCAAGAATGTCGGAGTAGAAGTTGACCAGACCGGACACATCGTCGGTCAAGAGGCAGACGTGCCCGAGCTTGTGGGGGAGAACACCGACGTGTGGTGCTGCCGGCGCCGCGGGTTGGGTGCGGGTGTACAACTGGATTCGGTTGCCGCTGATGTCTTCAAACTCGAGAAGCTGGGGAATCGCAGGGTCGCTGTCGGTGCGGAGCTCAGCAGTCACGCCGTTGTCTTTGAGCTGGCTCGAGACGGCGGTCAGGTCGCTGTCAGGGTTCAGTTGAAAGGCGTTGTGCAGGATCCTGTCTTGAGGTCCTTTCGACAGCAGGATGGTTGCGTAGTCCAATCCCGTAGTGAGCTGTGCAGAGTCCGAATCCTGCTCCGACACGGAGAGTCCGAGCACGTCCCGGTAGTACGCGACGGCGGCATCGAGGTCACGCACTTGTAGCGCAGAGTGCCCGAGCTTTGCGACTTGAATCATTTCGTTAAGCCTTTCGTGAATCCGCAGAAGATGGGGGCTTCGCGGTTTGGGTGGCCGCCCATTAAGGGGTGCCGGTGTTGGACGGGCCGACGCGCCCGTGAGCCTCAGTAGTTTGCTGTCCTCCCTGGTGGGCTGGACTCTGTCTTGAGTTGGCTTCGTGCTGCACGTAGTAGTTCCACAACAACTCGTCGTTAAAGCTCGATCCCAGATCGGGCAGCTCCACCAGGTCGAGCTCCGGCACGACGGGAGGAGCAGCGCCGAGGCGTACGAGCTCGAGAGTCACCTCGCACAGAACGTGCAGGTCGACTGCGCGGACCGTTGCCTGCCTGACGCCGTCCCCGACAGCGACGATGCCGTGACCGCGAAGGAGGCAGACCTGCGAGTCACCCATCTCCTCGACCATGCTGCTTGCAAGCTCGTCGCGAGTGATGAGGATCGAACGCTCCCATACAGGGACGCCTCTCCGGGCCAGAGATAGGGCTGGAATGTTGTAGGCCCCGAAGACGGGTCGCAACGGGATGGTGGCTAGGCCGGCGAGCAACGCGCTTCGAGGGTGGGCGTGAACTACTGCGTGCACTGCAGGGTTGCGCCGGTATGCCGCACTATGGATCGCCAACTCGAACGGCGCCCGGTACGTGTCGGTGACATCATCCAGCACCTGACCGTCGAAGGTGCACAGTCGAATGTCGTCGGGGGTGGTGCTGGCGAGCCCACGCTCGCGTGTTCCCCGGCACCGTACTAGCGCAGTGTGCTGGTCGACTCGCGCCGAAACGTGCCCGAGGACGTTCTCGACCAATCCTTGATCCGCCAGGATGCGGCATGCCTGCGCCACCTGCTCACGTAGCGCTTGCGTCCCGGGTTCGCCGCGGACGTCAGATGTAACTGAGGCCACCGTCTACCACCATGATCTGTCCGGTCATCATTGCTGCGTCGTCGCTGGCAAGGTAGACGGCGGCACCCGCTATGTCGTGTGGTTGCAGGCGGCGGTGCAAGGCTTGGGTGTTGATCAACTGTGTCGCTTGCTCTGGTGTGACCGTCGCTCGACGGACCTCGGTCTCCACCGACCCCGGCATGATCGCATTGACTCTGACATTGTCATCGCCCAACTCCGACGCCAGGGCTCGGGTCAGCCCGACGACGCCCGCCTTCGAAGTGACATAGTGCGCGTAGTTGCGTCGGCCCATCAGGACGGTGCTCGACGAGATATTGATGATGCTTCCCGACTGCTGCCTTCTCATGACCGGCGCGACCGCCTTGCAGCAGACGAACACCCCGGTCAGATTGACGCGCATGATGGAATTCCATTCGTCGAGCATGATCTCGTCGAAGGGACCCATCCTTATGGTGGCGAAGATGGACGCATTGTTGATGAGTGCGTCGATCGCGCCGAAGCGTTCAGTCGCCGTTGTGATCGCGGCGGCCATCTGTTGCTCGTCGGAGACATCAGCACCTACCGCCGTCGCCGTTTCGCCGATGTCGCTGGCAACGCGTTGCGCCTTGGTCTCGTCGAGATCGAGCACGACGACGTGGGCGCCCTCGGCAGCGCATCTCGTCGCGAAGTGTCGTCCTATTCCTTGACCGGCGCCCGTGATCATCACCGTTTTTCCGGTCAGCCGCGCGCCGCTCACTCGGCATCAGGTCTAAGCACGATCTTGCCGAACTGGTTGTTGTCATTCAGCCGTTGATGTGCCTCGCGGGCCTGAGACATGGGATAGACGGAGTCGATCACCGGCAGCAGTCTCTGCTGCGCCATGAGGTCGGCGACAACGCCCATCTCTTCCTTGGTGCCCTGCATGTAGAAGTGCAGGGTGTTCATGTTGCGGTAGAGTTGTCGCAGGTCGATGTTCACATCCCATTGGCTCGTTGCGCCCGAGCAAAACAGTCGCCCGCCGCGCGCCAGCAAGGGGACACTCTGCGTCCAAGTGCCACCCACGTTGTCGAAGAGAACATCAACGCCGTGGCCATCGGTTGTGGTGCGGACCTTTTCGGTCCATCCAGGGTCGTTGTAGTCGAACACCTCGTCGGCGCCGATCTCTCGCGCCTTCTCGGCCTTCCACGGCGCTCCCGTTGTTGCAAGCACGCGTGCCCCCAGCATGGCGCCAATCTGAATCGCGGCGGCTCCTACGCCGCTTCCAGCCGCCATCACGAGAATCGTCTCGCCGGGTTGGGTGGCCGCCTTCGTTATCATGCCGTGCCAGGCGGTGATGTAGGAGACACCTAGCATCGCCGCCGCCTCGAACGACAGTGAGTCGGCGATGGGAACGACATTTCGGGCCGGTACGGCAACGTACTCGGCGTGTCCACCCCAGGTTTGAACGCCGACCACTCGAAACTTGGCACAGTAGTTCTCGCCTAGACGCGGGCAGTGATTGCACCAGGTGTCGCACGACAGAATCGGGTAGACCGCGACGCGGTCGCCGACCTTGACGCCCGTAACGTCGTCGCCTATCTGGGTGATAGTCCCTGCGGCGTCTGCACCGCTGACGTGAGGGAGCGAATTGCCGGTAAGACCGAACTTGCCTGATCGCACCATAGCGTCCGGCCCGCGGTTGATGGAACAGGCGCCGACCTTGACGACGACGTGTCCTACGTCGGCCGTCGGGGCAGCGACCTGTTCCCACCGCAGAACCTCAGGACCGCCGTACTCGTGGAAGACGATCGCGTTCATCGACATCGTCGTCACGCCGCCGGCGCGAAGACCGGCGCGAGGTCGGCGTAGATTTTGACTTGATCGATGAGCTCACCGCGGCGGTGCAGCAACGTGGCGCAGGGGACAGTTACGGTGACTCCGTCCCTTCGCCTATAGTCGATCTCAGCGTCCAGCACTGTCGTGTCGCCGTCTGTCACGACAGTGACGAAATTGTGTTTGAGGCCGCTGATCATCTCCCAGAAGTGGCCGATGTTCTCTCGTACTTCTTCTTTGCCGTTGGCTGGTGGGTTGTTGCCGAACTGCACGCGGACGTCGTCGCTGTGCCAAGCGATGAAGTCGTCGAGTCGCATGTGGTCGACGTCGTCGTAGTATCGACGTAGCCAGTCAGTGCTCACGTCTCCTCCTCGTTGAGATGTTGCTGGAGCCACGATCGTGGTCTCTAGTGTTCCGATGTCTTGTAGGTCTATTCGGATGCGGTCACCGACGTTCAAGTAACGCCCGTCTCGCATTCCTACTCCCGACGGCGTTCCGGTCGCGATGACGTCCCCTGGTTCGAGGGTGAGCACGCCGCGAAGGTGATCGATACATTGTTGAACGCCGAACACCATGTCGGCGGTGTTGCCGTCCTGTCGCAGCTCTCCATTGACCCAGAGCTTCAAGGACAGGTTCTGCGGATCTCGGACGAAGTCGGCCGGGACCACCCACGGTCCCAGTGGTGCCGATCGGTCAAAGCCCTTGGAGACCAGCCAGTCGATTCCAAGCATGGTGGTCCCCGGAACCCAGTCACGGATGGACAAATCATTCATCACCGTGTAACCGAAGGCTTCGCCTCCGGTCCCCATGACCACGGCCAGTTCCGCCTCGTAGTCCAGCTTCGTGCCGAAGGGTGGCGTGGGTACCGCGTCGCCGGAGGCGACGACCGCAGTCGTGGGGGGCTTGAGAAAGGTGTACGGAAAGCTTGCCTGAATCTGCCCGAGCATCTCGTCGTTGTGCTCCGCGTAGTTCGCTCCCACGCAGATCAGCTTCGCCGGAACGAGCGGGGGAAGCCACCGCTCGATCTGGCTGACCTGTCCGCTGGCGCGGCGCCCTGCCTCGAGGACTGCAGCACGCCACGTTGGCCAGTCCTTGATCAAGTCGAGGATCGTCGTGGGTGCCCCCTCGGCCAGATCTGCGAGCGGCGCGACGTTCTCCCCCATGGCGACGACCACACCGGGTTGCCCAGCCATCATCGCCAGACCTAGGCGTAGCGGCGCCTGCACGTCAGTCGGCATGACTCTTGTTGAAGCGTCGAATGCTGGTGGCGGCATCCACCGGATGCCACCAGGGGGTCAGGTCCAGATCCTCACAGATCACCTTGGCAGTGATGTAGCCCACCCCACCTGAAATGGCGCCCCCCGGGTGCGCGGCGGACCCCGACATGTACAGACCCTCGATGGGGGTGCGGTAGCCGAAGTGGTTGTACATCACCTGGTCGGACGTGAAGGCGCCCATGAAGATGTCGCCGGTCGCCATGTTGGGCAGCGCTTGAGCGTAGTCGTGCGGGGTGTACGTATACCTCCCCAGGATGTTGCCGTCGGTAAGGTTCGGGGCGTAGTCACGCCACTTGTCCACCATCAGGTCGGCGATCCTCTCGCGGTGCGACTCGACCAGGTCCGGATTCGCCTTGTCGTAGGGGACGATCTGCCACGCGTACGCCAAGTGCTTCCCTGCTGGCGCTTGCGTGGGGTCGATGACGGTCATTGCGCCGGCGCCAAACTGGATGTCGTCAGGTCCGGGGACGCGCCCTTCCTTTACGACGTCGTGGACGCTCATCAGTTTCTGGAGCGTCTCGGAACCGATGTTGAACTTGAGGGCATTGTTGACGTCGGGATCGTAATCGGTCGATGTGTAGCGAGGGGCTTCCTCGAGCGCCAGGTGTAGACCGAACAGGGCCCAGGGGGTGTAGTGGAACCTGTCTACCTTGGCCACGAACTCGGGGGTGAGCTGGTCCTTGGTGACGAGGCCATCGAAGGTCTGGTGGACATTCAAGGTGCTGGAGACGAACTGTCGAGCGCTGAACGACCGGCCGTCGGCCAGCTCGACGCCGGTGGCCCTATTCTGACTGACAACGACCTTAGTGACGTCGGCGTGATTGAGGAACGTGCCGCCGTTAGCGATGAACACCTCCATCAGCCCTCTAGCCAGATTCCAGCTGCCACCTTGGCAGAGGTCATAGCCGGTGTCGATGTCGAAGCCCCGAAGAATGGAACCGGTCGGGCTCTCCTCGCGGATCATGTCGTAAAGAACGGTTCCGAAGAGCGAGAGCTTGAACAGCAGGAAGACCTGCACCTGCTCGCTCTCGAACATGTTGGTGACCAGCTCGAAGGGTTGCTGGCGGGTCAGGCTCAGAAAGTCGCGCCCGGTCGCCGTCTGACCGAGGAGGTCGTCGCGCTCTTCCTTCGACAGGGGCTCGGAGAAGCGCTCCGGGACGAAAATCTCCTTGGTGATGATCTCCGCCTTGCGGTTCCAGTCACGAAAAGTGGCCGCGTCGCGGTCGGAGAACCGTGCGATCGAGGCCACAGTCTTCTCCAGGTTTCGCGAGAAGACGAGCGCGGTGCCGTCTCGGTGTGGCTGTGAGAACTCGACCTTGGGGGTGACGTACGGGACGCGATCCGCCAGGTTCAGGTCGCGGTACCACGGGGTGTTGAGCAAGTCCCAGTGGTTGATTGAGTGCAGGTTGTGGTGAAACCCAGGGAGGGTGACATCCTCGGTCATCAGCCCGCCGCCGTACTGCATGCGCCGCTCGAGCAGCAGGACGTTCAAGCCCTGCTTCTGCAGGTAGCACGCCAGCACCAGCCCATGCTGGCCAGAGCCGATGACGATGCCGTCAAAGGTGTCGTTCACGGCGCCGTCGATCCAGCCGGGTCACGCTCGGCGACCATGCGACGGGTAGCGGCCAATGTGGCTCCTGCGGCCTTCAGGTAGTCGCCCTTCATGGTCGCCTCGTACTCCCGCTCAGCGTCCGAACCTGCGGCTACGCCCTCCAGGACGAGGTCGAACGTGAACCTCAGCGACAGGTCACCATCCTCCTCGAGGATCTCATTGCGGATGGTCCCCATGACCGGACCGAAGGTCCGGTCGAACTGCACCGTCTGCTCGGGCACCAAGGTGATCCGCTCGCCGAATCGCTGTCCGCGAAACTCGATCTCTCGAACGATCTCGGTGTCGGTGCGCTCCTTCACCTCGCAAACCGTCATCGCCGGCACGAACGGCAGCGCGTTCTCGGCCTTCAATGCAAGGCCGTGCCACACGTCTGCACGGGTGAGTCTGATGGGTTCGTCGGGTGGGTTGACCTGGACTGTGCTGGATACGGAGATCACTGGGGCTCCCTCTCGTGCGTGGCACTGGCGAAAAACAGTTGTAATCATTACGCTGTGCTTGAGAGCACGTCAAGAGGCTGATCCCGGTGGGATGCAGCCACCGGCGATCGAGTTGGCGAGGGCGTCCATGACCACAGCTGTGTCCACCGGAAACTACCGAGCGAT
>DASQDP010000195.1:0-19969 GCA_035634095.1 Nocardioidaceae bacterium | reverse complement strand
CTGGGCCTCGCCGGCGGCGACCTGGCCGCGACCACCCTCCCGTTGCAGTACTGCTACGGACTCTCCGTGCTCAACAGCCACCTGGTCAGTGGCGGCGGCGTGCTGCTGACCGACCGGTCCGTGGTGGACGAACGGTTCTGGGACGAGTTCCGTGCGGAGCAGGCGACGTCCTTCGCGGGCGTCCCCTACACGTTCGACCTGCTGGACTCGTCCGGGTTCGCCGACCGCGACCTGCCGTCGCTGCGCTACGTCACCGCTGCCGGCGGGCGCCTCGACCCGGAGCGGGTCGGGCGGTACGCCCGGCTCGGGAGGGACCGTGGATTCGACCTCGTGGTGATGTACGGGCAGACGGAGGCGACCGCCCGGATGGCCTACCTGCCGCCGGGCCTGGCCGCGGAGCGCCCGGCGACGATCGGCGTCCCGGTGCCGGGCGGCAGCTTCCGGCTCGACCCCCTGGACCCGGCCGATCCCGGGTCCGTGGGCGAGCTCGTCTACCGGGGCCGCAACGTGATGCTCGGCTACGCCACGTCCGCGCACGACCTGGCGCAGGGCCGCACGGTGCACGAGCTGCGCACCGGCGACCTCGCGGTCCAGCACGAGGACGGCCTCTACGAGGTGGTCGGCCGCCGCAGCCGGCTCGCGAAGGTGTTCGGCCTGCGCGTCGACCTCGACGACCTCGAGCGGCGCCTGGAGTCCCACGACGAGGTGCGGGCCCGCGCGGTCGAGGACGACGGCCGGGTGGCGCTCTTCGTGACGCGGCACCTCGACGCCGAGACGGCTCGGCAGGCTGCCGTCCGCGCCGGGGTGCCGTTCTGCGCGGTCCGCGCGCACGTGGTGGCGTCCTTCCCGCTGACCGACCGCGGCAAGGTGGACTACTCCGCCCTCGTCCGGCACGCCGAGGTGCTGCGCCGCTCGGAGGCTGCAGCGGGCGAGGACGCTGACGCCGGCTCTCGACACGTGACGTGCGACGCGCGCGCGGTGCGTGACCTGTACGCCGAGCTGCTCGGCCGTCCCGACGCCACGGACGAGGACAGCTTCGTCTCCCTGCACGGGGACTCACTGTCCTTCGTGGAGGCCTCGGTGCGCCTCGACGAGCTCCTCGGCGTCCTCCCTGAAGGCTGGCCGGACCTGTCCGCCCACCGGCTGGCGGCCGAGGCCCGCCACGTGGGTGGGGAGGGGTCGGGGCAAGGCTCCCGGTGGGCGCACGTCGAGGTGCCGCTGCTGCTGCGGGCGGCCGCGATCACACTCGTGGTCGCCAGCCACGCCAACGTCCTCAGCGTCCTGGGCGGCGCGCACGTCCTGCTCGCCCTCGCCGGGTTCAGCCTCGCCCGCTTCCAGCTCTCCGGCGGTCGCCGGGCCGAGCGGTGTCGCAGCCTGCTCCGGGCCGCCCGCGAGATCGCGGTGCCCTCCGCGCTGTGGATCGGCGGGGTGGCGCTGACCACCGGGAGGTACGACCTGGGCACCGTGGCGCTGGCGAACAACCTGCTGGGCTCACCGACCTGGGACGTCCGCTGGCAGTTCTGGTTCCTCGAGGCGGTGGTGTGGTCGCTGGTCGCCGTCGCCGGCCTGGTGAGCGTGCCGGCCCTCGATCGCCTGGAACGGCGGCGCCCCTTCAGCTGCGCGCTCGGCGTCGTGGCGCTGACGCTCCTGCTGCGCCTCGTGCTGGTCGGGGTGCACGCCGGCCCCACCGAGCGCTACGCCCTGCCCGTGGTGCTGTGGTGCATCGCGCTGGGGTGGCTCGCCGCACGCAGCGAGACGACGACGCACCGGGTGCTGGCGAGTGCGGCGGCGGCAGGAGCGACGTACGGCTTCTTCGGGGATGTGATCCGCGAGACCCTCGTCGTCGCGGGGATCCTCTGCCTGGTCTGGGTGAGGACGGTGCGGTTCCCGCGTGCCCTGCTGCGGCCGGTGACGCTGCTCGCGTCCTCGTCGCTGTTCGTCTACCTGACGCACTGGCAGGTCTACCCGCACCTCGAGGACGGGTACCCGCTGCTGGCCACGCTGGCCTCGTTCGCCGTGGGCATCGGGGCGCACCGGGCCTACGCCGCGGTGCGGTCGCCCGGAACGCGCCGGCTCAGAACGCGCGCTCGTCGAGCTCCATCACCGACAGGTCGGTCGCCTCGGCGACGGCCCGCTCCGCGCTGACCTTCGGCAGCACCGTGCGGGCGAAGAACACGGCGGCCGCCACCTTGCCCTCGTAGAACGGCTGGTCCGCGGGCCCGACAGCGCCGCCGAGCCGCTCCAGGGCCACCTCCGCCTGCCGCAGCAGCAGCCACGCGCACACCACGTCGCCGAGCACCATCAGCAGGCGCGAGGTGTTCAGCCCGACCTTGTAGACGTTGTCGCGATGTCCGCCTTCGGTGGCCGGGTCCGCCGACCTCAGGTCGCCGACCATCGCGGCCACGATGGCCTGGACGTCGCGCAGCGCGGTGGCGAGCAGGGCGCGCTCGTTCTTCAGGCGACCGTTGCCCGCCTCGCTGCTCGCGAACTCCTCGATCAGCCCGGAGAGGCGACCGAGCGCCTGCCCCCGGTCGCGGACGATCTTGCGGAAGAACAGGTCCTGGCCCTGGATGGCGGTGGTGCCCTCGTAGAGGGTGTCGATCTTGGCGTCGCGGACGTACTGCTCGACGGGGTAGTCCTCCAGGAACCCCGAGCCGCCGAAGGTCTGCAGCGACTCCGTCCCGAGCAGCACCCAGGACCGTTCGGAGCCGTACCCCTTGACGATCGGCAGCAGCAGGTCGTTGACGCGCTCGGCCAGCTCGTCGCGCTCGCCGGCATGCTCCGCCAGCATGACCGTGTCCTGCCAGGTCGCGGTGTAGAGGACCAGCGCCCGCAGTGCCTCCGCGTGCGACTTCTGGGTCATCAGCGAGCGGCGTACGTCGGGGTGGTGCACGATCGTGACCCGCGGGGCGGTCTTGTCCGACGCCTGCCGGAGGTCCGGGCCCTGGACCCGCATGGTGGCGAAGTCGAGGGCATTGAGGTAGCCGGTGGACAACGTGGCGATCGCCTTGGTGCCGACCAGCATCCGGGCGTTCTCGATGACCTGGAACATCTGCGCGATCCCGTCGTGCACCTCCCCGAGCAGCCAGCCGGTGGCCTGCTCGCCGCCGCCGACGGTGGGATCGCCGAAGGCCACCTCACAGGTGGTGGACACCTTGATGCCCATCTTCTTCTCGACGGCGGTGACGTGGACCCCGTTGCGCTCGCCGGTGAGCTCGCCGGTGTCGAGGTCGAAGTGGTGCTTGGGGACCACGAAGAGAGAGAGACCCTTGGTCCCCGGGCCGCCCGCGCCCTCGACGCCCTGAGGTCGCGCGAGCACGAGGTGGACGATGTTCTCGCTCATGTCGTGCTCGGCGGAGGTGATGAAGCGCTTGACGCCCTCGATCCGCCAGGTGCCGTCCTCCTGCGGGAAGGCCTTGGTGCGACCGGCGCCCACGTCGGACCCGGCGTCCGGCTCGGTGAGGACCATGGTGGCGCCCCACCGGCGGTCCACGATGTGCTGGGCGATGCGCTTGTCGCGGTCGTTGCCGTTGCGGTGCACCACCGCTGCGAACCCGGGTCCGGAGGCGTAGATCCACACGGCGGGGTTCGCCCCGAGCACGAGCTCGGCGGTGGCCCACACCAGCGACGCCGGCGCCGGGGTCCCGCCCAGCTCGGTCGGCAGCTGGAGGCGCCACCACTCGGAGTCCATGAACGCGCGGTAGCTGTCGGCGAAGGCGGGGTTCATGCGCACGCTGGAGGTGGCAGGGTCGAACTCCGGGGGGTGCCGGTCGGCTTCGGCGAACGAGGCGGCGAGCTCGTCACGTGCGAGCCGGTCGACCTCGGCGAGGACGGATCGGGCGGTGCCTGGGTCGATGTCCTCGAAGAGTCCCTGCCCCAGGACGCCGTCGCGTCCCAGCACCTCGAAGAGGTTGAACTCCAGGTCGCGGAGGTTGCTGCGGTAGTGGCTCACGGACCCACCTTCGGCTGCTCGCCCAGGAACCGGCCGAGGCGACGGGGCGAGCACCGGTGTACTCGTCGGTAACATCCTAGGCTACCGACGGGTAGGAATCCACGGAAACCCGCGTGGACGTGGAACGGGCCGGGACCCCAGAAAGGGATCCCGGCCCGGGTGCGGCTGGTGCTGCTCAGGCGTTGACGGACTGCTCGGCGAGTTCGGTGACCCGCTTCTGGCTGGCCGTGGTGACGCCCTTGCGGTTCTTGTGGGCCTCCTCGTAGGCGAGCACGGTGGTCACGTCGTCGGCGCTGTCCAGACCGGTGACCGCCTTGATCGCGTCCGCGCCGGACAGGGCGTCGTACTCCTTGACGGGCAGGTCCTTGGCGTCCACGGTGCCCAGGTTCTCGCGGGTCTTGCGAGCGGCCTTGCGCACCTTGGGGGACGGGGCGACCTCCTCGGTCCGCTCCACGGCGGCGTCGCGACCCGCGGTCACGACCTCCTCCGTCGCCTCGGCGGTCTCGCGACCCTTCTGCAGCGTCACGGCGGCCGCGTGCTGGACACCGGCCCGGCTGCGCTGGAGCACGTCCGCAGCCTTGTTGATCACCGCGGCGCCCTGGCGCGACGGCAGCGTGGCGAACCGCGCGACGGCGCTGACGGCGGCCTGGGCCGGCGTCGGGGCGAGCGCGACGGGGCCGCCCTGGGCCAGCTCGGCCAGGCGGACGCGGATCCACTCGATGGTCTCGGTGTGAGCGTCCTCGAGCTCGGTCATGAGCTTGACGACCTCGGGGGCGTCCTGCGCCTCGGCCAGAACCCGGGTGAAGAGGACCCGGTCGCGGAGCTGGTGCTCGAGGGCGAGGTCGCTCAGCAGACCCTCGGAGAAGGGCTGCACCTGCTCGGCGGTGGCCTTGGTCAGCGCGGCGACCCGACCGACGGTGTCGGCGAAGACGTCCGGCGTGCCGCCGAGACGGCGCAGGGCGTCCTGGATGCGGGCTGCACGGGCGTCGGCCTCGGTGGCGTTGTCCTCGAGCTCGCGACGGATCTCCTCGCGCCGGGCCTGCGAGACGCGCACCCGGGCGACCTGGGCCTCCGCGCGCGTCAGCCGCAGCAGGGCGGAGAGCTCGTTCAGAAGGGCGGTGGAAGTGGTGTTTGCCTTTGTCATGACTCCACCGTGACACAGGGATCCGCCGCTAGCAAGCGCAAGCGCCGCCCAGGACGGTGACCTTCGCCACTGCGGTCCCCGAGCCCTGCGCCGCGGGCGGACATGCGCCTTCGGGCGAGTGACCCTGGACACGACAAGCGGCTCACGGCAAGCAGGATCGCCTCGATGCAGCAGCGTCCCGAGGTGCTCGGCGGGTGCCCGCGTCAAAGGTCGGGAACCACGCTGTCTCCTGCTAGCGACGTCCTGCACGGTCCACCCGACGCACAGCGACGGGGCGGCCCGGTGCGGGGGTCGCCACCAGGCTCACACCACTGCCCCTACGATCCGGGGAGCGCACGCCGCGGGCGGCCGCTGCGGAGAGGAGCCGGGCGTGCGGATCGCCTACAACAGCTACAACGGGCGCTACAGCGACAGCCCGCGCGCGGTGCACGAGGCGCTGGTGCAGCGAGGCGACCCCCACGAGCACGTGTGGCTGGCGGACCCCGAGCACGGAGCCGACTTCCCGGCCGGCGTCGAGACGGTGCCGATCTACACGCCGTCGGCGGTGGAGGCGCTGGAGTCCGTCGACCTGGTGGTGTCCAACAGCCACCTGGAGATGGAGTGGACGAAGCGACCGGGCGCGACGTACGTGCAGACCTGGCACGGCACCCCGCTCAAGCGGATCCACGCCGACGCCCTCGGCGGCCCGCCGGGCCTGCTCGAGCACCTGTCCCGCGACGTCGACCGCTGGGACGTGCTGCTGACGCCCAACGGCTACAGCACGACCACGATGCGCCGCGCCTTCCGCTGGGGCGGCGAGGTCCTCGAGATCGGCTACCCGCGCAACGACGTGCTGCTGTCGCCGCGTGCCGGTGCAGTGCGACAGGAGGTACGGCGCGCGTTCGGCGTCGAGGACGGGCGTGTGGCGGTGCTCTACACGCCTACCTGGCGGGACGACACCTTCTGGGACGGGAGCGCGGCTGAGCGCGCGCTGGCCCTCGACCTGGACCGGTTCACCGACGCGCTCGGGGAGGACCACGTGCTGCTGCTGCGGCTGCACTACAAGCTCGTCGGGATGCTCGACGGCCTGGACCACCCCGGGGTCGTCGACGTCTGCCGCTACCCCGAGACCTCGCACCTCTACCTCGCCGCCGACCTCATGGTGACCGACTACTCCTCGACGATGTTCGACTTCGCGGTCACCGGCAAGCCACTGCTGTTCTACGCCTACGACATGGAGCGCTATCGCGACGAGCTCCGGGGCTTCTACTTCGACCTCGCGCTCGACCCTCCCGGTCCGCTGGCCAGCACCACCGACGAGCTGGCCGGGTACGTCCGAGACGTCGGTCGGCACCACGTCCAGCACGCGTCCCACTACGAACGGTTCCGCGAGCGCTTCTGCCACCTCGACGACGGCGCGGCGACGGCGCGGTTCCTCGCTCGGTTCCTCGACAGCTGACCGGACCGGGCCGAGCGGGCGCCGACCGTCCCGAGCAGCGGTCCCACCGCTCAGGTCGGCAGTCCGAGTCCTGCGGCGAGCAGTCCCAGGACGGCTCCGACCGCCAGCGTGCGCAGGACCGACCAGCGGGTCCGCAGCAGGAGGGTCACGCAGACCAGCGTGATCCCCAGCGACACCGGCCGCAGCGTGTCCAGCACGGGCACCGCGAGGGACACCGGTCCCCGGGCGACCCGGGTGGTGTCCGAGAAGAGCGTGTGCAGGGCGAAGTACACGCCGAGGTTCGCGATGACGCCGACCACAGCCGCCGTGATGCCGGTCAGCGCTGCGGACAGCGACGCGTTCCCGCGCAGCCGCTCGACGTACGGCGCCCCGAGGAAGATGAACAGGAAGCAGGGCACGAAGGTGACCCACGTGGTCAGCAGCGCGCCCAGGAGGGCGGCGGCCCAGGGGTCGAGAGGTCCGGGGTCGCGGTAGGCGCCCAGGAAGGCGACGAACTGCACGACCATCACCAGCGGTCCCGGCGTCGACTCGGCGAGCGCCAGCCCGCGGACCATCTCCCCGGGACCGAGCCAGCCGTACTCCTCCACGGCGCGTTGCGCGACATAGGCGAGGACGGCGTACGCGCCGCCGAAGGTCACCAGTGCCGTTCCGGAGAAGAACAGGCCCTGCTCGGTGAAGACGCTGTGCCGGCCGGTGAGCGCGGCCACCAGTCCGAGGGGCACGGACCACGCCAGGCCGCCCACCAGCAGCACCCGGACCGCGTACCGGCGGCTCGGCGGCTCGTGGTGCAGGGCGTCGTCGGGGACGAGGGGCGCTCGGCCCTCCTGCGGGCCGTCGCCGGACCCGGTCCGCATGGTCCCCGGCGCCCACCGTCCCAGTCCCCAGCCGGCGACGGCAGCGCCTGCGACGACGGCGGGGAAGGGCGCCCCGAGGAAGGTCAGCGCGAGGAACGCGGTCACCGCCAGGGCGATCAGGGCCGGGTGCCCCAGCGCTCGGCGCCCGACCCGCACCACCGCCTGGGCGACCACCGCGAGCACCGCAGGAGCCAGTCCCGCGAACAGCGCTGCGACGACGGGGGTCTGCCCGTACCCGACGTAGAGCGCGGAGAGGCCCAGCAGGGCGACCACCCCGGGCAGCACGAACAGGACCCCGGCGACCAGGCCGCCGCGCACGCCGTTGAGCAGCCAGCCGATGTAGATCGCGAGCTGCTGCGCCTCGGGGCCCGGGAGCAGCGTGCAGTAGCTCAGCGCGTGCAGGAAACGGCGCTGCCCGATCCAGCGGCGCTCCTCGACCAGCGTGCGCTGCAGAACGGCGATCTGGCCGGCGGGCCCGCCGAAGGTCTGCAGGGAGATCGCGAACCACGCGCCGACCGCCTCGCGGAAGGGGACCACGTCGCCGGGCGGGGAACCGGTAGCTGGCACGTGCCTCATGCTCCGCTATGTGTAGTTGTCTGACAGACTTAGCGCGTGCGTGTCTCCGCGAAGAGTGACTACGCCCTGCGGGCTCTGATCGAGCTGGCGGGGCGCGGCAGTGGTGAGCCGGTCAGCGCCGAGGAGCTGGGACGGCTGCAGGAGATCCCGCACGGCTTCCTGCAGGCCATCCTCGCGGACCTGCGTCGATCCGGCCTGGTGCGGAGCCAGCGCGGGCAGTCGGGAGGGTGGCGGATGGCGCGCGACCCGGAGACGATCAGCGTCGCGGACGTCATCCGGGCCGTGGACGGGCCCCTGGTCAGCGTCTACGGGCTCCGGCCCGAGTCGGTCGCCTACAACGAGTCCGCCGAGGTCCTCCAGCACGTCTGGATCGCCGCCCGCAGCAGCCTTCGCGACGTCTTCGAGCAGGTCAGCATCCGGGCTCTGGCGGACGGCCGGCTGCCCTCGGCGGTCACCTCGCGGACCCAGTCGGAGGACGCCTGGCAGCCGCACTGAGCCTGGGGCTGCCGTTGCCGCTCACTCTGCTCTAGTATTCCTCCAACGGTTGAAAAAGCAGCCGGGGAGCGGACTAGTACGAGGCCGGACGTGACGATCACCAAGCTCGAGCCCAGCGGTGCCTTCGACTTCGTCCCGGGGTCACAGACCTGGACGTGGTCGCCACAGACCTACCGCATCTACGGCTTCGCCCCCGGAGACGTGGTGCCCAGCACCGAGCTGCTGCTGGCCCACCAGCACCCGGAGGACCGCGTCGGCTTCGTGGCCTTCCTCGAGGACGTGCTCCGTGGTGGGGAGGCCGGCTCCCTGTGGCACCGGATCCTGGACGCATCGGGGGCGGTGCGCCGGGTGATGACGACCGCGATGCCGCTGTCGGCCGACGGTGGCCGGACCGGTGTCCGAGGTCACGTCGTCGACGTGACCGAGGCGGTGCGGCAGGTGACCGCCCAGGAGGTCGACCAGGCGCTGGAGACCATCGCGCGCAGCCGGCCGTTGATCGACCAGGCCAAGGGTGCGGTCATGGCGGACTACGCCCTCGATGCGGACCAGGCGTTCAGGGTGCTGCGCGGCTACTCCCAGCTGTGCAACGTCAAGGTGAGGGACGTCGCGCGCAGCATCGTGGAGGCGATGGCGGGTGGGGAGGGCCTCGCGCCGGAGAGCCGCCGGCTGCTCGACAGGCTGGCGGCCCAGGCGCGCGGTGGCGTCCCGCACGAGCCCTGCCGCGGTCAGTCGTCGCCCGTGACGGAGCGGATCCACTCCACGAAGGGCCGTGCCGCCCGCCAGTCGGAGCGGACGGCGGCCAGCAGCTCCGGCTCGTGGATCATGGGCGCGAACCCGTAGGACCGGGTCAGCGTCATCGACCGGTGGCGCAGCAGGTCGATGCGGGGATGGTCCGCGGCGTACCCGCGCGGGGACGTGCGCACGGTGTCGCCGCCGACCTCGAACCCCTGGCGGGACAGCTTCGCGACGATGCGCTGCAGCTGGCGTCCCCGGCGGTCCTCGGCGATCGCCGCCCGGAGGGCGGCCAGCCGAGGCGCGCTCGCCTCGTAGAAGCCGACCCCGACCCGCACGCCGGGCGCGCCCACCTCGACGTACCAGCCGGTGGCCGGGCCGGCGGGGACGAAGGCGCCCTGGTGGGTCTTGTAGGGCGTCTTGTCCTTGGCGAAGCGCACGTCGCGGTAGGGCCGGAACACCTTGGCTGGACCGAACTCCGGCTCGAGGGCCGCGACCAGGGCCGCCATGGGCGCCTTGACCGCGCTGTCGTAGGTCTCCTTGTGCGCGCTCCAGAACGCCTTGGTGTTGTCCATCTCCAGGTCGTCGTAGAAGTCCAGGGCCGCCACCGGGAACCCCGCGAACCCGCCGCTGCTGTCCATGTCGCCGAGCCTACGAAACCGTCAGGTGGCGAAGCGGGTGACCGGGTCGTCCTCGAGCACGCAGGCGATCCGGTCGCGCACCGACGGGCGCAGGGGCGGCAGCTCGTCGACGGGCCACCACCGCACCGCCAGCGACTCGTCGTCCGCGACGTGCGGCTCTCCGGAGACGTAGCTGCAGGAGAAGGTGTGGTCGAGGTAGGTCGCGAGGTCGCCGTTGACGTGGGTGGTCGTCGGCAGGGCCTGCACCCAGGCCAGCCGGTCCACCCTGACCACCACGCCGGTCTCCTCGAGCACCTCACGGCGGGCCGCCACGCCGGGCTGCTCGCCGGGGTCCACGATGCCGGTGACCGGTGACCACTCCAGCGTGTCGGACCGCTGGGCGAGCAGCAGGTCGGCCCCCCGGCGCACGACGGCCGTGACGCCGGGGAGCCACAGCTCTGCCGTGCCCACGTGGCGGCGCAGCTCGCGGACGAACTCCGGGACCGGCACCCGGCGAGGGTAGTGGGTCCGCGGCGCCGGCACACGGCTGCCCCGACCGGCCTCGTCAGGGAGCGGGGCCGGTCGGGGCAGGTTCGGGCGGGACGACCCGGTCGGGCCGTCCGAGTCAGGGGAACGTGAGCGTCGCCCGGATCATGTTGTGGTCCGAGGGGAACACGCCCCGCACCTGGAGGGTGGACGGGTCGTAGTCGAGCACGAGCTTGTACTCCCGCACCGGCAGCCGGTTCGACGCGAAGATCCAGTCGATGGTGATCCCGGCCTTGGTGCGCTTCTCGTCGTAGGACCAGTTCCGAACGTCGCGATCCAGGTGGTTGGCCGAGTTGATCCAGCCGTTGATGCTGCGCTCGGCGCGAGGGTGGGCGATCGGGTTCTCCTGGAAGACCTGGTTGAGGACGTCGCCGTACCCGCTGGACTTCATCGCGGTGAGCATCGGCGCGATGATCGGATCCATCTTCTGGGTGTTGAAGTCACCGACAACGACGACCGGCAGCGACCCCTTGAGGGCGTTGACCTTGGCGATCAGCTCGTGCCACTGCGCGATCCGCACCTGCCGGTCGGCAGGCTCGAGGTGCACCGAGGCGAAGAAGAACCGATCGCCCGTCTTCTTGACCTGGAGGACGGCGTAGCTCAGCGGGTACTTGATCTTGCTCTGGGCCCGGTACTCGTAGGAGCCCTCCGAGACCAGGTCGACCGTCTCGGTGTTGTAGTAGATGCGGTTCCCGCCCGATGCGCCGCGGTACTTGTAGACGCAGTTGTAGGACGACCCCGGGTTCACGCAGTTGTACGGCGTCTCGTTGGCGACCGCGTAGGAGCCGCCAGCCTTGTTCAGGCCGTTCTTGAGGTCGGTGATCTGGTTCTCGCCGTCGACCATCTGGTCCCGGTAGACGTAGCTCTGGTTGGCCTCCTGCACGCCGAGCACATCGACCTTCTCGCCCAGGATCTGCCTGATGACGGTCTGGCGGCGCTCCTTCCAGGGTCGACGGTTGCCTTCGACGACGTCTCCGCCGACGGTCATGACGTTGAAGCTGCCGACGCGGAGGTCGACCGGACCGTCGGAGGGGAAGGTGTCGGGCAGTGAGGGTGCCGTGCGGCCGGAGTCCGCGAGGGAGAACGGTGTGAGGACGGAACCGTTGCTGCGGACGACCTGCACGCGGAAGTGGTAGGTCGTGTCCGGTGACAGGCCCGCTATCGTGGCGGCCGGCCCGGTCACCTGGGTGTACACGGAGTCGGAGAAGCTCGAGGACGTGGAGGTCGCGACCCGGTAGTAGGTCGCTCCGGTCGGCGCGGTCCAGGTCAGGCTCACGGAGGTCTCCGAGCGGTCCACCACGCCCAGCCCCGTGGGCGTACGGACGCTCCGAGTCATCGCCGTGCGGATCTTCGGCGTGTACCGGCCGATGCGCTTGCCGGTCCGCGGGTCCAGCGCGGAGACCCGGTAGTAGTACCGCGTCATCGGCTCGAGCCCGCGGATCACGCCGTGCGTCCGCGTGACGTCCACGAGGGTCGCCGGGCGCATGGTGGGCTCGGGCGAGACCTGGAGGCGGTAGGCGCGGGCGCCGGTGACGGGACGCCAGTCCACCGAGAGGGCGGTGGGCGTCCGGCCGATGGTGTGCACTCCCCGCGGAGTGACCAGGGCTGCGTCTGCCGAGACTGCCGGGAGCATGGTCGCCGCGACCATCGCGCCGACGGAGACGCCGGCCATCATCGTCTTGAGCATCGAACTGCTCCTCGAAGAACGGGAGCGCAGGCAGGCTTCGGGCGCCCGCGCAGGACGAGGAGAGAGTCGGATCGATGAGTGGGATAATTAAGAGGAAAATGGGTTAAATCGGACACCACATGGCACAACAGTGCCCGGGAGCGTGCTCGAGATCCCGGCTCACGCGCGCGGGGAAGCGGTCAGATGGAGCGGATGACGAGACTCGAACTCGCGACATCGACCTTGGGAAGGTCGCGCTCTACCAACTGAGCTACATCCGCCGGGTCCCGGCGACGGGACGACGCAGATAGTACCCGTTGCCGGTGGCCTGCCGGCTCAGCCGCCCGTGGGGACCCGCACCGGCTCCAGCGTGGGACGGCGCGGTGAGACCCCGTCCCCCGAGGAGGTGCCGCGCAGCCGTCGCTGCACCCACGGGGCGGCATGGGCACGTGCCCAGGCGAGGTCTGCGGCCCGTCGCTGGCGGCGGTCCATCTCCGCGAGCGGGCCCAGGTCGGGGACCGCGAGCCGGTGGCGCACGCCCAGTGCGTCCAGCACTCGCCCGGCCATCAGCTGGTGCCCGGCGATGGACATGTGCAGCCGGTCGACGTCCCACAGCCGCGGGTCGCGGTAGTCGCGCATCCTCCAGTAGTCCACCAGGGTGGCTCCCCGCAGGTCGGCGACCTCGCGGACCAGCTCGTTGTACGTCGCGACCCGCCCGCGCAGGTGCCGGAGGACCGGCGCGAACCCCAGGTCGAAGGCGGTGAACAGCACCACGTGCGCCCCGGCGTCCACCAGGGCGCCGACGGCCTCGTCGTAGCGCTCCACCAGGGCGTCGATGTCCACCCTGGGGCGCAGGATGTCGTTCCCGCCGGCGTAGACCGAGACCAGGTCCGGGCGCATCGCGATCGCCGTCCCGACCTGCTCGTCGAGGATCGCCCGCATCAGCCGGCCGCGAATCGCGAGGTTCGCGTAGCCGAGGTCCTCGCCGGCGTCCCGCGTGGAGCCGGCCAAGGCCTCAGCGAAGCGGTCCGCCCAGCCCCGTACGCCGTTGGGCCGGTCCGGGTCGTGGTCACCGACGCCCTCGGTGAACGAGTCGCCGAGGGCGACGTACCGGGTGAACGCACCGGGAGCAGCCATGCCTCCGATTGTCCCCGCCTGCGTCCGGAGAGCCGGACGGGGTCGGTAGGTTACGGCGTGTGCTGCTCTCCGACCGCGACATCCTCGCCGAGATCGACGCCCAGCGGGTGGCCCTGCAGCCCTTCGACGACGCGATGGTGCAGCCCTCGAGCGTGGACGTGCGGCTGGACCGCTACTTCCGGGTCTTCGAGAACCACCGCTACCCGCACATCGACCCGGCAGAGGACCAGCCGGACCTGACCCGGCAGGTCGAGCCGTACGCCGCCGAGCCGTTCATCCTGCATCCCGGCGAGTTCGTGCTCGGCTCGACCTACGAGGTGGTCACCCTCCCCGACGACGTGGCGGCCCGGCTGGAGGGCAAGTCGTCGCTGGGGCGGCTCGGGCTGCTGACCCACTCGACGGCCGGATTCATCGACCCCGGCTTCTCCGGGCACGTGACGCTGGAGCTGTCCAACGTCGCAACGCTGCCGATCAAGCTGTGGCCGGGGATGAAGATCGGGCAGCTGTGCTTCTTTAGGCTGTCCTCCCCCTCGGCGCACCCGTACGGCTCGGAGAAGTACGGCTCGCGCTACCAGGGTCAGCGCGGGCCCACGCCGTCCCGCTCGCACCTGGGCTTCCACCGCACCCAGATCTGAGCGGGCCAGCGGCGATCGGCGCGGGGGCCGACCTCACGGCCTCGCGGACAGCACGAAGTTCAGCAGGGAGTCCGCCACCTTGGTGACCTCGCCGAAGCCCGCCTGGGAGACGACTCCCGAGATCCGGGCAGGGCCGGCCTGCGCACCGAGCGCGGCGCCGCCCTGCGACATGCTGTGCGCGACGCAGATCGAGTGGCCCGAGGCGTACCAGGTGAGGCCGAGCGGGTGCAGGTTGTCCTCGAGCCGGTCCGCGGCCTGCGGTTCGATCACGAGGACCGAGCCGCCCTCCGCCAGGTGCTCGCGGGCATGGGCCAGCGCGCCCACGGGGTCGCCCAGGTCGTGGACGACGTCGACGAACACGACCAGGTCGAAGGCACCGTCGTACGACGCAGCGTCCGCGACCTCGAAGTGCAACCGGTCCGCGACGCCCGCCTCGGCGGCAGCGGCGGTGGCCCGGCGCACGGACTCCGGGTGGTAGTCGACTCCCACGAAGGTGGACGCGGGGAACGCCTCGGCCATCAGGATGGTGGCCGTGCCGAGGCCGCAGCCGACATCGAGGACGCGGATGCCCGAGGTCAGCCGGTCCACGAGACCCGGCACGGCCGGCAGCCACTCCTGCACGAGCTGTCCCCGCAGGACCGGCCGGAAGAACCGCTCGAACCCGGTGAACAGCCGGGCGTCGTGCTCGTGCCAGCCCACCCCGCCGCCGGTGGCGTACGCGTGCGCGAGCCCGTCGACCGTCGCCCAGACCGAGGCGAGCACCTCGAAGCCGGAGGCCAGGGCGACGGGGCTCTCGTCGTCGGCCAGCACGGCAGCGTGCTCGGGCGGCAGCGTGAACCCTCGGGTGGTGGGGTCGTAGTGCACGTACCCTGCGGCCGCCTGCGCCGCCAGCCACTCGCGCACGTACCGCTCCGCGAAGCCGCAGCGCGCCGCGAGGTCGTCGCTGGTGCACCCCGGCGCGTCGGCCAGGGCACGCCACAGTCCGAGGCGGTCACCGAGGTAGGCGAGCACGCCGTTGTGGCCGATGCCGAGGTCGGTCGCGACCTTCATCACGAACTGCTCGACGGCCTGCTGGTCGAGGGCGGCAGCGGTGTCAGCTGCCGCCGCCTCGGGAGTCGTGTCGATCGACATGGGGTTGTTTCCTCTCGTTGCTGCGGGCCCGGTGGTCCGCTTCCGGGCAGCACGCTGTCGGGGTCCGCTGGCGCCGGGCTGTCGCCGTCCCACCGCAGGGCGGGTGAGCCGTGACAGCGCCGTGACAGCGCGTGCGGGCAGGCTGGCGCCATGACGAACCTCTCTGCGAGCCGATCGCCGGACCTGTCGGCGCTCGGCACCACGATGACGGTGTGGGCGCACCCCGACGACGAGACCTACCTGAGTGGGGGCCTCTCCTCCGCCCTGCGGGACGCGGGCCACCGTGTCGTCTGCGTCACCGCGACCCGGGGCGAGGCGGGAGGACCGGTCGCCGATGCGGGAGCCCGGGCTCGCCTGGCCGAGCTGCGCACCCGCGAGCTCGCCGACGCCCTGGGCGTGCTCGGGGTGGAGGAGCACGTGTGGCTCGACCACCCCGACGGAGGCTGTGCCGCCGTCGACGAGGAGGTGGCGGTCGGTCAGCTCCTCGACGTGCTCGACGACGTCCGGCCGGACACGCTGGTCACCTTCGGACCCGACGGGTTCACCGGTCACCGGGACCACCGCACGGTGAGCCGCTGGGTCGACCTCGCCCTCCGCCGCTCGGCGGCGCGCCCGCGTCTGCTGCACGCCGTCTCCACCGCGGGCGAGCTGTCCGTCGACCCGGCGCTCAACAACGACTTCGGGGTCTTCAGTGAAGGCTGGCCGCGGATCTGCGATCCGGACGAGCTCGTCGTGCACCTCGAGCTCTCCGGCGCCGAGCTGCAGCGCAAGGTGGAGGCGCTGCGACGCCAGCACTCGCAGACGGGCGGCCTCGTCGACGCCGTTGGTCTCGAGCGGTTCACTGCCTGGGTGGTCTTCGAGTCGTTCGCGGCGCCGGCCGCGCGGAGTGCCGACGACCTCGCCGCCCGGTGAGAGCAGGCCCACCTGTCCTCGTCGGGCTGCTCGGCCCGCTCACCCTGAGCGTCGACGGGCGCGAGGTGGATGTCCCGGGCTCGCGTCGGCGGACCCTTCTCGCCGTGCTGGCGCTCTCCCGCGGCCGGGTCCTCAGCGCCGAGCGCCTCATCGACCTCACCTGGCCCGACGACCCTCCCGCGGACGCCCTCCAGGCGTTGTACAACCACGTGTCCCGACTCCGGCGGGACCTCGGGGTGGCAGGCCACCGGCTCCGGCGGGTGGGAGCCGGCTACGCGCTCGATCTCGCCGACGACGAGGTGGACGTGACGCGGGCGCGCGCACTGGCCGAGCAGGTGGCCCGGCGGGCGGACGGCGAGGCGCTCGAGCCGGCTCGTGAGGCGCTGGCACTGTGGCGGGGCCCGGCACTCGACGAGCTCCGGGGTCACCCGGAGCTGGGCGCCGAGGCCGTGGCCCTCGACGAGCTGCAGGCGCGTCTCGTGGACGACCTCACCGAGGCCCGGCTCGCGAGGGGGGAGGCCGGTGTCGTGCCGGACGCTGCGGCCGCGGCCGCGGAGCACCCGCTGCGTGAGCGCAGCACGCTGCTCCTGATGCGGGCCCTCGCCTCGGAGGGGCGGAGCGCGGACGCCATGCGAGCGGGCGCGGCGTACCGGGCGCGGCTGGCCGACGAGGCCGGGCTGGACCCCGGCCCCTCGGTGGGTCACCTCGAGCAGGTGATCGCTTCGGGCGGGGTCGCGCCCTCCCCGAGCTCGGCGCCGCTGTTCGGGGCGCGCCCACTGCCCCGCCCCTCGGGGCCGCTGGTCGGCCGCAGCCAGGACCGCGAGGAGGTGCTGCGCCTGTTGAGCACGCAGCGCATCGTCACGCTGGCGGGACCGGGGGGCGTGGGCAAGACCCGCCTCGCTCTGGACGTGGCGGCCGAGGTGTCCGCCGTCGAGGGCACGGCCGCCGTCGTCGTCGACCTGGCCGCTGTCCAGGACGGCGTACGCGCCGCCCAGGCCGTGGCGTCGACGCTGGGCCTGCGGACCGGCGAGGAGGTCACGGCGGACGCGGTGGCGTCCGCGGTGGGCGACGCCCGGCTGCTGCTGCTGCTGGACAACTGCGAGCACCTGGCGCCGGCGTGCGCGGACCTGGTGGAGGCACTCGGCTCTCGGGCTCCCGGAGTGCGGATGCTGGTGACGTCACGGGTGAGCCTGCACGCGCGCGACGAGTACGTCGTGCGCCTCCAGCCGCTTCCGGTCCCGCGGGCCGGGACGGACCCCGCGGACCTGGAACGGCAACCCAGCGTCCGGGCGTTCCTGGAGCACGCGCGGCGCCGGGACCGCTCCTTCCGGCTGGGCCCGGGCGACGCGGAGCCGTTGGTCGAGGTGCTGCGCCGGCTCGACGGTCTGCCCTTGGCCATCGAGCTGGCGGCCGGCCAGACCCTGCTGCTTCCGGTCGCTGCGGTGCGCGACCGGCTGGGCCGCGCCCTGGACCTCGACGGCGGGCGTCGAGACCACGACGACGACCGCCAGCGCACCCTGCGGCGCACGATCCGCTGGTCCTACGACATGCTCGCCGCAGACGAGCAGGCGCTGCTGCGTGCCCTGGCGCCGTTCCCCGGTGGCGTGGACCTCGAGACCGTGGAGTCGCTGGCCGAGGGCGCCGCTCCGGGGGCGGACGCGGTGCGGCTGCTGCACACCCTCGCCGACTCGTCGCTGGTGGTCGTCGACCCCGGCCGGACGCGGTACCGCCTGCTGTTCACGGTGCGCGCCTTCCTGCTCGACGAGCTTGGGGCACTGGGCGAGGCCGACGAGGCCGAGCTCCGGTTCCTGGCGTGGGCACACCGTGCCGCCCGCGACATCGGGGCTGCCCTGCAGGGAGCCGCCGAGGGGGCGGCAGACGCCCGTCTGCGCGCGGAGCTGGACAACCTGCGCGCCGCCCGGGACGCGGCCCGGGTGCGCGACCTGGACGACCTCCGGGTCGACATCACGCTGGCGGTCGACCAGTCCTGCCTGTGGCGGGATCTGCGCGAGGTCTGGGCGTGGTGCTTCGAGCTGGTCGACGACCCTTCCCTGCGCGGGCATCCGCGGCAGCTGGAGATCCTGGGCGCGGGCGCCGAGGCGGCGCGCCAGATGGGCGACTTCGACCGCGCGCTCGACCTCGCCGCCCGCGGTCTCGCCCTCGCCGACCGGGTGGGGGCCGCGGCAACGCTCCGTGCGCGCTGCTGGTCGGCGCTGGCCGGCGTGGCGCACTACCGGGGGGACTTCGCCGAGGCGGCGCGCCGGTGGACGCAGGCGGGGCGTACGCCGGTGCCCACGGCGGCCGGGCTGCTCGCGTCCGCGGCCCTCGCGGCGGCGTACGGCGGTGACCGGGACCAGGCCGAGCGGTTGCTGGCCGACGCCGCGGACGCTGACGCGCTCCACCCCTGCCCGAGCAGCTCCGCCTTCGCGTCCTACGTCACGGGCGAGCTCACCGCTGTCTCGGATCCCGAGGCAGCGGTGCCGGCGTACCGCACGGCCATGGCCCAGGCCCGGTCCGCCGGCGCCAGCTTCGTGGAGGGGGTGGCCAGCGTCGCCCTGGCGTCCGCCCGGAGCCGCGTCGGCGAGGTGGCGCCGGCGGCGCGCGCGTTCTCGTCGCTGCTGGACTACTGGCTCACCACCGGGCACGGGCCGCAGCTGTGGACGACGGCGAGGAACGCGGCGTCGCTGCTGCTGGCGCTCGGCCACCGCCGGGAGGCGGCGCTCCTGGTGCTCCGTGCCGAGGCCACGCCCTCGGCGGCGTACGTCGACGAGCGGATCGCGCGGCACAGCGGCCGGACGCACCCGTCGGTCGCGGGCGTGTTCGACGACGGCGAGCTGGCGGCTCTGCGGCGGGAGGCGGCCGCGCTGAGCGCCAGGCAGGTGGTCGACCTGGCGCGGCGCGCGCTGGACTCGGTGGCCTCCGTCAGCTGACCCGGGGCGGACGAGCCCGCCGGGACGGGCGACCAGTCACAGCGCCGTGGATCCGCCGCTGCCCGGCTCGGTCGGCTTGGGGCGCTCGGCGTCCTCCCTCTCGGGATCGGGCTCGTCGCTCGCGGCGGCGAGCGCGCCCACGTCGCGGTGGTCGGTGACCGTGCTCGCGGTCCGGGTCACGTCGCCGTCCTCCGGCTCGGCACTGGTCGCCACCGCGTCGTCGTCGGGGACCGCGGGCCGCTGTACCGCGGCGAGCAGCATCTGGGCCACGTCGAGCACCTCCACCTCCTCGCGGGCGTTCCCGCCGGCCTGGAGCGAGGTGAGCCCGTCGGAGAGCATGACGCGGCAGAACGGGCAGCCGACCGCGATCTGGTCGGCGCCGGTGGCGACGGCCTCGGTGCTGCGGTTGAGGTTGATCCGCTCGCCGGTCTTCTCCTCCATCCACATCCGCGCCCCGCCGGCGCCGCAGCAGAAGGAGCGCTCGCTGTTGCGGGGCATCTCGGTGAAGGTCGTGTCCGGGATGACCGCGAGGAGCTCGCGCGGGGGCGCGTAGACCTGGTTGTGCCGCCCGAGGTAGCAGGGGTCGTGGTAGGTGACCGACCGCCCGTGCCCGTTGCTCGTGCTGCTGGTCGGGGCGACGGGAGTCAGGCGACCCTCGCGCACCAGCCGGTTCAGCAGCTGGGTATGGTGCACCACCTCGAGCTCGACGCCGAGCTGGCCGTACTCGTTCTTCAGGGTGTTGAAGCAGTGCGCGCAGGTGGAGACGACCTTGGTCGCCTTGGTCTCCTTGAGCACCTCGGCGTTCTGCATCGCCAGGCCCTGGAAGACGAACTCGTTCCCGGAGCGGCGGGCCGGGTCACCGGTGCAGGTCTCGCCGTCGCCGAGGACCGCGAAGGAGACCCCCGCCAGGTCGAGCAGCTCCGCGACGGCCCGGGTGGTCTTCTTGGCGCGGTCCTCGTAGGCGCCGGCACAGCCCACCCAGAACAGCCACTCCACCTCGGAGAGGTCCGCTGGGTCATCGTCGTCGACGCCCCCCACGACGCGGACCGGGAACTCCAGGCCCTTGGCCCAGTCCATCCGGGCGTTGGGCGACATGTTCCACGGGTTGCCCTTGTTCTCCAGGCCCTTGAACAGCGAGTTGAGCTCGGCCGGGAAGTTCGACTCGACCAGCACCTGGTAGCGGCGCATGTCCATGATGTGG